>NZ_JALIDZ010000005.1:0-300000 GCF_025397915.1 Microbaculum marinisediminis
CGCGATCTCGCCGGCCTGGCCGCCGCCGCGGCCAGCGGCGGCACGACGCTGATCCAGCTCCGCGACAAGACCGGATCGACACGGGATTTCGTGGCGGAGGCGCGGGCGATCCATGCCGCCCTGCGCGGCTCCGGCGTGCCGCTTTTGATCAACGACCGGGTCGACGTGGCGCTGGCGGCCGAAGCCGAGGGCGTGCATCTGGGCCAGGACGACATGGACGCGCGCGACGCCCGCCGCCAGCTCGGCCCCAACGCGATCATCGGGCTCACGATCAAGAACGCGGCGCATGTCGATGCCGCGCCGATGGGGGCGATCGACTACGTCGCCATCGGCGGCGTGTTCGAGACCGAGAGCAAGGACAATCCCGATCCGCCGGTCGGCATCGACGGGCTCAAGGCGCTCGTGGCGCGCGTGCGCGCCCGCAAGGCCGACATGCCGGTGTGCGCCATCGCCGGCATCACCGAAGAGCGCATTCCCCCGGTGATCGCGGCCGGGGCAGACGGCGTGGCGATCATCTCGGCGATCTTCATGGCCGACGATCCGGACGCGGCCGCGCGCGCCCTGCGCGCCACGGTCGATACGGCGATTTCAGCGAGGCAAACGACATGACGGCGATCGCGGTCACCATCGCGGGCTCGGATTCGGGCGGCGGCGCCGGCATCCAGGCCGATCTCAAGACCTTCTCCGCGCTCGGCGTCTACGGCGCCTCGGTGATCGCGGCGCTGACCGCGCAGAACACGCGCGGGGTGACGGGCATCCACGACGTGCCGCCGGAATTCGTGCGCGCGCAGATCGACGCGGTTTTCTCCGACCTCGCCGTCGACGCGGTGAAGATCGGCATGCTGAGCCAGCCCGACACGATCCGCGCCGTCGCCGAAGGGCTCGCCGCCCACAACGTCGAGACCATCGTGCTCGATCCGGTGATGGTGGCCCAGAGCGGCGACGTGCTGTTGCGCGAGGAGGCGATCGCCGTCCTGCGTGCCGACCTGGTGCCGATGGCGCTCGTCGTCACGCCCAACCTGCCCGAGGCGGCCAGGCTGCTCGACTGCGAAGAGGCGGCCACCGAGGACGAGATGCGCGACCAGGGCGCGCGCCTGCTCGGGCTCGGACCGAAGGCCGTGCTGATGAAGGGCGGGCATGGCACCGGCGCGGAGTCGGTCGACCTGCTGGTGACGGCCGCGGGCGTCACGCGTCTGGCTGCGCCGCGCATTGCCACCGAGAACACGCACGGCACGGGCTGCACGCTGTCGTCGGCCATCGCCGCCGGCCTTGCCCGCGGCCTGACGCTGGAACACGCCGTCGAGGGGGCGAAGGCCTATCTGACGGACGCGCTCAGGGCGGCGGACCGGATCTCCATCGGCCACGGCCACGGGCCGGTCCACCACTTCCATGCCGTGTGGGGCGCCAGGACTGGAGTGCAACCATGACGAAACAGACCCTTACGCGCCGCCAGGCGCTCGGCGCGGCGGGGGCGGCCACCGCCGGCGCCGCCGTCACGCTTTCGACGCCCGCCCTCTCGCAGGGGCTGGTCAAATGGAAGATGGCGACCTCCTGGCCGGCGAACCTGCCGGGGCCGGGCGTCAGCGCGGCGCGCCTTGCCGAGCGGATCGCGCGCCTGAGCGGCGGGCGACTGACCGTCGACCTCTTCGCCGCGGGCGAGTTGGTGCCGGCCTTCGGCGTGTTCGACGCGGTGTCGCAGGGTGCCGCCGAGATGGGCCACACCGCCGCGTTCTTCTGGCAGGGCAAGGTGCCCGGCGCGGTGTTCTTCACCACCGTGCCGTTCGGCCTGACGCCGCCGGAGCACGTCGCCTGGGTCGAACACGGCGGCGGGCAGGCGCTGTGGGACGAGCTCTACGCGCCGTTCGGGGTGAAGCCGTTCATGGCCGGCAACACCGGGTTCCAGATGGGCGGCTGGTTCAAGCGGCCGGTGAAGACGCTCGACGATCTCGCCGGCCTCAACATCCGGGCGGCCGGCCTGGGAGGCGAGGTGTTCCGGCGGCTGAAGATGAACGCGGTGGCGATCCCGCCCGGGGAGATCTTCGGCGCGCTGGAATCGGGCGTCGTCGACGCGGTCGAGTTCCTCGGGCCGTTCTCCGATGTCGCGCTGGGCTTCGACCGGGTCGCGCCGTACTACCTGTGGCCGAGCTTCAACAAGCCGAACGGCACGGGCGAGGCGCTGGTCTCGACGAAAGCGCTCGGCAAGCTGGATCCGGACCTGCGCGCGATCGTCGCCACGGCCTGCGCGGCGGAGGCGTCGGCGGGGCTGGCGGAAGCCGACTGGATGAACGGCGCCGCGGTCCGGAAACTGCGCAAGACCGATCACGTCCGGTTCACGCGCTGGTCGCCCGTGGTGATCGAGGCGGCGAAGAAGGCGGCCACGGCCGTCGTGGCCGATCTGGCCGCGCAATCGCCGCAGACCGCGAAGATCGCCGAGTCCTATGCCTCGGCGGTGACGCAGCTCGGCGGATGGTCGGAACTGTCGACCGGGCCGTATCTGACGGGCCGGGTGGCGTAGGCGACGCGTCCCGCTCGCCACCCCTCGCCGCGGACTTTCGCTGCGGGGGGGGGGGCGGAGAGCCGCTTTCCTGAGCGGCACGGTGGAGCCGCAAGCCCGCCCCATCCCGTCATTGCCGGGCGTGACCCGGCAATCTCGGGCGTGTGGCACGAGATGCCCGGGTCGAGCCCGGGCATGACGTGGAGGGGCCGGAGCCCGTCGATTAGGCGGCAACAACCTTCTGGCGCTGCTGGCCGAGGCCCTCGACGGTGAGGACCATCTCGTCGCCGGCCTTCAGGAAGACCGGCGGCTTCATGCCCATGCCGACGCCGGGCGGGGTGCCGGTGGTGATGATGTCGCCGGGCACCAGCTTCATGAAGCGCGAGATGTAGGCGATCAGCTCGACGACGCCGAAGATCATGGTCTCGGTCGAGCCGGTCTGCATGCGATTGCCGTTGAGGTCGAGGGTCATCGCCAGTGCCTGCGGGTCGGCGATCTCGTCGCCGGTCACCAGCCAGGGGCCGACCGGACCGTAGGTCGGGCCGCTCTTGCCCTTGACCCACTGGCCGGTGCTCTCGATCTGCCAGAAGCGCTCGGAGACGTCGTTGCAGATGCAGTAGCCGGCGATGTGGTCGAGGGCCTTCTCGGCGGGCACGTTGAAGGCCTCGGTGCCGATGACGAAGGCGAGCTCGACCTCCCAGTCCGACTTGGCCGAGTCCTTCAGCAGCACGACGTCGTCGTCGGGGCCGCTGATCGAGGTCGGCGCCTTGTTGAACAGGATCGGCTCCTTGGGGATCGGCATGCCGGATTCGGCGGCGTGGTCGGCGTAGTTCAGGCCGACGGCCAGGAAGTTGTAAGGCATCGGCACGCAGGAGCCGAGGCGCGCGCCGGCGGGCGCGGCGGGCAGCGTCGTCGGGTCGATGGCGCGCAGGCGGTCGAGCCCGGCGGGCGACAGCACGGCGCCGGAAATGTCGTCGACCACCGAAGACAGGTCGCGGATCGAGCCGTCGGCGGCGACGATACCGGGCTTTTCGCTGCCCGAGGGGCCGAAGCGGACGAGTTTCATAGGTGTATTCCTCTTAAGACGTGGTCTTTTGTGAAAATCGGGCCGGATCATCGGTGATCGGCCGCCCCGCCGCAAGCAGCAGGTCGGCGTTCCGGCCCGCTAACGTGCCCTTGCGTCGGAAAATGTGCTTTTCGCTGCCGGTACAGGCGGCGTCAGGACAGAACGCCGATCACCCGTTCGAGCACGGCCGGGTCGTGATGGGCCTGGTAGATCGGCGGCGGCCTGTCATCGAGACGCAGCAGGGTCGCGACCGCGAGCCTGGCGGAGCGCACCGCGTATTCCATGGTGAAGGCGGCCTCGTCGGGGATCTCGCAGAACTGCCCGATGAAGCCGAAATTCGTCGATCCTTCGGGAACGACGTCCGGCCGGTCGCCACGCGCGCGCGCCATCCAGACGCTGCCGGCATAGGGCAGGAGGCAGGGAATGCAGGTCGAGGTACCGACGATCGTCTCGACGTGATCGCCGAAGCCGGCGTGGCGCAGCGTCTCCTCGAGGATCTCGGCGCCGTTGCAGGCCGTCATCGGCTTCTCGACGAAATCTCCCACCCTGTCCGGGTAGAGCGCGTAGCCCCACCAGGCCATGACGTCGGCGGGCTGGTTCAGGAATTCGGGCTGGTGGAAGATCGCCACCGTGATCAGCCAGTTGGAGTCCTTGAACGTCAGCAGGCCGCCGCGCCCGGGCTCGCTGCCGGTCAGCGCCGTCATCAGCTCGAAGAACGTCGCATCCCTGGTGGTGACCGTGTAGGTGAACCACTTGGTGTCGGGCACGTGCGCCGCGCCGAAGAAGGTCTGCGGCCGGCCGAACGCCGGGCGGCCGAGCGCCAGCCGTTTCCACAGCGCCCAGTAGTCGTCGGCGAGCGCCAGTTCGGGCGGTCGCGACATGGAGCCGACGGCCATGTCGGAGACCTGCGATCCGTTGGTCACCAGGACCAGGTCGTCCTCGCCGATCTCGACCTTCAGATCCTTGCCGTCGTGGCGGTATTCCAGCCAGTTGGCGGTGATCTCGGCCGGCGACGACTTGAACTCGACGTCCGTCACCGTCGCGCCGGTGAGAAAGGTCACGCCCTGTTTCTTCAGCCAGTCGGTGATGGGACCGATGATCGCGTCGTACTGGTTGAACCGCGTCCGCAGGATGGTCTTCATCGTCGACAGTTCCGGCAGGATGTGCAGGAAGCGGTACATGAACCGCCTGAACTCGATCGCGCTGTGCTGCGGCAGCGCGTTCATCAGGGTCGTCCAGAGGATCCAGAACTCGGTGTCGAAGAAGTCGTCGGTGAAGAAATCCGAGACCGACTTGCCGTCCAGGAACTGCTCGGGCGTCAGTGCGAGCTTGAGCATATCGGCCCGGTTGCGGACGCTGAGGCCGAATCGGTCGGAATGAACGACGGCCCCGTCGCGGTCGATGATGCGCAGGCGGTCGTCGTACCCGTGGCGTTCGTTGAACTCCAGGATCTCGTCCTCGATGGACCGCTGCGGGTCGCTGGCGGAGGGGACCAGGGAGAACAGCTCGAAGGCGCAGCGGTATTCCCGTTCGAAGACGCGGCCGGTCGGCAGCACGTAGCCCGTGCCCGGCCCGCCGGACATCGCCATGGCGCCGCCCAGCGACGGGCCGGCTTCGTAGACGGTGATGTTGTTGGCGAGGCAGCCGCCGTCCTTGATGAGATAGGCGGCCGCGGCGAGCGAGGCGATGCCGCTGCCGACAAGGTGCGCCTTCATCGTCGCCCTCCCATCGAATCGCGGGATAAACCCAAACGTCGCCGTAACGACGGTCGGGAAAGCGCCGCCCGGCGTTATTCAATCGGTTAAACAGTAGCACCGGAGCGACGGTGCGCAAGCGGCGGTCCCTGCACCGATTCGGGCACCGATCCGGACAGCGATCCGGGCAGGGCGCTTCCGATCGGCGGTCACCGTTTGAATGAGACTAAGTCTTAATAGCTAAGATATTGTTTTGGTTGACGTTTTCGGAAATTTTCCTATGTGTGCGGGAGCCATCGCCGCGGCCCGCCACCCATCACCCTCCGGAGCTTTCCATGTCCCCGATCTCCATCGGCATACTCGCCATCGGGATGTCCATCGACGCCTTCGTCGCGAGCCTCGGGCAGGGGGCGGCGCCAGGCGCGGCGTGGGGCGTCCGGTCCGGGTGGGCGCGCGTTCTGCGCACCAGCGCGATCTTCGGAGCCGTGGAAGCGGTCGCGCCGTTGATCGGCTGGGTCCTCGGCGTGGCCGCCCACCGGCATATCAGCGCGATCGATCACTGGGTCGCGTTCGGCCTGCTGGCCGGCGTGGGCGGGCGGATGATAGTCCACGCCCTCGCGCGGCCGGCCGCCGCGTCAGACGCCGCGTCAGACGCTGGGCCAGGCGCCGGGCCATCCGGCCTGCCGGAGCGGACCGGATGGACCGTGTTCGCGACCGCCGTGGGCACCTCCATCGATGCGATGGCGGTGGGGGTGTCGCTGGCCTTTCTGGAGGTGCAGATCGTCGTCGTGGTGATCGCCGTCGGCCTTACGACGATGGCGATGACCGCCATCGGGACCTATGCGGGCAGCTTCCTCGGCCAGCGCGTCGGCAAAGCCGCCGAGGTCGTCGGCGGCATCGCCCTGATCGCTATCGGCGGGGTGATCCTGGCAGATCACCTCGCGGCCTGATTGACGCGGGACCCCGCGCCGTTACCACGTTCCGTCGAAAAAGCCGCCGTCGAGCAGGATGTTGCGGCCGGTCATGTAGCCGGCGTGGACCGAGCACAGGAACGCGCAGGTCTGCCCGAACTCGGCGGGATCGCCGAAGCGGCCGGCGGGAATCGTCGCCATGCGCTGGGCGGCGATCTCGTCGACCGTCTTGCCCGCCGCGGTGGCGCGCGGGCCGTGGGTGGCGCGCAGGCGGTCGGTGTCGAACATGCCCGGCAGCAGGTTGTTGATGGTGACGCCGCGGTCGGCGACCTTGCGCGCGACGCCGGAGACGAAGGCGGTGAGGCCGGCGCGGGCGCCGCTCGACAGATCGAGGCCGGGAATCGGGGCCAGCACCGAGGACGAGGTGATGTTGACGATGCGCCCGAAGCCGCGCTCGGCCATCGGATCGATCACCTTCTGAATCAGCTCGATCGGCGTGACCATGTTCATGACCGTGCCCTTCAGCATCGCCTCGCGGTCGAGCTCGCGGAAATCCTTCAGGGGCGGGCCGCCATTGTTGTTGACCAGGATGTCGGGATCCGCGCAGGCGGCGAGCAGGGCCGCCTGGGTTTCGGGCAGGCTGACGTCGCCGGCCACCGGGACCACCTTGGCGCCGGTGGCTTGCGCGATCTCGCCGGCGACGCGCTCGAGACGGTCGCGATCGACACCGTTTATGACGACCTCGCATCCCGCTTCCGCCAGCGCCTCGGCGCAGGCGCGTCCGAGACCCCGGCTCGAGGCACAGACGATGGCGCGCTTACCCGCAATACCCAGATCCATTCCGTTTCCCTTCCTGTTGCTTGCACCCAGGGGTTTACGGCCAAGTCGGAGGCGGTCGCAAGGGGCGGAAGCGGTGCGCGGCGGATTTCACGGGATCCGGATTTCCGCTATATTGCGAACCTGTGACGCCCCGTCATAATCGTGCCAAGTGAATCATATTAATGATGCCACAAGCGCGTGGGGCGACGAGAACGGGGCGAGTATTACCGTGAGCCGGCAGCTCAAGGCCAGGACCTACCGGAGCCTATTCATCTCTGACCTGCACCTGGGAACCAAGGGTTTCCAAGCCGAACTGTTTCTCGATTTCCTCAAGCACCACGACGCCGAGACGATCTATCTGGTCGGCGATATCATCGATTTCTGGCGCCTGAAGCGCACCTGGTACTGGCCGCAGCAGCACAACGACGTCATTCAGAAGCTGCTGCGCAAGGGCCGCAAGGGCACCCGGCTTGTCTATGTGCCCGGCAACCACGACGAATTCCTGCGCGAATATATCGGCACCCGTTTCGGCGGCATCGAGGTGATGCGCCGGGCCATCCACACGACCGCCAACGACGAGAAGCTGCTGGTCATCCATGGCGACGAATTCGACGTGGTGGTCCGCTATGCCCGCTGGCTGGCGATGCTCGGCGATGTCGGCTACGCCTTCGCGCTGACCTGCAACACCCATTTCAATTACGTGCGCCGGAAACTCGGCTTCCCGTACTGGTCGCTGTCGGCCTGGCTGAAGCTGAAGGTGAAGAACGCCGTCAACTTCATCGGCGAATTCGAGCAGGCGCTGGCGGCGGAAGCCGCGAGCATCGACGTTCACGGCGTCGTCTGCGGCCACATACATCATCCCGCCGACCGCATGATGGACGGCGTGCGCTACCTCAACTGCGGCGACTGGGTGGAGAGCTGCACGGCGCTCGCCGAGCGCGAGGACGGCACCCTGGAGATCATCCACTGGCCGGTCGTTCTCGGCACCATGACAGCCGCCGAGCTCGGCCCCGAGCAGGCGGCGGCCTGAGGTATGGTCCATGCTGTGGCGTCATCCATGAAACGTCTCGTTCTCGCCACCGATGCCTGGCATCCGCAGGTCAACGGCGTGGTCCGGGTGCTCGACCGGCTGCGCCGGGAGACGCCGGCCTTCGGGCTGGAGATCGAGGTCGTTTCGCCGGAGGGCTTCCCGACCTTGCCGCTGCCGACCTACAGCGAGATCAAGCTGGCGCTGTGCGCGCCCGGCGAGGTCGGCCGCCGGATCGCGGCGGCGGATGCCGACTACGTCCATATTCCCACCGAAGGGCCGATCGGCATTGCGGCGCGGCGCTGGTGCCGGCGTGAGGGTATCGGCTTCACGACGAGTTTCCACACCCGGTTTCCCGAATATCTGGCCCGGCGCCTGCCGGTGTCGCCCGATCTCGCCTATGCGTGGCTACGCCGCTTCCACAATGCCGGCCTGGCGACGCTGGTCTCCACGCCGCGACTGGCCGACGAGCTCAAGGGGCGCGGCTTCACCAAGACGGCGATCTGGCCGCGCGCCATCGATACCGACGTCTTCTGCCCCGGCGAGCCGGCGCGGCTCGGTTTCCCCGGACCGATCTTCCTGTATGTCGGCCGTCTCGCGGTGGAAAAGACCATCGACAAATTCCTCGAGCTCGATCTTCCGGGCACCAAGGTGGTCGTCGGCGACGGGCCGCAGCGCGCCGAGCTGGAGCGACGCTATCCGGACGCGAAGTTTCTCGGCGTGCATCTCGGCGAGGATCTGGTGAAGCTCTACCGGGCCGCCGACGTGTTCGTGTTCCCGAGCCGGACCGACACGCTCGGCCTCGTCTCCATCGAGGCGATGGGGTGCGGCGTGCCGGTCGCCGCCTTCCCGGTTCTGGGGCCGATCGACGTGATCGGCGAGTCCGGGGCGGGTGTCCTGGACGAGGATCTCAGGGCCGCCGCCCTTGCCGCGCTCGATATCCCGCGCGAGGCGTGCCGGGCGCGCGCGCTCCAGTTCAACTGGAAAACGAGCGCGGCGGCCTTCGTCGACCGGATCGAGGCCGCCAACGGGTCGCTGGCCGAGGCGTGCTGAGGGGGCGTGCTGAGGGGGGTGCTGAGGCGGCTTGCCGCCGGCGCAGGTTGGTGTAGGCTCCCGCTCGGGGCCTGCACGGAGCCATAGGCCATGAACCCGGGCATCACATCGATACCGTCCTTCGACGATCTCCAGGCCGCCGCCGAGCGGCTTGCGGGCGTTGCCGTCAAGACGCCGCTGATCCGCTCGCCGGTGCTCGACGCACTGACCGGCGGAACGGTGCTGCTGAAGCCGGAAACGCTGCAGCGGACGGGATCGTTCAAGTTTCGCGGCGCCTATAACGCCATTGCCGGCCTCGACAGCGCGCAGCGCGAGCAGGGCATCGTCACGTGCTCGTCGGGCAACCACGCGCAGGGCGTCGCCGCCGCGGCCGCCCTGTTCGGGGTGCCGGCGACGATCATCATGCCGGAGGACGCGCCGCGCCTGAAACGCGAACGCACCGAGTCCTACGGCGCGCGCGTCGTGCCCTACGACCGGGCGACGGGCGACCGCGACGCGATCGCCGCCGACGTGGTGGCGGAGACCGGCGGCGTGTTCGTCGCGCCCTATGACGACGCCGGCGTGATCTGCGGGCAGGGGACCACCGGCATCGAGATCGTCGGCCAGGCCGGCGAGATGGGCTTCGAGCCGGACACCGTCCTCGTTCCCTGCGGCGGCGGCGGCCTGACGGCGGGCGTGTCGCTGGCGGTGAAGAGCCTGTCGCCGTCGACGTCCGTGATCACCGTGGAGCCGGAAGGGTTCGACGACCACGCCCGCTCGTTCCGGTCGGGCCATCGCGAACGCAACCCGGAGAAATCCGGCTCGATCTGCGATTCGCTGCTCGCCAACCAGCCCGGCGCGCTGACCTTCGAGGTCAACCGGTCACGCGTTGCCGGCGGTCTCGCGGTCAGCGACGAGGAGGCGCTGGCGGCGGTGGCCTTCGCCTGGCGCGAACTGAAGCTGGTGGTGGAACCGGGCGGCGCGGTGGCGCTCGCCGCCGTCCTGTCGGGCAAGGTCGAGACGAAGGGCAGGACGATCGCAGTCGTGCTGTCCGGCGGCAACGCCGATCCGACCGTGTTCGCCCGCGCCGTCGGCGTTTCGTGAGCACGGGGCCGAAAGCCAGCACGCCCTAGCTGAACAGGATCATCTTCTGATCGAAGGTCAGGCCGGCCAGGTCGGCCGGCGGCTCGCCGGGCCCGTGCGCCTTGGCGGCGGGCTGAGCGGGTATCGTCTGGACGTTGTTGGTATCGGGGTCTGCTGCGGGGCCGGCATCGGTGGCGGCTCCGGCCGGCGCGCCGTGTCGGCCATCGCCCGATTCCGGCAATGTGGGGTCTTCCGCGTCGGGGGGCATGACGGCAGGGGTTTCCGGAGCGGAGCCTGCGGTCGCGGACGTTTCGCCCGGATCCGCGCCGCCTGCCGGCGCGACCGGATCGGTTTCGTCGAACGCCAGGTCGCCGGCTTGCCCGGCCATCGTGCCGACTGGATGCTCCCGCGGCTGTACGGGGTCTTCCAGGTCGTCGTCGCCGTGCCATTCGACCTCGGTCACATCGACGATCTCGATATCCTCGAAATCCTCCAGGAAGCGGCCGACGGCCGGGTCCTCGGCGAAGATGTCGGGCGTTTCCGGTTCTACCTGCGGTTCGGCTTGCGCGGAGACCGTATCGAGGAGGGCGGCGATCCCGATGTCGAGCTGGCGCAGGGCGCGTCCCATCGCATCCATGCCCTTGAACGCGACGGTGGCGTTGCGGGCGGCGGCCTGGATATCGACGGCGTGGCGGTCGATCCTGTCGCAAAGCTCGGCGGAAACCTGCCTTTCGCGAAGGTTCCAGACGGCTTCCTGGATGCGCTCGGCGGCCTCGTGCGCCAGCAGGGCCGCCGCTTTGCCACTCTCGGACTCGCTCGCGAAGTCGACGGCGTCTGCGCTGCGGCGCAGCGCGCCGTCTTCGTTGTAGCGCGGCACTGCCGCGATCTCGATACGGGCGCGGCGAAGGGTGTCCTTGAGGGCTTCGAGGTCCCGTGCGATCGCGTCAGACTCTGACGCCGGCGCGTGGGCGGACACTTGCGCCGCCGGACGGGCGATGGATTTTTCCAGGCGCTGCAGCGCGGAGAGGAGCGCGCGGGTGTCGGCGGTGCGGTTGCGGCGGGCATATTCGTCGAGGAACCAGCGCCCGCGCGCGGTTTCGGTCACCGCGGCGAGAATTGCCTCGTAGTCCGGATCCAGCACGTGGGCTATATCCCGTCCCGCGCCCGAACTGGCGGCCGGCACGGCCGGCTTGTCATCGGATGTCGTCATGGATGGCTGCCCGCGGTGTCGTTGTCATGGACCGGAAGCGCTTCACCTGGAGCTTGTCGCTCTACTACACGACCCTGTTTCTGATACTCGGCCTACAACTGCCCTATTTGCCGCTGTGGATCGAATCACGCGGCCTTTCAGCCACGCAGATTAGCGTGATTCTCGCGATTCCCATGGCCGTTCGTCTCGGCGCGACGCCGGCGATGACATATCTCGCCGATCGGCTGCCGGCGCGGCGGACCGCAATCGCGCTGTTCTCGCTTGCCACCGCCGTCGTCTATTTCGGCTATCACCTCGCCAACACGTTCTGGTCCATCGCGCTGGTGACGGCGCTGGTCTCGATCTTCCTCAACCCGCTGACGCCGATTACCGAGGCGACCGCCATGCGCGGCGCCCGGTTCTACGCGGTCGACTACGGTCGGATCAGACTGTGGGGCTCGCTGTCCTTCATCGCCGCCAATATCGTCGGCGGCGCCATCGTCGCGCGCGCCGGCGGGCCGGGGGCGCTCGTCGCGATCAATGTCGCCGCCGTGCTGACCGCGATCGCCGCTCTGGCGTTGCCGTCCAGGGATCATTCCTCGGAACCACCTGGGGAACGCGTCCGCGCGACGCGGCCCCCGATCTCGGAGCTCTACGGATTGCTGCGCCAGCCCGCCTTCGCCGGGGTTCTGGTCGGATCCGGTCTGATCCAGGCGAGCCACGCCTTCTACTACGCGTTCGGCTCGATAAGCTGGGTCGCGGAGGGCATTCCGGCGTCCACCGTCGGCCTGTTATGGGCGGTCGGTGTCCTGGTCGAGGTCGGCCTCTTCGCCGCGTCGGGGCGCGTGCTCGCGGTGCTCGGCGTGCGCGGCCTGTTCGCGCTCGGGGTCGGCGCGGCGCTGGTGCGCTGGACGCTGATGGCCTGGGTCTGGCCGATCGCCGCCTATTTCCCGATCCAGATGCTGCACGCGCTGACCTTCGGGGCAACGCATCTGGCCACGATGAACTATCTGACCGAGACCGCGCCCGAGCGCCATTCGAGCGGCGCGCAGGGGCTGTATTTCACCGTCTACGGCCTGATGACCGGGCTGGTGACGCTGATCGCCGGTCCGCTCTACCGTAGCTACGGCGTGGGCGGCTACGCGGCGATGGCCATCATGGCCGCGTTTGG
This sequence comes from Microbaculum marinisediminis, assembly GCF_025397915.1. NCBI lineage: Bacteria > Pseudomonadati > Pseudomonadota > Alphaproteobacteria > Hyphomicrobiales > Tepidamorphaceae > Microbaculum > Microbaculum marinisediminis. The sequence goes on from NZ_JALIDZ010000005.1 coordinate 12,487, forward strand.
CGGGATCGTCCTGGTCCTGTCGCTGAGGCGGCGGTGAGCGCGCGCGGGGCCGGGGCTTGGGCGAGCGGCTCCCGGGGGGAGGGGCTGGGGTGTTTAAGCGCCAGCAGGCATTTTGGTCGGTCAGCCGACCCGGACCGCCTTTCCGGCGCTCGGCTTTGGGCCTCGCGCGTTCGGGGCTTGAAACGCGATGCGTTTCATCCGCTAAAGCGGACCGCCTTTCCGGCGCTCGGCTTTGAGCCTCGCGCGTTCGGGGCTCGAAACGCGATGCGTTTCGTCCGCTAACGCGGACCGCCCCTCACCCCCACAGGCCCGGCTCGGGCGGGAAAACCTCGCTGCCCTCGTAGCGCAGGCCGGGCTGGCGGTCGCGGGCGAGCAGGAGCGGGCCGTCGAGATCGACCCATTCTGCGTCCTGGGCGATGAGCATCGCCGGCGCCATGGCGAGCGACGTCGCCAACATGCAGCCGACCATGACCTTGATGCCGTCCTGGCGGGCGGCCTTCGACAGGGCCAGCGCCTCCGTCAGGCCGCCGGTCTTGTCGAGCTTGATGTTGATCGCGTCATAGCGCGCCGACAGTCCGGTCAGGCTGGCGCGGTCATGGATGCTCTCGTCGGCGCAGACGGTGATCGGCCGGTGGATGTTGGCCAGCACCTCGTCGGCATCCGCGGGAAGCGGCTGTTCCACCAGCTCGACGCCGGCGTCGGCGCAGGCCGCCAGCAGCGTCTCGATATCGGCCGGAGACCAGCCTTCGTTGGCGTCGACGATCACACGCGCGTTCGGCGCGCCCTCGCGCACGGCGGCGATCCGTTCGGCATCGCCGTCACCCCCCAGCTTGACCTTGAGCAGCTGGCGATGGGCGGCTTTCCGCGCGGCCTCGCGCATCGCGTCCGGGGTGCCGAGGCTCAGCGTATAGGCGGTCACCAGCGGCTTCGGCACGGAAAGGCCGGCGAGTTCGCGAACGCTCCTGCCCTTTTCCTTGGCTTCCAGGTCCCAGAGAGCGCAATCGAGCGCATTGCGGGCCGCTCCGGCCGGCAGGAGCGTCGCCAGCTCCTCGCGGCTCAGGCCGTGGGCGACCTTGTCGGCAAGGCCGGCGATCTCGTTACGGATGCCCTCGACGGTTTCGCCGTAGCGGGCATAGGGCACGCACTCGCCGCGGCCGAGATGGGCGCCGGTGCGGATCTCGGCGACCACGACGGTCGCCTCGGTCTTGGTGCCGCGGGAAATCGTGAAACCGCCGGCGATCGGCCAGGATTCGACGGAGACGGTGAGGTCGCCCTTCATTGCGCGTGGAACTCCCTGATCACGCGTTCGACGATGCCCTCGACGCCGAAGCGCACGGGATCGGTCGTCGGCACGCCGTGTTCGATCGCGATCTCCTTGCAGAGGGCCTTGGCCTCGGCCTCGTCGAGCTTCTCGGTGTTGATCGCGATCCCGACGCAGATGATCGCCGGATTGGTCAACTTGCCGCAATAGACGGTGGCGTCGATGACCTCGCGGATCGTCGGGATCGGGTGCTGGACGTTGCGCATCTGCGTGCGGGTCGGTTCGTGGCAGACGACGAAGGCGTCCGGCTGGGCGCCGTGCAGCAGGCCGAGGCTGACGCCGGCAAACGAGGGATGGAACAGCGAGCCCTGGCCCTCGACGACGTCCCAGTGATCGGGCTCGTTGGCGGGCGTCAGCCATTCGGCGGCGCCGGAGATGAAGTCGGCCACCACCGCGTCGACGGAAACGCCGCGGCCCGAGATGAAGATGCCGGTCTGGCCGGTGGCGCGGAAGTCGGCGTTGAGGCCGCGCCCGCGCATGCCCTTCTCGAGCGCCAGCGCGGCGTATTTCTTGCCGACCGAGCAGTCGGTTCCAACCGTCAGGAGCCGCATGCCGGGGCGCTTGGTACCCTTGCCGGTGGCGAACCGCTGGGCCGTGTGGCGCACGTCGAAGAGCTGGCGGCCGTTGCGCGCGGCCGCTTCGGCGATCGCCTCGACCTCGCCGAGTCGCATGTGCAGGCCGCTGGCCACGTCCATGCCGGCATCGAGCGCGGCGACGATCGTCTCGATCCAGTGGTCGGGCAGGACGCCGCCGGGATTGACGACGCCGATGATCATGGTCTTCGCGCCGGCCGCGACGGCGCCCTGGATATCGGTCTCCGGCAGTTCCGCATCCGCGTTGCAGCCGGGTAGGCGTAGCTGGCCGACACACCAGTCGCGGCGCCAGTCGACGATGCCATAGGCGGTCTTGGCGGCCAGATCATCGTGGACGTCGCCGAGGAACAGCAGGTAGGGACGCGCGATTTCCATGCTATTTAGGTCCTGAAGGCTGAAGAATCGTTTCGCTTACGGGTCGCTTACGGGGATCGCTGCCGGGGGGTTGCTGCCAGGGACAGCGGACATCAAGATGCGCCGTATTATGGAAGGCCAGCGGGCTGACGCAAGCGTCCGCTCGCAGAGGGTGGGCAATCTGACGACATGGACCAGCGTCCGTCGATAATCGTTACGGGGTCCGGCGATTCGCTCGTTTTTTCCGCGGCGGGCAACTGGACCGTCGTCGAGTCGGAGAGGCTCGACGGCGAGATCAGCCAGGCCGCGAAACTGCCCGCCGGCGTGCGGCGGGTCTCGATCGACCTGTCCGGAATCGACCGGTTCGATACCGCCGGCGCGTGGCTTATCCACCGCACCGCCCGCGCCCTGATGGGCGCCGGCATCGAGGTCGCCTATACCGGCGTCGGGCCTTCGCGCGAGATCCTGATCGGGGAGGTCGAGAAGGCCGAGCACAAGCCGGTGCCGCCGCGCGAACGGCCGCCGATGGTGCTGCAGCTGGTCCGCGACACCGGCGAGGCGGTGATCGAATCCGGACGCGATCTCACCAGGCTGACGGAACTGCTCGGCGCCTCCATGGTCATCATGCTGGGCTTCCTGGTTCGCCCCTGGCGGTTCCGACTGACCTCGATCACCTACCATCTGGAATACATGGGCGTGCGCGCGGTGCCGATCATCGCGCTGATCTCGTTCCTAATCGGCGGCATCATCGAACAGCAGGGCGCCTATCAGCTGCGGCAGTTCGGCGCCGAGATCCTGTCGATCGACCTGGCCGGCATCCTGGTGTTGCGCGAGATCGGCCTGCTGCTCACCGCGATCATGGTGGCGGGCCGGACGGGCAGCGCGATCACCGCCGAAATCGGCTCGATGAAGATGCGCGAGGAAATCGACGCGCTGAAGACGCTGGCGCTCGATCCCGTCGAGGTGCTGATCGTGCCGCGGCTGATCGCCCTGGTGATGGCGTTGCCGCTCCTGACCTTCGTCGCCGACATATCGGCGCTGACGGGGGCGGGGCTCGTCGCCTGGATCTATATCGACATGCCGCCGGCCAGCTTCATCCCGTATCTGCGCAGCGCGGTGGAGATAAACACCTTCATGGTCGGCCTGATCAAGGCGCCGTTCATGGCGCTGGTGATCGGCATGATCGCCTGCCTGGAAGGCCTGCAGGTGAAGGGCAGCGCCGAATCGCTGGGTCGCCAGACGACGGCGTCGGTGGTGAAGGCGATCTTCATGGTCATCGTGCTCGATGGCATGTTCGCCATGTTCTTCGCGGCGATCGACTACTGATGGCCGAGGTGGAACACATGGAGCGGCCGGTTGCGGACGGATCCGGGAAAGCTGGAGACGTGATCATCCGCGCGCGCGGGCTCACCGTCGGCTTCGGCGAGTCGAACATCCTGGATGGACTCGATATCGACATCTATCGCGGCGAGGTCCTCGGCGTCGTCGGCGGATCGGGCACTGGCAAGTCTGTGCTGCTGCGCACGCTGGTCGGACTGCTGCCGCGTCGCGCCGGCGCCGTCGAGATGTTCGGCGTGGACATCGACACGGCGAGCCGGGAGGAACAGCGCGCCGTCGAGCGGCGCTGGGGCATCCTGTTCCAGCAGGGCGCGCTGTTTTCGTCGCTGACCGTGAAACAGAACATCCAGGTGCCGATGCGCGAGCATCTGCACCTGCCGCAATCGCTGATGGACGAGCTGGCCGAGCTGAAGATCGGAATGGTGGGCCTGCGGCCGGACGCGGCCGACAAGTATCCCTCCGAGCTGTCGGGCGGCATGATCAAGCGCGCCGCGCTCGCCCGCGCCCTGGCGCTCGATCCCGATCTCGTCTTCCTGGACGAACCGACTTCGGGTCTCGATCCGATCGGCGCGGCGGAATTCGACGACCTGATCTCGAAACTGCGCGACACTTTAGGTCTGACGGTTTTCATGGTAACCCACGATCTCGACAGCCTGTTTTCGATCTGCGATCGGGTTGCGGCCCTCGGCAACAAGCGCATTCTGGTGGCCGGGGACCTGAAGACGGTCATCGAGAATCCGGATCCCTGGATTCAGGAGTATTTCCGCGGCAAGCGGGCGCGCGGCGTTGCCGCCCGCATCAGTCGGAGTTAGCGGCGGGTATGGAAATCCGATCCAGCCCACTTATCGTCGGTTTCTTCACGCTCGCGGTGATCGCGGGCGCGTTCGGATTCGTCTACTGGATCGGGGCCTTCGGCGAATCCTCGGGGCGCGTCCAGTACCGCGTCGTCTTCTCCGACGAGGTGACCGGCCTGAACAAGGGCAGCTCCGTCCTCTACAACGGCATCAAGATCGGCGATGTGGTCCGCCTGTCGGTGGCGGCCGACGATCCGGCGCAGGTCGTGGCGCTGATCCAGATCGATCCGAGCTATCCGATCAACGTCGACACCACGGCGCAGCTGCAGTTCACCGGCATCACCGGCGTCGGCTTCATCCAGCTCAAGACCAGCAAGGCCGACGCGCGGCCGCTCAGGGACGCTTGGGGCGAATCCGAAGATCCGCCGATCATCTATGCCGAGAAATCGACCTTCCAGGACTTGATGGAAGGGGCGAAGTCGCTGCTGACCAAGGCCGACTCGGTGGCGACCCGCATCGATTCGCTGATCGCCAACAACGAGACCGCCGTCACCAACACGATCCGCAACATCCAGACGTTCTCGGACGCACTGGCGCAGAATTCGGACAAGGTGGCGAGCTTCATCGAGGACGCCAGCGGGGCGGCCAAGCGGATCAACGAGGTCGGCGCCCGCATCGAGGTGCTGGCCGACAACCTCAACACGGTGGTCGAGGCGATCGAGCCGGACGAGGTGCGGGCGATCGTCGGCGACGTGCGCACCTTCGCCGACGCGCTCGCGGCCAATTCCGACAAGGTGACCGTCCTTGCGGAGAACGCGGGCCAGGCGGCGGAACGAATCAACAAGTTCACCGAGCAGCTCAGCGGCGTCGCCGAGGACGTGAAGAAGGTGGTCGCCGCCGTCGACCCGGCGGCGATCTCACGCACGGTCGAGAATTTCGACAAGGTGACAGCCACGATCGCCGGCAAGGACAAGGAAATTTCGCAGTTCATCGACGACGCCACCGCCACGGCGGCGGAGTTCCGCAAGGCCTCGGCGCGGCTCGATGGGCTTCTGGCCAAGTTCGACGGCATGCTCGGCGACGAGAAGGGCCAGAGCATGATCGGCAACATCAACGAGGCGGCGAAATCGTTCCGCCAGCTCGCCGACAACCTCAATTCGCGGCTCGATACGATCACTGCGGACGTACAGCGCTACGGCGTCGGCGGGTTGAAGGATTTCCAGGCGTTCATGGCCGAGGGGCGGCGGACGATGTCGAACATCGATCGGGCGTTGTCCAATCTCGAGCAGAATCCGGCCGGTTTTCTGACTGGACGTTCGGCGGTGCCCGAATACAATCCGGGCCGGCGTTTCTAGTGTTTGATCCGACGAAGCAGCCGGACAGGGAAGCAGGGGGCAGGGGGATTTCGTGCTGAGGGCGTGGCGACAAGGTGTCGTACTGGCGATGGCTGCCTTGGTCGGCGGCTGCGCGCTCGCGGCGAAACCCGCGCCGGCCACCTACGATCTGACAGCGCCGACCCGCTTTCCCGCCAATATCGGGTCGACGTCGGTGCAGTTCGCGGTCACCGAGCCGACCGTCGTCGGGGCGCTGGACAGCGAGCGGATCGTCGTCAGGCCGGCGCCGACGCAGATCACCTATCTCGGCAAGGCCCAGTGGAGCGACCGGGCCCCTAAACTGGTCCAGGCGCGGCTGATCGACGCCTTCCAGAACACCGACAGGGTCCGCTCGGTCGGCGTTCCCGGCAGCGCCGTAGTCAGCGATGTCGGCCTGGTCACCGATCTGCGCGATTTCCATGTCGACGCGGAAACCAACACGGCGGTCGTGGCGATCAACGTGCGGATCGTCGGGGACCAGTCGGGCCGCGTCGTCGCATCGAAGACCTTCGAGGCGCGCCAGCCGGTAGCGGACGGCTCGGTGGAGAGCATGGTCGCGGCCATGAACGACGCGTTCGAAACCGTCGCCACCGACATCGTCATGTGGACGCTTGCGAAGATCTGACGCGGCAGGCCGCGTCCCCGTCATCTGAAATTCACCGTCTCGCGTGCTAAACTTTCGGCCGAATCGCCGAAAGCTCCGCGAGGTACTCCGCAATGGATTTCGACCCGGTTTTACTCGCGCGGATCCAGTTCGGGTTCACCGTCGCGTTTCACATCATTTTCCCCAGTTTCACCATCGGGCTTTCGGCCTGGATCGCCACGCTGCTGGTGGTGTGGCGGCGCACGGGCGAGGAACGCTATCGCGAACTCGCCCGTTTCTGGACCAAGGTGTTCGCGGTCTCGTTCGCCATGGGCGTCGTCTCCGGGCTGGTGCTGTCCTACCAGTTCGGCACCAACTGGAGCCGGTTCTCCGACGTCGTCGGCAACGTGGTCGCGCCGCTGATCGGCTACGAGGTACTGACCGCCTTCTTCCTGGAGGCGACCTTCCTCGGGATCATGCTGTTCGGCTGGAACCGCGTGCCGCCCTGGCTGCATGTCTTATCCGCCGTGTGCGTCGCCGTGGGAACCTCGATCTCGGCGTTCTGGATCCTGTCGGCCAACAGCTGGATGCAGTTTCCCACCGGTCACGTCATCCGCGATGGCATCGCCTATCCGGAGGACTGGCTGAAGATCGTCTTCTCGCCGACCTTCCCGCTGCGTCTGGCCCATATGCTGATCGCCGCCTATCTCACGACCTCGTTCGTGGTGCTGGCGATCGGGGCGCGCTACCTGCTGATGGGCAAGCACAAGCCCTATGCCGGCATCATGCTGAAGATGGGGCTCGGCATGGCGATCGTGCTGGCGCCGCTGCAGGCCTTCGTCGGCGACATGAGCGGCCTGTCGGTGCGCGACCACCAGCCCGCCAAGCTCGCCGCGATCGAGGCGCATTGGGAGGCGGATGCCCCCGGGCCGGTGCCGCTGATCCTGTTCGCCTGGCCCGACGAGGCGCTGGAGAAGAACGACTTCGAGATCGCCATCCCCTATCTCGGCAGCCTGATCGTCACCCATTCGCTGAGCGGCTCCTATCCGGGCCTGAAGGCGTTCCCGCCGGAGGACCGGCCGCCGCTGTGGGGGCCGTTCTTCGGCTTCCGGATCATGGTGGGCCTCGGGTTCCTGATGATCTTCGTCGCCTGGACGGGCGGAATCCTGTGGTGGCGGGGGCGTCTCGAGACCAACCGGACCTTCCTCAGGATCGCCTCCTGGATGTGGCCGGCGGGCTTCATCGCGGTGCTGTCGGGATGGATCGTCACCGAGGTGGGCCGGCAGCCGTGGGTGGCCACCGGAATCCTCAGGACGGCCGACGCGGCGTCTCCGGTCTCCGCGGGCGTGGTGCTGACCAGCCTGATCCTGTTCGTGGTGGTCTACGGCGTCGTGTTCTCGTTCGGCATCTACTACATGAACCGGCTGCTGGTGCGCGGTCCCGTCGACCTGTCGCGGGAGGACGAGGAGGCCGGGCCGAGCCGGACGCTGGCGGCGGTCGGCCCCGGCGGCCGAGAGGCCTATGGCGGCGGGAGACCCTAGATGGACCTGACCTTCGACTACTATCTCCCGGTCATCTGGGCCGGCCTGATCGCCACCGCCGTCGCCATGTACGTCATCCTAGACGGCTTCGATCTGGGGGTCGGGATCCTGTTTCCCTTCGCCCGAAAGGAAGCCGAGCGCGACCAGATGATGAATTCCATCGCGCCGTTCTGGGACGGTAACGAGACCTGGCTGATTCTCGGCGGCGGCGGCCTGTGGGTGGCGTTCCCCAAGGCCTATTCCATCATCATGCCGGCGCTCTACCTGCCGGTCATCGTCATGCTGCTGGCATTGATATTCAGAGGGGTGTCGTTCGAGTTCCGCTTCGTGTCCAAGCCCAGGCACGGACACTGGGACTTCGCGTTCGCGGCCGGCTCGACGGTGGCGGCCTTCTGCCAGGGGCTGATCCTCGGCGGGCTGATCCAGGGCATCACGGTCGAGAACGGGGCCTTCGCCGGTGGTGCGTTCGACTGGCTGACCCCGTTCTCGCTGATGTGCGGCATCGGTCTGGTTTGCGGCTACGCGCTGCTGGGCGCGACATGGCTGATCATGCGCACCGAGGGCGAGGTCGCCGAGCGCGGCCGGCGCCAGGCGCGCACGATCCTGCTGATCGTGCTGGCGTTCATCGCGCTTGTGAGCCTGTGGACGCCGTACGCCATCGACCGGATCGGCGAGCGCTGGTTCTCCACGCCGAACATCTACTATCTGTGGCCGGTGCCGCTCGTGACGGCCGGGCTGGCGCTGCTGCTCTGGACCGCGCTCGAGCGCAACCACACCGCGACGCCGTTCCTGGCGACGCTCGGCCTGTTCCTGCTGTCGTATCTCGGTCTAGCGATCTCGACCTTCCCGCTGATGGTGCCGCCGAGCGTTACCGTCTGGCAGGCGGCGGCCGTGCCGGCGAGCCAGATCTTTACGCTGATCGGGACGATCTTCATGCTGCCGATCATCCTCGCGTACACGGCGTTCGTGTACTGGACGTTCCGCGGCAAGGTGCGTCCCGGAGAAGGCTACCACTGACGCCGCGACGTCCTGGTCTACTGGCAAGCCGGCTTTCGCCGCGTGCCGTCAGGCGGCCGGGGCGAGCTCGCTCAAGGCCTCGCCGATCGCGATAAAGTCCTGCTTGCGGGCGGAGGTGCGCCGCCAGGCCAGCCCGATCTGCCGGCTCGGTTCGGGGGCGCGGAACCGCAATAGCGCGGTCCGATCGTCGCGTATTTCCGCGTCGATGGCCATTTCCGGCAGCAGCGTGGCGCCGAAGCCGTTGGCGACCATCTGGACGATGGTCGTCAGGCTGGTCGCGCCGAGCTCGCCGAGCGTATCGCGATCGGCGGTGCGGCAGACGCTCAGGGCCTGCTCGCGCAGGCAGTGGCCTTCCGAAAGCAGAAGCAGGCGGCGCCCGCTGATACTCGAGATGTCGATGCGCTTTCGCTCGTCCAATGCCTCGTCGGCCTGGGTGACGAGCAGGAAGCGGTCGTCGAACATGTGGAAGGTCTCGATATCCGGCGCGTCGATGGGTGGCGACAGCAGCACGAGATCGAGCACGCCGCGCGACAGGTCGTCCACCACGTCGGCGGTCTGGGCCTCGCGCAATTCCAGCGCGATGTCCGGGAAGCGCGCCCGGATCAGCGGCAGCGCGCGCGGCAGCAGGTAGGGCGCGATCGTGGGAATGACGCCGAATCGCAAGGTGCCGGACAGCGGCTGGTCGGCGTGGCGGGCATAGTCGACCAGATCGTCGGTCGCCCGCAGGATCGACCGGGCGCGCCGGACGATTTCCTCGCCGGCCTCGGTCATGGCGAAGGTGCCGCGGCCGCGCTCGACGAGGACGAGGCCGAGCTCGGCTTCGAGCTCCTTGATCTGCATCGATAACGCCGGCTGGCTGATGTGGCAGGATGCCGCGGCGCGGGCGTAGTTCCGCTCCCGGGCCAGCGCGTCGAGGTACTTGAGCTGCTTCAGGGTCGGCAATATAAGCTCGCCTTATGAAATCGAATGTAAAACTAATTTGCGCTGATTGGCCTCCTGGGTCAATATCAGTTTAGAACGCTTCAAAATCGATGCGGGCGCTCATCGCCGGGGATTCGATCCCGGCGTCTTGGCGCCTGACGGCTGCAGGCGAGGGGCCCGGGATTTCGTCGGCGGCGACGCCCGGACGTCACAATCGTCCGATACGGATCAACGCGAATAAGATCGCAGAACACGGAGAGAGACATGGATGCGAAGGTCGATAAGAAGGGCGGCTGCCCGGTAATGCACGGCGCGATTACCGAGGTCGGACAGTCGAACGTGGACTGGTGGCCGAATGCGCTCAATCTGGACATCCTGCATCAGCACGACACCAAGACCAATCCGCTGGGCAAGGACTTCGATTACCGCGAAGAGCTGAAGAAACTGGACGTCGAGGCGCTGAAGAAGGACATGCACGCGCTGATGACCGACAGCCAGGAGTGGTGGCCGGCCGACTGGGGCCACTACGGCGGCCTGATGATCCGCATGGCCTGGCACGCGGCCGGCTCCTACCGCCTGGCCGACGGCCGTGGCGGCGGCGGCACCGGCAACCAGCGCTTCGCGCCCCTGAACTCCTGGCCGGACAACGTCAGCCTCGACAAGGCCCGCCGCCTGCTGTGGCCGATCAAGAAGAAATACGGCAACCGGATCTCCTGGGCCGACCTGATCATCCTGGCCGGCAACGTCGCCTACGAATCCATGGGCCTGAAGACCTTCGGCTTCGGTTTCGGCCGCGAGGACATCTGGCACCCCGAGAAGGACACCTACTGGGGCGCCGAGAAGGAATGGCTGGCGCCGAGCGACGAACGCTACAGCAGCGTCGACGAACCCGCGACGATGGAAAACCCGCTGGCGGCCGTGCAGATGGGCCTGATCTACGTGAACCCGGAAGGGGTGAACGGCAAGCCCGACCCGCTGAAGACCGCCGCCCAGGTGCGCGAGACCTTCGCGCGCATGGCGATGAACGATGAGGAGACCGCAGCTCTCACCGCCGGTGGCCACACGGTCGGCAAGACCCACGGAAACGGCGATGCCTCGGCCCTTGGCCCGGTTCCGGAGGCCGCCGGCCCCGAGATGCAGGGCCTGGGCTGGGCCAATCCCGAGCAGAACGGGCTGGCGAGCCGTGCGGTGAGCTCGGGCATCGAGGGCGCCTGGACGACCCATCCGACCGAGTTCGACATGGGCTACTTCAAGCTGCTGTTCGGCTATGACTGGTGGCTGCAGAAATCCCCCGCCGGCGCTTGGCAGTGGGAGCCGATCGGCATCAAGGAAGAGGATAAGCCGGTCGACGCCAGCGATCCCTCGATCCGCCACAACCCGATCATGACCGATGCCGACATGGCGATGCGGTTCGATCCGGCCTACAAGGCGATCTGCGAAAAGTTCATGGCGGATCCAGAGTACTTCAAGGACACCTTCGCCCGCGCCTGGTTCAAGCTGACCCACCGCGACATGGGGCCGAAGGCGCGCTATGTCGGCCCGGACGTTCCGGCGGAAGATCTGGTCTGGCAGGATCCGATCCCGGCCGGCGCCACCGACTACGACGTGGATGCCGTTAAGGCGAAGATCGCCGCGAGCGGCCTGAGCGTCGCCGAGATGGTCGCCACCGCCTGGGACAGCGCCCGCACGTATCGCGGGTCCGACATGCGCGGCGGCGCGAACGGCGCCCGCATCCGCCTGGCCCCGCAGAAGGACTGGGACGGCAACGAGCCGGCGCGCCTGTCCAAGGTGCTGTCGGTTCTCGAGCCGATCGCCAAGGAAGCCGGCGCCAGCATCGCCGACGTCATCGTGCTGGCCGGCAATGTCGGCGTCGAGCAGGCCGCGAAGGCCGCCGGCCACGCCGTCACCGTGCCGTTCTCTCCGGGCCGTGGCGATGCCACCGACGCGATGACCGACGCGGAATCCTTCGACGTGCTGGAGCCGATCCACGACGGCTACCGCAACTGGCTGAAGAAGGACTATGTCGTCAGCGCGGAAGAGCTGATGCTCGACCGCACCCAGCTCATGGGCCTGACCGCGCCGGAGATGACCGTTCTGGTCGGCGGCATGCGCGTTCTGGGTGCCAACCATGGCGGCACCAAGCACGGCGTGTTCACCGATCGCGAAGGCGCCCTGACGAACGACTTCTTCGTCAACCTGACCGACATGGCAAGCAAGTGGGTTCCGGCGGACAACGGCATCTACGAGATCCGCGACCGCAAGACCAACGCGGTCAAGTGGACCGCGACGCGCCTGGATCTCGTGTTCGGATCCAACTCGATCCTGCGCGCCTATGCCGAGGTCTACGCCCAGGACGACGCCAAGGAGAAGTTCATCAACGACTTCGTGGCGGCCTGGACCAAGGTGATGAACGCCGACCGCTTCGATCTGGCCTGATTTCGGTCATTTCAGCGTAACAATCGCGACGGGCCGGGGAGAAATCTCCGGCCCGTTTGCGTTTCTGCGGCTTGCCGTCGCCCGGCGCGGCGCTGCCCAAATTTTCGGCGTGATAGACCGTGATTCCACTTCCAACCGGCGCCGACGGGTTGCTATGGTCGTGGCGTGGAGGCACGGTCCGGGTCCGCCCGGACCACCCGAATTAGGGCAAAAAGACGCGATGCGGCGCTTGTTCGGACTGGTTGCGGGATTCGTTGTTGTGGGACTTGTGATGGCGGCAACCGGCATCGCGCCTGCCCATGCCGACGACCGCGACGGCACGGGCGATGAGATCGTCCTGCGCGGCACGCTGTACGAGGCCGGCGACTACGAGCTCGGCGGCCGGGTACCGGCCTGCGGGCGCACCCGCACCATCCTCACCGCCGATCTCAGTGACTACGGTGCCTCGATCGGCGCCTTCATCGTGCTCAACCCGGTCCGGCTCGACCGGCTGTCGGCGGCCACCCGCCTGTTCGTCTATACGCACGAGTGCTCGCACCAGCTCTACGGCCCCGGCGAGGACCGAGCCGACTGCTACGCCGCCAAACGCGGCAAGGCGGAGGGCTGGCTCCGGCCCGCCGACATCGATCAGGTGTGCCGCATCTTCCCGCACAAGTCGAAGAGTCCCGACCACGCCGACCGGACCGACCGCTGCGCCGCGATCAAGGCCTGCTACGCGGGTGCGACCGCGCCGAAATCGTCGCCGATTCAGGTCTCCGGCTCGGGCTCGGGCAGCGGCGCCGCCCAGCGCACGATGCGCTAGGCCTCTCGCAACGGCCAAACGCGGGCACAGGACTTGATTTCCCGGCCGCGCCGCCCCAAAACAGGGCCGAACCTTCATCAGACTTCAAGCGAACGGACGCTGTACAGGCCCCATGGACAAGTTCACCACGCTCACCGGCGTCGCCGCGCCGCTGCCGCTCGTCAATGTCGACACCGACTTGATCATCCCGAAGCAGTATCTGAAGACGATCGAGCGCACCGGGCTCGGCAAGGGCCTGTTCTCCGAGCGCCGCTTCAACGAGGACGGCAGCGAGAACCCGGACTTCGTGCTCAACAAGCCGGCCTACCGCAACGCTAAGATCCTGATCGCCGGCGACAATTTCGGCTGCGGCTCGAGCCGCGAGCATGCCCCCTGGGCGCTGCAGGATTTCGGCATCCGCTGCGTCATCGCGCCGTCCTTCGGCGACATCTTCTTCAACAACTCGTTCAAGAACGGGATGCTGCTGATCAAGCTGCCGCAGGAGGAGATCGACAAGCTTCTGGACGACGCCAGCCGCGGCGCCAACGCCACCATCACCGTCGATCTTGAAAGCCAGACGATCTCCGGCCCCGACGGCGGCGCGATCCAGTTCGACGTCGATCCCTTCCGCAAGCACTGCCTGCTCAACGGCCTCGACGACATCGGCCTGACGCTGGAGAAGGAAGCCAAGATCGGCGGCTTCGAGACGCGGGAAGCCGAGCAGCGGCCGTGGTTGTGAGAGCCCGCTGAAAGACATTGTTTCGACGGTATGCCCGGGCTCGACTCGGGCATTTCGTTATCTAAGCCTGAGATTGCGGGCCCGAGAGCCCGCCGACGTCGTGGGATACGCGCGGCTGTTCCCGGACACTATCGACGTGCTGGTCACCCTGTGTTGCGACTACGGCTATTGCGCGATGCCGAAGGTAGCCCGGGCCGCGGCCGGGCAGATCCGCGCCGTCGACCCGGCATTCTCCGTCCGGCGCTACGCGCAAAGTCAGCCCTACGAAGACCAGGCGGTGCTGGGCCACATCGTCGAGAGCCTGCGCCAGGCCGGTCTGTCGGACTGATTGCGGCGGATATTGGCGCGGCTTGACCCACCGCAATGCCGCAGCCGCCGCGCCGGGGTTTGATTTCCCGGAAAGCCGGCACCGCGCGGGCCGTTGCAGGTCGCAAGCGGGCGCGCAGCACCGGTTTTAAGTGACCCTTGGCAAGAGGCGTGTCGGGCCGGGCCCGGCAGGAATGGCAACGCCAAAGGGAGAGACGCCATGACGTTCAGAAACGGATTTGCCGCGGCGCTGGTCGTCGGGGCGGCTCTGGTCGCCGGTCTCGGTGCCCGGGGTTCGGATGCGCCGGTTATGGCCGAAGAGACCGGCGATCTTGTCTACCAGACGGTCCAGGGCGACTTCGGCGACGTCACGCTGGCGGTCGAGGACGCCATCGTCAACCGGGGGCTGGTGGTCGACTATCACGGCTTCCTGTCCAAGATGCTGGAACGCACGTCGGAGGCCACGGGCGGCGAGGCGGTGCTGGCCGATGCGGAATGGTACCAGTTCTGCTCCGCCCGCCTGTCGCAGGCGATGATCGCCGCCGATCCGCGGAACGTCGGCTATTGCCCCTATTCGATCGTAGTCTACGAACTCGCCACGTCGCCGGGCACGATCCATGTCGGCTATCGCAGGCCCGGCACCGCCGTGTCGGAAGCCTCGATGAAGGCGCTTTCCGCCGTCGACGCGCTGCTGACCGAGATCGTCGCCGAGGCCACGCGCTAGCAGCGCGCCATTCGGGTGGCCGGGGGGCGAGCCCCGGCCTGTCAGTGTGTCTGCTGCAGGCGTTGTCCGGTCTGGTAGAACACGTGCGCGCCGATGCGGGCGATCCGGTAGAGATGGCGGCTCCAGGTCGGCTCGACGCTGGTTGCGTGATAGTGCGTCGCCGCGCCGATCGCGCCGTCGAAGTAGCGTCCCATCAGCGCCTCTCCTGCGAGCAGCATCGCCCGCCTCCAGGCGCGCTGGTCGCCGATGTCTTCCGGCCGGCCGTCGCAGGCGAAGGAGAACTGGCAGCGGTTCTGTCGCTCCTGGTTCTGGAAAACCACGTCGCACACCGTCGCGGGATAGCGCCGGTCCGATACCCGGTTGAGCACGACCTGGGCGACCGCGCGCTGGCCGCTGGCCGGTTCGCCGCGCGCCTCGAAATAGATCGCCGTCGCAAGGCACCGGCGCTCGCGCGCTATGTCCCGATCAAGCCGCATGGCAGCGAGCGCGGCGGCTACCGCCGGCCGGGCGCCGGCATAGGGGCTGTCGGCGAATGGACCGAGGTCGGGTGAGCCGTCGTCGGATATGCCGTCGCCTGACGGGACGGCCAGCGCCGCGAGAACGATCGCCGGGGCGGCCGCCGCCTGCCAGGCGTCCGCGCGGGGCCCGAAGGCGAACGGGCCGTAAAAGCGCGAGTCGGCGGACGATGTGTCGTCTGGCGCCGTTTCATGGGCCGTGGTCTCGCCGGATGTCCTGCCAAGAGAGGCGGGGGCGGCGCGGATCGACCGCGGCCGCCGGCCGACCGTATCGGCCCAGGTGCAGCCGCGACAGGTCTCGGTCAAGGCCGGCGGATCGGAGACGACGATGCAGCCGAGGCACTCGTCCGGATCCAAGACTATGACGCAGCCCTTGCAGACGATGATCGTCGTCGAGGCCCACGCCGGCGTGGCGTTCGTGGCGGCGAGAAGTAGAAAGCCGCCAGCGCACGCCATCAAGAGATGGGCATACGCGAACATGACTAACCTTCCCTCTGGCCGGTACGCGGCAGGTTGGCCTGCCATTATCCGGCGGGGCGATGAGTAACCCGGAAGGTCTGTGGATTCCGTGAGGCGAAAGACTAGGTTTTTAACTAACCTGTTCCATGGGCGCCTGAGGTTTGGATCCGTCGTTGCCGCGTAGTTCAAGTAATGTCCGGGGCAATTCGACGGCGCTCTGGGGTCTGTGCTGTTCCCTTGCGGAAAGGACGCTTGGTATTCACCAAGACTTGGCGATAGGAGCACACATGATCGCGGGCGTGGTCGGATGTCCGCTTCCTTGCGCGCGGTTTGCCGCGCGGCTATCCAGTCGGCCGTGTCGACGGGTCTTTCGAAAGGGGTGGTGAGCCGATGGGCGGGTTCGGACGGCTGCGCCATCGCGCGGTTCTGGCGGCCTCGGCGCGGCCGGGGCTCTATTTCGGCCTGCGCCGGCTGACGGGAACCCACGACCGGCTCTGCGTCCGCCGCGATACCGACATCGTCATCGAGGGCTTTCCGCGCTCGGCCAATTCGACCACCGTGACCCATTTCCGGCTGCGCCAGCGCCGTCCGGTCTTCATTGCCCATCACAAGCACCACGCCGCCCAGCTCATCCGCGCCGCCGACTGGGGCATTCCGGCGGTCGCGCTTGTCCGTGCGCCGCGCGACGCCGTGGTCTCGCTGCTGGCCATGCTGGAGGAGGCGCGCCGGCGCAGGGACGCGGGAGAGGCCGACCCGGCCGGCGGCGCGCAGCGCGAGGGCGCGGGGATCGTCGGGGACGTGCTGATCGAGAACGGGCCGGATTTCGAGGGCGCCTTGCGTTGGTGGACCGGGTTCTACCGGCCGCTGCTGCCCGTTGGCGGGTCCATGGTCGTCGTTCCGTTCGAACAGGCCACGGGCGACATCGCCGACGTCATCGAGGCGGTGAACGCTCGCTTCGGCACGGACTTCCGGAGCGCGGAGACCCGGCGATCGCGCAAACGCCGGTTCGGCTTCCGCTCGATGCCCAATCCCCTGCGCGACACGGTCAAGCGGGAGATGGAGGAGGCGCTGGCGGCGGCGCTCGACACCGACGCCGGGCTGCGGGCGCTGGCCGAGGAGGCCGAGGCGCTGCACGCGCGGGTGCTGGAGCGGGGATGATCTCGCGGTGGGGCTTCCTCGTGCGCTGCGGCCCGCTGGTTTCGCGCACCGGGCAGGCCCGCGCTAAAGGCCCGCGCTACAGGCCCCGGAATGGGGCCCTGAATGGCGCTCGGAGCGTAGCTTTCCACAGTTAACCATGCCGCGACGCCCCCGTCGCGCCGACGGCCACAATCTGGCACCATTAACCTCTGTTAATGATGCGGCGTCGGAGGGATACCCGTTTTCTGCGGGCGAGGGGTTTACCGTCATGCTGCGTCAGGCAGTCTCCAGTCTCGATCTGACAACACGACTGACGCTCGCCGTCCTGGCGCTGGCGAGCGGCGTCTACACCTATCTGGGCGTGCGCGAGCTCCTCGACGGCTCGGCGATGCTCGTGTTTTTCGCCGCGATCATCTATTCGGCGGCCGTCTCGGTCGGCATCTACGCGTTCTGGTCGTTCCTGATGCGCTTCATGCCGCATGTGCGCGACGGGGTGAGCCGGCTGTTGCTGTTTGTCGCCATGGGGCTCGGCTCGGTGATGATCGTGGCCATGTCGTCATGGCTGAACGCGGCCGCGCTGGCCGGTTCGGCGGCGCTGGAGCAGCATCTCGCCAACAAGCTCGAAAGCTTCGTCACCGATCTCGACCAGGCCCACTCCAACGCGTTGTCGGCACAGAGCCTGCTGCCCGACATCCAGATGGCCTCGCTGCGCTTTGCCCAGCTCGCCGAGGACGAGCAGCGGCAGGGTTCGCTGACCGGCACCTCCGGATCCGGGACCGTGGTGCAGCTCCTGACTCAGATGTCGCGGCAGATCGACCAGCTCGGCGACGAGGTGGAAGCCTCGGCGGGCCGCGTGAGCCAGCTCTACGAGCAGGGTGGCAAGCACATCGCGCGCATGCGCGAACTGGTTTCGGCGCGCGGACCGATCAATCCGCGCGCGGATGCCTTCGCCGGCGAATCCATGGCGCTGATGGGCGTCATCGCGTCGCTGCAGCAGACCTCGGTCGCGCCGGCGGTGAAGCGGGCGGCGGAGGATCTCGCCCGCGGCTTCATCGCCCCGATCGCCGACGGCGGCAGCGCCGATCTCGCCGAACGCCAGAGCGTTGTTGTCGGCAATGTCGAGGCCGCCGTCGCCGCACAGTCCGAACAGCTCGCCGCCGCCGCCGAGCAGATCCTGTCGACGCAGCCGGTGCGGCCCGAGCGCTTCGAGCCGCTGACCACGGCGGAAGCGGTGCTGCGCTACGCCCCCGACTTCCTGCCGAGCTGGGCCGGCGCCATCTCGATCGACCTGCTGCCGGCGGTGCTGGTGCTGATCCTGTGCGTCGTCCATGCCGGCATCCGCCGCGAGGGCGAGCCGGCCGCCGGCGCCTCCACCATGTCGGCCGCCGACCTGTTGACCGCCATGCGCATCCTGCGCGAGGTGGAGGACGAAAGCCGCAAGGCGCAGGCGGTGCCGGAGGCCGTGCCGGAGAGGGCGGACGAGCCGGAGCTGCCGCTGGCCCCGCCGGCGAAAGGCTGGGACGCCGACACGCCGGTGCCCGTCGGCGTGGTCACGCCGTTCACCACCACACCGTTCGGGGGGCGTCCGGAGAAGAAGGATTGAGCGAGAACGCGCATATCCGCGAGCCCGAGGGCCGCATCCGGCGCTGGCTGAACAGCCGGCCGGACGAGCACGTCCTGCTGTGGTCGTTCCGCGGCCTTCTGGTCGCCACCTTCGTGGTGCTCGGCCTCGATCTTGCCGACCTGCAGAAGCAGATCCCGGCAGACACCGATCCGGTGTTTCCGGGGCTCATGGCGCCCGACGACGTGCCCTATCTGCCCTCGATCCGCGAGGGCAGGACCGGACCGGTCGTCACCGACCCGGAGACGGCGGCGACGCTGCGCAATCCCGCGACGTTCGAGCTGGTCGATGGCGGGAAGCTCCTGTTCGACGGGGCGATAGAGCCCGGTTCGGCCCGGCGTTTCGCCGAGGAGATCGAGAAACGCGGCGGCTATATCGACACGGTGGTACTCAATTCGCCGGGCGGTTCGGTCGCCGATGCGCTGGTGATCGCCACGCTGATCCGCGAGGCGGGCTTCAACACCGAGATCGGCCCCGGCAGCTATTGCGCCTCGTCCTGCCCGCTGGTTTTCGCCGGCGGCAGGGAGCGGGTGGCCGCGCCGACCGCCTCGATCGGGGTGCACCGCGTATTCGCCGCCGACGAGGCCGCGGGAACCCCGGCCTCGGGCATGGACAACGCGCAGGCGGTCTCGGCCGAGTGCCAGCGGTTCCTCATGGAGATGGGCGTCGATCCGCGCGTGTGGATCCATGCCATGGAAACGCCGAAGGACGAATTGTTCTACTTCACGCCCGACGAGCTCATCGACCTGAAGCTGGCAACCCGCATCGCCAAGACGGGCTAGGGGCGCGACCAATGCGGCCTCCGAGCGCGGGATTCGGCCTTGCATAAGTGTCGTCGGCGACGGAGTCTGTGCGCCGTGAGCGAATCCTTTCCCCATACCGGCTGCGGAGCGCGCCGGCGATGATCGCCCAGTCGACCGTCGCCTTCCTCGCCCAGTCGCTGACCTACACGGCCATCCTGCACATGACGCTGGTGGCGGTGATCGCCGTGCGCGTGATCATGAAGCGGCCGGCGACCGGCGTCGCGCTCGCCTGGCTCTTCCTGGTGTTCGCCGTGCCGTTCGGCGGCGCGGCGATCTATCTTTTGATCGGGGAGCGGCGCACGGGCGGGCGGCGCGCGGCCGAGCTTGGCCACCTGCGCGCCGACATGCATCGCCTGAGCGAGCGGCTGGTGCGCGACGGCAGGGCCGCGGTCGACTGGTCCCGCCACGACCCGAAGGCCGCCGGTATCCATCGGCTCGGGCAGTCGATCGCCGGGGCTTCGGCGATCGCCGGTTCGCAGCTGACGCTGCATTCCAAGCCGAACGAGATTTTGCATGCGATCGCCGCCGACATCGACGCGGCGGAGACGAGCGTGCTGATGGAGTTCTACATCTGGAACCAGGGCGGGGACGCCGATCTCGTTCTGGAGGCGCTGAAGCGGGCGGTGGCGCGCGGCGTGACCTGCCGCGTCCTGGTCGACGCGCTGGGCGGGCGGCCGTGGTGGAAGGGGCGTCAGCCGGCGGCGATGAAGGCGGCCGGCATCGAAGTGCTGCCGGCGCTGCCCGTCGGTCCCTGGCGGGCGATCTTCGGGCGCACCGATCTCAGGCTGCATCGCAAGATCGTCGTCATCGACGGCAAGGTCGGCTGGACCGGCAGCATGAACCTCGTCGATCCGCGCTTTTTCAAGCAGGACGCGGGCGTCGGCGAGTGGATCGACGCGATGGTGCGGGTCGAGGGCCGGGCGGTGACGCTGCTGGCAGCCGTCGTGGTCGGCGACTGGGCGATGGAGGTTGCGGACTCCATCGACGACCTGATCCGCGACTCCAAGCTGGATCTCGCCGCGCCGAAGGGCGACACCGACATCCAGGTGATCGCCTCGGGCCCCGGCGAGACCGACGACGGATTGCTTCTGATGCTGCTCGCGCTGATCAACGCGGCGCGCAAGGAACTGATCCTGACGACGCCCTATTTCGTGCCCGACGAGGCGCTTCTGCGCGCGCTGCGCGGGGCGGCCGGGCGTGGGGTGAAGGTCGTCCTCGTGCTGCCGGAGAAGATCGACTCGTTCCTGTCGCGCCACGCCAGCCGCACCTATTTCGACGAGCTGTTCGGCATGGGCGTGGAGATCCGCTTCTACCGGGACGGCCTGCTGCACACCAAGTCGATCACGGTCGACGGCGAGATCGCGATGTTCGGCACCGTCAATCTCGACATGCGCAGCCTGTGGCTGAACTTCGAGGTGTCGCTGTTCGTCTACGGCAGCGAGTTCACCGAGCGGCTGCGCCGTCTGCAGCATCAGTACATTGCCGATTCCGATCCGCTGGACGCCGATGCCTGGGCCGTGCGCCCGTTCCGCGAGCGCTTCATCGACAACACGTTCCGGCTGGTCAGCCCGCTGCTGTAAGGCGTCGGCCGGGGCGTGACCCAAAAACAAAGGGCCAGGTTGTCGAGACCTGGCCCTTTTTGCGATCCGAACCGGCGAACCGGTCGGTATCGCAGGTGCATTGCGGCGCCGGGCAGAGATCCCGGCGACCGGACGTCAGTCCACGGAGCTGCCCGCCGCCCCTTCGGCCGACGCCGATGTGGGAACAGGGCCGGAAAGCTGCGGAACGTAAACGGTCGTCAGCATGGCATCGTTATGGCCCGAGCTTCCCAGATGCGTGCGGCAGACGAAATAGTAGGTATGGCTGCCGGCGGTGTCTTCCACGAAGCCACGCGTCACGGGCGTCGGCATCCGGCGCGCGTTCGCCTCGTTGTGGTTCTGCGCGATGATAAAGGGTTGGCCAGAGGTCGATGTCGTTTTACTGATCGCGCACAGAATGCTTGAAGGGTTATCGTTGAATACGGCCCAGCCGCCGGCATTCGCGATAACGACGCCGGGCGCCGGAAGGTTCATGGTGACCTGGGCAACGACGGTATCGGTCGTCGGAAGAGTGCCGGCGTCCTCACCGTTGACGCTGCTGAAATTGGCGGCCGCGGGCTTCGCACTTCTGTGAAGGTCGACGGGTTTGACCTGCCCGTTCCTGATTTTCTTGGAGGTCACCGCCTTGTTGCGGATGTCCCTGGTTCCGACGCAGCCTCGGCAAATAAGATTGGTTGCTGTCTGGGCGGAGGCGTCTCCGGGTAGCGCGAAAGGTAGGGCGAATCCGCCGGTCACTACCATCGCGGCGGCCAAAAGGCCGGTCGTGCCAATATGCTTTGTCATGACTGAAAATTCCCTTGCTAGCGCTAGCGCCCTCCTTGTGGACGCGGTTCGAACTTAATCAGCTTATCAAATTCTGTAAGCCGGCGCTATTCCGCGGCGTGACCGTACGGGATCGAATTGCTCGCGTGGGCTCGGCGGGAACGATGACCGACGACGCGTCGCCGCACACGATCGATCAGCGCCTGAAATTTACCAAACGCGACGGTGTGGTGTATCAGTCGTTGAACAGCAGGCTGGTGGCACCGGTCGCGATCGACGCGGTTTCCCTACGGACGGGCCCGCGGGTCGCATCGGGTATGGGGGAACATCCATGACGGAACGGGTAGGCGTGAACCGGGCGGCATTGCTGGGTGCTGGCATTTTAGGCTTTGCCGGTGTCACGGCGGCCGCGGCGAGCTCGCATGTGGGCAGCGACCCGCGGATGCTGGATGCGGTCGCGACGATCTGCCTGGCCCATGCGCCGGCGTTGCTGGCGCTCGCGCTGCTTGCCCCGCGCCACGTCGTGCTGCGCGTGGCCGCGTTGCTGCTGTTTGCCGGCGCGGCGCTGTTTTCCGCCGATGTCGGCCTGCGCGCGCTCGGCTACGGGCGGCTCTTCTTCATGGCGGCGCCGGCCGGCGGGGTCGTCATGCTGGCCGGCTGGCTGGCCGTGGCCCTGTCCGCCGTCACGATGCGGCGGCCGGCGGATGGCACGTCCGGCTAGGAGGTGCCATCCGAGCGGACGCGTCAGTATTTGTTGGGAACGAAAATGGCGGTGATCTGCGGCTCGATGACCGACACGTCGTGCGTCATTTCCCGGCAGTTCAGGTAGAAAGTCGTTTTGCCCTTGCCGACAGGGAACATGCGGGTCAGGGCCGCCGCATCGTAGGATGTCGTGTCGTTCGGGTCGGATTCCATGTAGGCGGACACGCCGGTCCCGGAACCGGGCGTCGTTTCCACGTAGCACGACGCCGACGCGCCTCCCTGGAAGGTGCTGAAGGTCCAGTTGGCGATGACGACCGCGTAGCCGTTGGACGGTGCGGTCATCTCAACGGAATATATCTGCGATAGCGACGGCGTCAGGCTGTGAGCCGTGATGTATGAGGCCGCATGGACGGCGCCGGTCGGCTGGGCGGTCGCGGCGAGGTCGGCGGGAAGGATCGATGCGTCCTTTATCGCCGTGGAATCGACGGCGTTCGGCTTGATGTGTTTTGCCGACACCGCCTTCTTGCCGAGGTCCCTGGAGCCGACGCAGCCCCTGCACTTGAGGTCTTTCGCTGTCTGTGCGCCGGCGGGAAAGGGGGCTGCCAAGGCGGCGATGGCAATCGAAATGGTCGTGACGAAATAGAGCGCGCGTGTGCCCGCAGTCATGGAACTGGCTCCTGAAGTACATGAACAATGACAAAGACTTGAGCCGCGTCGGGCGACACGGCCGCCGGAAGGCGCCTGGAGATTAGGCGATTTTGTAACGCTACGGAAAGCGAAAAGGAGTCGCGGCATCCGACGGAGCCTGAGAGCCAGGAAACCGGTCCCGCCCGCGGCGGCGTGGACCAATGGCGCACAGCCGCCCGACGAAACCGGCTTGCGTCGCGGTGGAAAGGGCGCGACGTGGCCGGTAGGATTCCAGGCGTTGCACTTCAGCGGGGAAGACATGCGATGAGCGAAGACTGGACGACGCCCGCGAACACATCGCCGATCACCCAGGCGATGATCGCGGCCTATGACGAATACACCCACCTGACGGTCGACCGGCGCGGCTTCATGGAGAAGCTGACGAAACTCGCCGGCTCGTCGGCTGCTGCGGCGGCGATCGCGCCGATGCTGGCGGCGAATTCGGCGAAGGCGGCGATCATCGCGGCCGACGATGCGCGGCTGACCACGCAGACCGTCACGTTCGAGACCGCTGCCGGGCAGGCAAGCGGCTATCTGGCGATGCCGGCGGACAAGACAGGGCCGCTGCCGGGCATCGTCGTGGTGCACGAGAACCGGGGCCAGAACGAGCACATCCGCGACGTGGCGCGCCGCGCCGCGCTGGCCGGCTTCGTGGCGCTGGCGCCCGATTTCCTGTCGACCAGCGGCGGCACGCCGTCCGACGAGGACCAGGCGCGGTCGATGATATCCGGCCTGACCGGGACGACGGCGGTCGACATCGGGCTCGGCGCGATCCGCTACCTCGCCGGCAGTTCCGAAACCAACGGCAAGGTCGGCGCGGTGGGCTTCTGCTGGGGCGGCGCCATCGTCAACCAGCTCGCGGTCAATGCGCCGGACCTGGCCGCCGCCGTCGCCTATTACGGGCAGGTGCCCGACGCTGCCGACGTGCCGCGGATCAAGGCGCGGCTGCTCCTGCACTATGCCGGGCTGGACGACCGCATCAACGCCGGAATCCCGGACTTCAAAGCCGCGCTGGACGCGGCCGGCGTCGCCTACGCGATGTACACCTACGAGGGCGTCAACCACGCCTTCAACAACGATACGTCGGCGGCGCGCTACGATGAGGCGGCGGCCACGCTCTCCTGGCAGCGCACCATCGATTTCTTCAAGGAGACGCTCGGCTAGGGCAGACACGCGGCCAGGGGAAGCGCGCGGGCATGCCTGGGGCGCGGGAAACCGGATTGCGGAGCCGCCGCGCGTCGCGTTAGTCATGCGTGGTCCCTGGAGGCTCCGCCATGCCGCTCGATATCTGGCTGCTATTCGTGCCCGCCTGCTTCGCGATCAACATCTATCCCGGTCCCAACAACATGGTGGCGCTGGGCAACGCCGCGCGCTTCGGCTTCGGCCACGCCTTCGTCGCCGCGCTGGGGCGGTTGCCGGCCTTCGCGCTGATGATCGCGCTGGTGGCTGTGGGCCTCGGCGTGGTGCTGTCGGCCTCGGAAACCTTCTTCACCGCGCTGAAATGGATCGGCGCCGCCTATCTCGTCTGGCTCGGCGTCAAGATGGTGCGCGCGCCCGTCGACATCGCCGCACTGGCCAATGCGGCCGCGCGCGAACCGGTCGGGCGGCTGGCCGGCCGCGAGTTCCTGGTGGCGGCGACGAACCCGAAGGCGATCGTCACCTTCACCGCCTTCTTCCCGCAGTTCCTGACGCCGGGCGGCGACTACATCACCCAGATCGCGCTGATGGGCGCGGCCTTCATCGCCTTCGAGGCGATCTCGATCGGGGTCTACGCCTTCGCCGGCGGCCATGTCGGCCGGCTGGCCGGCACGGCGGCGCGGATGCGCTGGGTGAACCGTATTTCCGGCACGGCGCTGATCGGCGCGGGCGTCTTGCTGGCGCTCGCGCGGCGGCCGGAGACGGCGTGAATATGTTCTCTTTTTGTTCTTGACGTCGAGGCGGATTTCCGGTCCTATCGCATGATGGAAAACGCTGTTGCAGCCGGCCTGATCCGGCGCGAGGATGGGGTGGTGTCGTGCTGGTGGCCCGGCGCCGATCCGCTTTATGTCGACTACCACGACCGCGAATGGGGCCGGCCCGTCGCCGACGACCGTCTGCTGTTCGAGAAGCTGTGCCTGGAGGGCTTCCAGTCGGGGCTTTCGTGGATCACGATCCTGCGCAAGCGCGAGAATTTCCGCAAAGCCTTCGCGGAGTTCGATATCGAGACGGTCGCCGGCTTCGGCGAGAAAGACGTGGCGCGGC
This sequence comes from Microbaculum marinisediminis, assembly GCF_025397915.1. NCBI lineage: Bacteria > Pseudomonadati > Pseudomonadota > Alphaproteobacteria > Hyphomicrobiales > Tepidamorphaceae > Microbaculum > Microbaculum marinisediminis. The sequence continues at coordinate 37,833 of NZ_JALIDZ010000005.1, forward strand.
TGCTCGGCGACGCCGGCATCGTGCGCCATCGCGGCAAGATCGAATCCGTCATCAACAACGCCCGGCGGGCGCTGGACCTGAAGGCGGAGGCGGGCTCCATCGCCGGCTTCGTCTGGCGCTTCGAGCCGGCGCCGCAGGACCGGCCGGAGACATGCGACCACGCAGCCCTGTCGAAGATGGCGAAGACGGCGGAATCGACCGCCCTGTCGAAAGAGCTGAAGCGGCGCGGCTGGAGCTTCGTCGGGCCGACGACGGTCTACTCGTTCATGCAGGCGATGGGCCTGGTCAACGATCATCTCGAGGGCTGTCATTGCCGCGAGCGGGTCGAAGAGGCACGGCAGCGGTTCGCGCGGCCGGCGTGAACGAGCATGGGCTGCCGGGGCATGCTCCGGACATCCCTTGCGCGCGGGCCCGTGACAATCGGTCCGAAATCCGGCATCACGGCGCCATGCGCCTCGACATCTCGGATATCGCCGCCGACTTCCCCGATTTCCGTGTCGCCGCCGTGGTGGCGACGGATCTCGTCATTCCCGCTAGTCGGCCTTCGGCGCTGGACGCGCTGATCGGCGAGCGGGAGGCGGCAGTGCGCGCCCGGTGGGCGGGGCACGCGCTGTCCGAGATTCCCGGCGTCGCCGCATGGCGCAAGGCGTATCGTGCCTTCGGCATCAAGAAGACCAGCTATCGCTCCGCCGTCGAGCGCCTCGTCAAGAACGCGCTGGCGGACCGGCCGTTGCCGCCGATCAATCCCTTCGTCGACTGCTACAACGTGGTGTCGCTGACCCACGTCTTCCCGCTCGGTGCCGACGATCTCGACAAGGTCGCCGGCGATATCGCGTTCCGCTATTCGCGCGAAGGCGACAGCTTCCTCGATATGGGCGCCGGAGACGCCGGGGGCGCGGCGGGCGAGACGAACGATCCGCCGAAACCGGGCGAAGTGGTCTACGCCGATGCGGGCAAGGTGCTGTGCCGGCGCTGGAACTGGCGGCAGGACCAGCGGTCGCTGGTTTCGCCCGCGACGAGCCGCGCCGTCGTCACCGTGCAGGCCAACGGCTGGGGCGATCCCGACGCGGCGGTCGCCGATCTCACCGACCTGCTGGGCCGTTTCTGCTCGGCCAAGACGGCCGTGACGGTCGCGTCGGCGGCCGATCCCGCTGTCGAACTCGCCATGCCCTGAGGACCGCCATGCCGCATGACGCCGTTTCCGTCGAACGCCGCGACCGGGTCGCCATCGTCCGCCTCGACCGGAAGGGCCGTGCCAACGCGCTGTCCTTTGCCATCATGGACGCGCTGGCCGAGGCGGCGCGCGGCTTCGAGACCGACACAGACCTCGCCGCGGTGATCCTGACCGGGGCGGACGACGTCTTCTCCGCCGGCATGGACCTGCGCGACCCGGCCTTCGCCCGCCTCGACGACATGGCGCTTGCCGAATTGCGCGCGCTTGCGGGGCTCGGGCCGCGCATGGCGCGGGCCTGGGCCGGGATAGAGGCGCCGACCGTCGCGGCGATCGAGGGGCCGTGCCTGGGCGGCGGCCTGGCGCTGGCCGCGATGTGCGATTTCCGCGTGGCGGGACCGGACGCCCGGTTCGGCGCGCCGGAGGTCGCCGTCGGCGTCAACATGGGCTGGCATTCGGTGCCGCGTCTGACCGCGCTCGTCGGGGCGCAGGCGACGCGGCGGCTGCTGCTGATCGGCGAGGAATGGACTGCCGAGGATGCGCTGCGCCTCGGTTTCGCCGACCGAATTGCCGACGAAGGGGCGGCGCTCGACGCGGCGCTGGCAATGGCCGCGACGCTGGCTGCCCGTCCGGCAACGGCGACGCGGATGGTCAAGCGCCAGATCGATGCCGCCGCCCACGGCCTCGACCTCATGGCGAGTGCCACCGACATGGACCAGCACGCGCTGACCTGGCTGTCGGAGGATTTCCGCGCGGCGCTGAAGCGGTTCGGCAAGCGGGGAGGGTGACGCGGCCGGCGTCGCCGCCGGTTCGTTTCCGGCCGTCAGCTTTCTTTTGGCCGCTCGCCCTGCGGCGGCAGCGGCTTTGCGCGTTTCTCGTGCCAGCCGACCTTCGCGTCGGGCTTTGAATCGACAGAAGCGAAATAGGGCTTGATGTCGAGCAGCGGCGTGCCGTCGAAGCAGTCGACATGGCGCACCGTCAGGCCGTCTTCGCCGACCGCGACGATATCGACGACGGCCAGGCCGATCGGGTTCGGACGGCCGGGCGCGCGCAGGGCGAAGACGCCATGGGTGATGGTGTCGCTCGGCGGCGTGAGGGCCACCACGTCGCGCGGGGCGCGGTCGAGCCAATAGAGCAGGATCGCGTGGGTGCAGGTCTCGAGCGACTTGAGGCCGGCCCGATAGGGCGCATCGATCTCCACGCGGCAGACCACGTCGGTTTCCATGGCGTTGCGCGGGCAATCCTCGGCGCGCGTCCAGGGCGTGCGTATCCGGCCGATATAGGTGAGCTCGGGCATGGTGCGTGCCGTTTTAGCGATGCGCGCGGCGGTTTCCAGCAAAGTTTTCGCGTGCCGAGCGGTTTTCGGGCGTTGCCGGAGGCCTTTTCCGGATCGTACGGCAAGTCCTGGCTTCATAAAGAGTTGACAGTATAAAGATATCTTTATACCGCTATCCGCCGAACGGAGGAGCCGATGCTGCCGATCTCGGCCGACAACATGCTGACCGCTTTGCGCGCCGCCGGTGAACCGACCCGGCTGCGCATCCTCGCGCTGTTGGCGGAGGGCGAGCGCAGCGTGAAGGATCTGACCGATATCCTCGGCCAGAGCCAGCCGCGCATCAGCCGGCATCTGAAGCTCCTGGTCGAAGCCGGTCTTGTGCGGCGCTACGCGGAGGGGGCGTGGGCCTTCTTCCGGCTCGCCGATTCCGGCCCGGCGGCCGAGCTGTCGCGCGACCTTGTCGACCGGCTGAACCGGAACGATCCGGTGATGATGCGCGACCGGACGCGGCTCGAGGCCGTGCGCCGCGCGCGCCTCGCGGAGGCGACGGCCTATTTTCGGCAACACGCCGCTCATTGGGACCAGATCCGCTCGCTGCACGCCAACGAGCAGGAGATCGAGGCGGGCGTGCTCAGGCTTGTCGGCGACGCGCCGCTCGACCTCGTGGTCGATCTGGGCACCGGTACCGGCCGCATGCTGGAGCTGCTGGCGCCGCATATCGAGAGCGGCATTGGCATCGACGTCTCGCACGACATGCTGTCCTACGCGCGCTCGCGGCTCGAACGCGAGGGCCTGCGCAACTGCCAGGTGCGCCAGGGCGATATCTACAGCCCGCCGATCGAGGACGGTTCGGCCGATCTCGTGATCATCCACCAGGTGCTGCACTATCTCGACGACCCCGACCGGGCCATCGAGGAGGCGGCCTATCTGCTGAAGCCCGGCGGCCGGCTGCTGATCATAGATTTTGCCCCGCACGGGCTTGAGTTTCTGCGCGCCGATCAGGCGCACCGCCGCCTCGGATTCTCGCGCGAGCAGATCGCCGAGTGGATGAAGGCGGCGGGCATCGAGCTTGCCAGTCACATCGATTTCCCACCGGACGACGTCGACATCGCCGAGGTCGGCCGGCTCACGGTCTCGATATGGCTCGGCAAGGATACCGACAGCCGCGTCCGCCGCGGCATTTCCGAGGAGGCGGCCTGATGGCTGTGTCGTTACCCCCAGCGCGACAGGTTTCACCGGACCTGTCGGTGTCCTTCGAATTCTTCCCGCCGAAGACGGCGGAGATGGAAGCGTCGCTATGGAGCGCGTTCCAGCGGCTGGTGCCGCTCGAGCCGAAATTCGTGTCGGTGACCTACGGCGCCGGCGGCTCCACGCGCGACCGCACGCATCAGATCGTTGGCCGCATCCGCCGCGAGTCCAACGTCGAGCCGGCTGCGCACCTGACCTGCGTCGGCGCGAGCCGGGCTTCGCTCGAGGAGGTGATCCACGCCTACCAGACGATCGACGTGCGCCACATCGTGGCCCTGCGCGGCGATCCGGTCGACGGCGTTGGCGGCACTTACGCGCCGCATCCCCAGGGGTTTCAGACGACGGCCGACCTGGTCGCGGCGATCAGGCGGGCGGGCGACTTCGAGGTGTCCGTCGCCGCCTATCCGGAGAAGCATCCGGAATCGCGCGACTTCGATGCCGATATCGACGTGCTGAAGGCCAAGGTCGATGCCGGCGCGACCCGGGCGATCACCCAGTTCTTCTTCGATAACGCGCATTTCTACCGCTATCGCGACCGGCTCCAGAAGCGCGGCGTCGAAATCCCGGTGATCCCCGGCATCCTGCCGGTCACCAAGTTCGCCCAGGCGGCGCGTTTCGCCGGACAGTGCGGCGCGGAGATCCCGGACTGGTTCGCGGCCCACTTCGACGGGCTCGACGAGGATCCCGACACGCGCCGGCTGGTCGCCGCCTCAGTCGTCGCCGATCAGGTGCTCGACCTCACCGCCAACGGGGTCACCGATTTTCATTTCTACACGCTCAACCGCGCCGAGCTCGTCTACGCGACCTGCCACATGCTCGGCGTGCGTCCCGCGACAAAAGAGGCGGCCTGAGCGCCGTCCGACCAATCCTACGCAAGAGGCCAGTGATGTCAGAGTACCAGTCCGAGACCGAGCGCGCGTTGCGCCGTCTCGCCGCCGACCGAATCCTTCTTCTCGACGGGGCGATGGGCACCCAGATCCAGACGCTCGAGCTCGACGAGGCCGGATTCCGTGGCAAGCGGCTCGCCGGCTGGACCAAGCCGCTGGCGGGCAACAACGACATCCTGAACCTGTCGCAGCCTGAGGCGATCCGCGACATCCACCAGGCCTATTTCGAGGCCGGCAGCGACATCGTTTCGACCAACACGTTCAACGCCAACGCGATCGCGCAGGCCGACTACGGCGCGGAGAGCCTAGTTGCCGAGATCAACCGCGAAGGCGCGCGGCTGGCCCGCGCGGCCGCCGACCAGGCGGCGCGGAAGGACGGTCGGCCGCGCTATGTGGCGGGCACGCTGGGCCCGACCAACCGGACCGCGTCGATCTCGCCCGACGTCACCGACCCGGGGTATCGCGCCGTCACCTTCGACCAGCTTGCCGGGGTCTATGCCGAGGCGACGCGGGCGCTGGTCGAGGGCGGATCGGACCTGATCCTGATCGAGACGATATTCGACACGCTGAACGCCAAGGCCGCGATCTTCGCGCTGGAGACGGTGTTCGCCGAGATCGGGCGCCGGCTGCCGATCATGATTTCCGGCACGATCACCGATCTTTCGGGCCGTACCCTGTCCGGGCAGACGCCGACGGCGTTCTGGTATTCGGTGCGCCATGCGCGGCCGTTCACCATCGGTCTCAACTGCGCCCTCGGTGCCAAGGAATTGCGCCCGCATCTGGCCGAGATTTCGCGCGTGGCCGATACGCTCGTCTGCGCCTATCCGAATGCCGGCCTGCCGAACGCCTTCGGCGGCTATGACGAGGGGCCGAAGGAGACCGCCGCGCTGCTCGGCGAGTTCGCCGAGGCCGGCCTGCTCAACGTCGTCGGCGGCTGCTGCGGTACGACGCCGGAACACATCGCCGAGATCCGCGAGGCGGTGTCGGGCCATCCTCCGCGGCGCATCGCCGAAGCGAACCCGTTCATGAAGCTGTCGGGGCTGGAGCCGTTCACGCTCACCGCCGAAACCAACTTCGTGAACATCGGCGAGCGCACCAACGTCACCGGCTCGGCGCGCTTCCGCAAGCTGATCAAGGAGGACGACTACGCCACGGCCCTTGAGGTCGCCCGCCAGCAGGTCGAGAACGGCGCGCAGATCATCGACGTCAACATGGACGAGGGGCTTCTGGAATCAGAAGAGGCGATGACCGCGTTCCTCAATCTGGTCGCCGCCGAACCGGACATCGCCCGCGTGCCGATCATGATCGACTCGTCGAAATGGTCCGTGATCGAGGCGGGCCTGAAATGCGTGCAGGGCAAGGCGGTGGTCAATTCGATCTCGCTGAAGGAGGGCGAGGCCGCGTTCCTGGAACATGCCGAGAAGGTGCGCCGCTATGGCGCCGCCGTCGTGGTGATGGCCTTCGACGAGGCCGGCCAGGCCGACACGCTGGCGCGCAAGACCGAGATCGCCGAGCGCTCCTACAAGCTGCTGATCGAGAAGGCGGGCTTCGAGCCGGAAGACATCATCATCGACCCGAACATCTTCGCGGTGGCCACCGGCATCGCCGAGCACGACAACTACGGGGTCGACTTCATCGAGGCGACGCGCTGGATCCGCTCCAACCTGCCGCACGCGCAGGTTTCCGGCGGCCTGTCGAACCTGTCGTTCTCGTTCCGCGGCAACGAGCCGGTGCGCGAGGCGATGCATTCGGTGTTCCTCTACCACGCCATCAAGGCGGGCCTGGGCATGTCGATCGTCAATGCCGGTCAGCTCGGCGTCTATGACGAGATTGATCCGGAGCTGCGCGATCTCTGCGAGGACGTGGTGCTGAATCGGCGCCCGGATGCGACCGAGCGCCTGGTGGACTCGGCGGCCAGGTGGCTGGGCAACGGTAGCCAGGAACGTGAGGAAAAGACGCTCGAATGGCGCTCGCTGCCGGTCGACAAGCGAATCGAGCACGGTCTCGTCGCCGGCATCGCCGACTTCATCGAAGAGGACGTGGAGGAGGCCCGACAGGCCGCCAGCCGTCCGCTCGACGTGATCGAGGGCCCGCTTATGGCCGGCATGAACGTCGTCGGCGACCTGTTCGGCTCGGGCCGGATGTTCCTGCCGCAGGTGGTGAAGTCGGCGCGCGTGATGAAACGGGCGGTCGCCTATCTCGAGCCATTCATGGAAGAGGAGAAGGAGGCGGGCGGCAGCCGGCCGCCGGCCGGCAAGATCGTCATGGCGACGGTGAAGGGCGACGTCCATGACATCGGCAAGAACATCGTCGGCGTCGTGCTCCAGTGCAACAACTACCAGGTGGTCGACCTGGGCGTGATGGTGCCGGCGCAGAAGATCCTGGAGACGGCGCGCGCCGAGGGCGCGGACCTGATCGGGCTGTCGGGCCTGATCACGCCGTCGCTCGACGAGATGTGCAACGTGGCCGCCGAGATGGAGCGCCAGGGCTTCGACCTGCCGCTGCTGATCGGCGGGGCGACGACCAGCAAGGTGCATACCGCGGTCAAGGTCAACCCGCACTACCATAGCGGGCAGGCGATCTACGTGACCGATGCGAGCCGGGCCGTCGGCGTCGTCTCGACGCTGCTGTCGCCGGAGGGCCGGGCGCGGCTCTACACGGAGACGCGCGCCGACTACGCCAGGATCGCCGAGGGGCACTCGCGCGCCCAGGACAACAAGGTGCGGCTGTCGCTCGAAGACGCGCGCGCCAACAAGCTGGCGATCGACTGGTCGGACTACCAGCCGCCGAAGCCGGGGTTCCTCGGCACGAAGTCGTTCACGGCCTACGACCTGGAGACGCTCGCCGCGTGCATCGACTGGACGCCGTTCTTCCAGACCTGGGAGCTGTCCGGGCGGTACCCGGAGATCCTCGACGATCCGCGCCAGGGCGAGGCCGCGCGCCAGCTCTTTGCCGACGCGCAGGCAATGCTGCGCAAGATCATCGACGAAGACCTGCTGGAGGCGCGTGCCGTCATCGGGTTCTGGCCGGCGAACGCCGAGGGCGACGATATCGCCCTGTTCACCGACGATACGCGGCAGACGCCGCTGGCCACGCTGCACACGCTGCGCCAGCAGATGTCGCGGCGCAGCTCGGACCGGGCCAACGTGGCGCTGTCCGATCTCGTCGCGCCGCGCGACACCGGGCTTGCCGACTACATCGGCGGCTTCATCGTCACCGCCGGCCACAAGCAGGATGCGACGGTGCAGCGGTTCGAGCGGGCCAACGACGACTACTCGAAGATCCTGTTCCAGGCGTTGTCCGACCGTCTCGCCGAAGCCTTCGCCGAGCACATGCACGCGCGGGTACGCAAAGAATTCTGGGGCTATGCGCCCGAGGAGACCCTGACCAACGAGGAGCTGATCGCCGAAACCTATCGCGGCATCCGCCCGGCGCCGGGCTATCCCGCCCAGCCCGACCACACCGAGAAGCGCACGCTGTTCCGGCTTCTCGACGCGGAGGCGGCCACGGGCGTCGAGCTGACGGACTCATGCGCGATGCTGCCCGCCTCGTCGGTGTCGGGAATCTACTTCTCGCACCCGGATGCGCGCTATTTCGGCCTCGGCAAGATCGAGCGCGATCAGGTGGAGGATTACGCCGCGCGCAAGAACTGGAGCGTCGAGGAGACCGAGCGCTGGCTGGCGCCGGTTCTCGCGTATCAGCCGAAGGCGAAAGCAAAAGCGGCCTGATACCCGGCCCCTCGGATACGAGAGGGGCCGGCTTCCATTCAGGCGTCTCTACGCAATACCAATGAGAATGGGGTCGGGTATCAAATCGCCCCGAACACGATCGCCGCTACGAACAGGAACGCCGCGCCTGCGACGACCAATTGAACCTGCCTTGCAATGGTCATGGTCCCGCTCCCTTGGCTTCCCCCAGTAGCAAAATATTAGCCCGAGCAGGCCGATCCACGAAGCGGTTTCGTCGCTGCACCGCAATATCGGCTGTCGATTTCGCTAGAAGCTGTGGAGGAATACGGGCATCCTCTTAGCACGCAAGGCAAATCGGCGACGGCACATATGCCATGAAACTTCGCGTATTGGAGCCAATTGTTGCCTCGGTGCTGATATTCGGCGCCGTTGCTTCCGCTACGGCAGCAACGGAAACGGGCGATTTGGTGCCGTTGCCGAGGCAGAGGCCGGAGACCGTCGCGGCGCCCCTCCCGGAGCCAGAAAAGACTGAGGCAAAGACGGTCGAAACCAAGCCGGCAGAGGCCGGGGTTCCGCTGCCGCGCGAGAAGCCGCGTCTCGCCGCCGCCGAGCCGGAGGCCGAGGCCCCGCAGCCGCGGCAGAAGCCTGCGGCCGCCGAACCCGCTGAAGCGCCTGCCGTTCCGGTGCCCGCGGCGAAGCCGGAAGCCGCGCCCGAAGCCGAGTCCCCGGAAGTGGAGGTGCCGGTTCCCGCCGAGAAGCCGACTGATTCTGCTGAGAAACCAACAACGGGCGATGCCAACGGCTCCGGCGAGGGCAAGGACGAGCCCGCGGCCGCGGTGGACGGCGAGGCTGTCGACGCCGCCCCGGCGCCCCAGCCCCTGGCGCCCCCGCAGCCTGTCCGGATCGGGCCGCCGCAGGGGCCGCCTGTCTTCGCCGACGACGCGATGTCGCCCGCCTGCGCAGCGATCGAGGAGGGGCGCGTCTCCGGACGGCCGCTCAAGCCGGTCGAGGATCTGTCCGGCTGCCTCGTGCGGGCGATCTATGCGGTCTCGTCTGTGGGCAGCGAGCGCGCGGTCGAGTTGACGCCGGAAGCCGAACTCAACTGCGCCATGGTCGACCGGCTCGATACGTTCGTCGAGGAGGTCGTCGAGCCGGCGGCGAAGGAGATCCTCGAAAGCGATCTCGTGGGGTTGCGCATCGCCGGATCCTATGTCTGCCGGCCGCGCAACGGCCAGGACGGTGCCAAGCAGAGCGAGCACGGTTTCGCCAACGCCGTCGACGTTTCTGCGTTCGTGCTGGCCGACGGACGGACAATATCGGTGGTGGACGGCTGGGCCGACGAGGGGGCTGGCGGGGAATTCCTGCGGGCGGTGCACGAAAAGGCCTGCGGGCCGTTCACGACCGTAATCGGTCCCGACGGCGACGAGTATCATCGCGACCATTTTCACCTGGATCTTCAGCCGCGCGGCAAGGGCGGGCAGACGACCTTCTGCCAGTAGGCGGGGGCGTTCGCTTACTCCTCCAGCGCCGGGTTCTTGGTGTAGCCCGGGCCGATCGTCAGCGGCTTTTCCGGCAGGACACTGGAGCCGATCTTCGAGGTGTATGTCGTCTCGTGGGTCTCGATGACCGCGCCTTCGGGCGTCTTGAGCGTCAGCGTCACGGTGTAGGGCGTGTCGGCGACGACGTTCGAGATCGGCGGCGAGTTCAGGGCGAAGCGGCGTTGCTTCTCGCGGGAGATCAGTTCCACGGTCAGCGGCGGGCCGCCCTCAGGGTTTTCGAAATCGGCGATGAAGAGGGTCCCCGGCGGCACGGTGCGCCGCGCGGTGGCGACGAGGCCGTAGGTGGCCTCGGCCAGCCGGTAGTTGAACAGGAACCCGCCGCCGCTGACTTCCACATAGTCTCCGGTCGTCTCCTCGCAGGCGGCAAGCGAAACCGCCAGACCAACCAGGATTGCGAGACGTCGAAGCATGGGACCATCCTGACGCGAGCCCATGCATTATAACCGTCTAAATCCGTATTGCGAGTCAGATCTTTGTGGGTTGGCGATGCGCCTCGTGGTAGCGGCGGGCCTTGGCCCGGTTGCCGCAGGTGAGCATGTCGCACCACAGGCGGCTGGCGTTCCGCGAGCGATCGACGAAGATCCAGCTGCAGTTCGGGCACGTTTTCAAGCGGCCCGACAGGGGCGAGGCGGATAGCGCGAGGGCGGAATGGGCGATCGCCGAGCGCGCGGTGACCGGTGTCCGGGGACGGGAAGTCGCAAGGGTGGGAAACAGGCCGTCCGGCCCGGTGGCGATTTCCGTCTGCGACAGGGTGCTGCCGAGTTCGAAAAGCACCCGCCGCATGGCGAGTGACGATGGTGCGTGGTCCAGCGCGACGGCGCGGAACAGATCGTCGACCGCCTGGCGCAGCGTCAGCATGTCGGCAACGGCGGCGGCGTCGAACGCATCGGCGGTGACGGCCAGCAGCGGGGCGTAGGAACCGGCCGTGCCGAACCGGCAGGCCGCCGCCAGCCAGCTTGCGATGTCGTCAGCGTCACGCAGGCGATCGCCACGGCGCTCGGCGTCGTCGGCATAGAAGACCGTATTCGTGAAATCGAGGCACAAGGCGCCGCCGACGAATTGTCGCGGTGTCCAGGAGAACGGCATCGACGTAACCTGTAAAATGGCGAATATCAGTTAGATAACCCGGGTGCCGCAAGGCCGGCAAGCCCTGACGCCGCAGGCTCGGCGCCGGGTGGGCCGGTTAAGGCCAAATTAACCGTGTCTGTTTACGCGGCATTTGCCTCAAATTCGAATGATCGGCCGCATGCAACGCATGACCGCCGTCTTTCTCGTGTTTTCGCTCGTTTTCCTGTTCGGCTGCGCCGACCGGTCGCTCTATTCGTGGCGCGACCAGGCCTGGCGCAAGGACGCCGAGGCGATCTGCCTGGCCAAGGGCGGCTACGAGCCGAGCGCCTTCGTCCAGCGCCTGAACCGGATCAACGACAAGGGCGCCTGCGGCGTCTGGTATCCGCTGAAGGTCTCGGCGGGACTGTCGGGCTATGTCGGCTTCTCGACCAGCGCGACGCTCAACTGCCCGGTTACGTCCGCCCTCGACGGCTGGCTCTATCACGTGGTGGAGCCGGCGGCGGCGCGCACCTACGGCGCCTATGTCCGCGAAATTCAGGTGCTCTCGTCCTATTCCTGCCGCACGCGCAACAGTAAGGCCTACGGCAAGGCGTCCGAGCATTCCTTCGGCAACGCCATCGACATCTCCGCCTTCAAGCTTTCCGACGGGCGCACCGTCACCGTCGAGCACGGCTGGAGCGGCAGCCCGCAGGATCGCGTCTTCCTGCGCGAAGTCCATTCCGGCGCCTGCAAGACGTTCACCACCGTGATCGGCCCGAACGGTGACCGGCAGCACCGCGATCACTTCCATCTCGACCTGGCCCGGCACAACGCCGACAACAGCTATCGCTACTGCAAGTAGCGGGGCACGGTCCTCGTGGGTAATTCGCTGCCTAAAATACCCGCTGGACCTGCCACCTTCGTTCCTTGAAAAATAGGGCCGCATACCGGATTGGGGGGCCGTCGCCGACGGTCCGCGTGATCCGGTCAGGGGATGGGGATCGTATAGGTCGAAAGGATCGATACCGATCCGCTTGCGGGTATGAAGCGGCCCGGACCCGGGCCGCGCCGTCCCGCTCGATAGAGGGGTGGTCATGATGCGTGTTTTCTCACAAGCCGTAGCCGTTTTCGCGTTCCTCGTCCTCGCCGCGGGCCTTGTCGGGCCTGCCTCCGCGCAGTCGCGGGAGGAGGTGCGGTTTTCGCCGGGCAACGACAATGCCGCCGTCGAAGGCACGATCACCGGCGACGAATACAAGGACTACGTACTCGGCGCGCGCGCCGGGCAGACCATGTCGGTCTCCCTGATCACCGAGGGCAGCGCCTACTTCAACATCCTGCCGCCGGGCAGCGACGGGGTGGCGATCTACAACGGCTCGATCGACGGCGAGAACGCCAGCGTCGCGCTTCCATCCGACGGCGACTACACGATCCGCGTCTATCTGATGGGCAATGCCCGCGACAGCAACCAGACCGTGCCGTTCATGGTCTCGATGACCATCATGTGATGACCGACACAAGATCCGGGAGACAGGCGAAGATGAAGATCGACCGACGTCATTTCGTTCTCGGCGCCGGCGCCGCGGGCATGTCCGCGCTGGGGTTCGAGGTTCTCGCGGAGCAGCTCAAGGACATCAGCGAGCTGAAGCCCGGCGACTTCACCTGGCATCCGGACCGGCAGCCGACGGGGCCGGTCGCCGTGGTCGTGTCGATTCCCGAGCAACTCGTCCATGTCTATCGCAACGGCGTGCGCATCGCCGTCTCGACCTGCTCCACCGGCAAGCCGGGCCACTCGACGCCGACGGGCGTGTTCGTGGTGCTGCAAAAGGACAAGCACCATCGCTCGTCGACCTACAACAACGCGCCGATGCCCAACATGAACCGGCTGACGTGGTCGGGCATCGCACTGCATGCCGGCAACCTGCCGGGATATCCCGCGTCGCACGGCTGCGTGCGGCTGCCGCTGGCGTTCTCGGAGAACCTTTTCGAGATCACCCATCTCGGCACGCCCGTCATCATCTCCGGCAAGAGCACCGATCCGTGGGAGCTGAAGCATCCGGGCATGGTGCTGAGCGGCTATGCCGAGCACGAGTTCGAGGCGGTGGAGGCCTCGCTGGAGGACAAGAAGCATCCCCGGGACTGGAGCGAATCAGAGACCGCGCCCATCACTTCCGTCATCGCGTCGTCGCGCGAACGGCGGATCATGCTGCTGGAAAACGGAAACGTCGTGAGCGAAGGCGATCTCGCGATCGATGGGAGCGGTGCGATCGGCAACCACGTGTTCGTGCTGCGCGGGCCGGACAGCGCCACGCGGGGGCTGCACTGGCAGGCGATCAGCCACCATCCGGGCGAGGGGCCGGCCACGGCGGAGGAAGCGGCGATCACGCGGCTGCATACGAGCGACGAATTCGTCGCCCGGATGCGCGAGCGGATGCATCCGGGCCTCGTCATGATCCTGACAGAGGCGCCGCTGCATCCTGACACGCGATCCGGACAGGATTTCGTTATCATGTCTTGACCTCGCCCGAGAGGCGCCTCAGGGGTGAGGGAACCAGGACCGACAAGAGGAAAGTGACATGAGAAAGTTTGTAGTGGCGGCGGTGCCGCTCGTTCTGGCACTCGCCGGGTGCAATTCCGATCCGTCTACGGCGCCGACGGTATCGAACGCCGCCATGACCGCGAACGGGCCGACGCGCGCGCCAGGTGGGCCGAACGCGGGCGCGGAAGACCTTTGCGTCAAGGCGGTGCAGCAGCAGACCAACGCGTCGGGTGTCGGGGTCATAAACAGCGAATTCTCCGAGGCCGCGACCCAGGTCATGGTCGGGTTCCCGGCGGCGCAGGCGCCGTGGCGGTGCCTGGTTTCCGGCGGCCGGGTGACCGAGGTCACCTACACGGGCAGCGAAGGGCGCTTGTAAGGCCCTGACGCGTACTCGAGGTCTCGGGGGAGCCGTTTCGGCCCCCGCGACACGTCGGGGAGACGGATGCTCTCATTCTCGAAGAGAACCATCTTTGCCGCCATCGCCGTGGCCGGTCTGATCGGACCGTCGCAGCAGGCGGAGGCGTGGCTGGAGGCCGGCGTGCTGACCTGCGAGGACAGCGGCGGATTCTCGCTGATCCTCAGTTCACCGCGCGATCTGCACTGCGTGTTCCACAGGGCGAACGGCCTGACGGAAGCCTATCGCGGTCGCCTGCGCGAGGTAGGGCGCAATCTGGGCGCCACCGGCGCCGGCGTGATCGCCTGGAGCGTGGTCGCGGACAAAACCGACGGGCCGCCCGGCGCGCTGAGCGGAACCTACCGGTGGGCAGGGTCTGCGGGGTCAGAACCTGCGTGGGCAGACACCGGCGCTACGAAAGGGGCGGGCGGTGAGGGGCGGGGCCTCGTCGGCGGCCCGCGCCGCACGGTAACGCTGCAGCCGTTGCGCGTCGGCGGCAATGCCGGACTGAACCTGGCGGTCGGTATCGCCGCGATGGAGCTGCATCCGCTTTTCGAGACCACGGTCCGTACCGCGCCGACCCGGGTGCCGGCCGGCGGCCTTGGCGACGACCTGGCGCGGCCCGGCCAGGTCCTGGTCGTCCCGGCGAGGGCGGCGGCGTCCCTGGCCCCACCGGTGCGTTTCGTGGCAAACGAAATTCTGCTCGAACCCGTGGCGCGCGACCTGCAGTTCGCCGAGGTCGGTCCCGCGCGGATCATGTCCCGGCCGCGTCAACCCGGGGGCGCTTCGGGGCAGGACCAGGCCTGCGTCGACGACCTGGCCAAAACGCTTGGAATTGACAGGGATCGGGTGCGGGTGACCAGTCGCGACGTCGTGCGAAACGGCGATGCGCTCGTCTATCTCTACGCCGACGGCACCCGGGCCGCCTGCGAGGTCGATCGCACCTCCACGGTGCGCGGCACCCGGCGGATGATCCCGGTGCGCGTGACCAGCGCGCCGCCAAGCACGGCCTCCGGTGCGGGGTCCAACGCCGGCAGTCTGGTGGAGCGGGCCTGCATGGACGCGGTTCGCCGGCAGGCCGGCAGATATCGCGCCATCATCGTTCTCGGCAACGCGGTCTCACAGGCCAATTCGACGGTGACGGTCGGCGTGGGCGCGCGGCGCGCGCCCTGGCGCTGTGTGGCGTCCAACGACGGCGTGGTGACAGACCTGTCGTTCGCTGGCGACGACAGCGCCGGCGTACGAGACGCCGGCGCGCCGATGCCGGGGCGAACGACACTGCCGCCGGCACGATAGGCCGACGGGAC
Organism: Microbaculum marinisediminis; assembly: GCF_025397915.1. Classification (NCBI taxonomy): domain Bacteria; kingdom Pseudomonadati; phylum Pseudomonadota; class Alphaproteobacteria; order Hyphomicrobiales; family Tepidamorphaceae; genus Microbaculum; species Microbaculum marinisediminis. The sequence goes on from NZ_JALIDZ010000005.1 coordinate 52,947, forward strand.
TAGTTCGCGTCCGCGGCGCGTTTCATCGCCGCTTCGAGCTTTTTCCTGTCGTCCTCGGTCAGTACCGGACGGTCCATTTTGATCGTCAGCGTGTCGAGCTTGGCCGTCAGCGCGAACGGCGGCTTGTAATCCGCGTCGTTCACGCCGGTGAGCGTGTCGGATCCGATGTCGAAGCTTTCGTCCCACTGCAGGATCATGGGCAGGGTCTTCTCCATCTTCTTGGTATCGACCGCCTTCCCGTCGACCTTAAGCGTGCCGGTTCCGGACCGGCCGACGCCGCTGAAGTCGTTGTAGGCGAGCGTTCCGGTACCGAGTCCGTCATACTGGAAGTCGAACTCCACCGTGTGCTTGCCGGGCGTGAGCGCGTCGGGGCCTTCCCACTTGATCCGCTCGAGATCGACCAGGTTCCAGAGGAACACCGGCTTGCCCTTCAAGAGGTAGAACCCGTAGCCCGCGAAGCGGCCGCCGGAGGTCAGGATCATGCCCTCGGCGCCACCCTCGGGCACCTCGATCTCGGCGGTGATGGTGTAGGAGGTGTTCAGCAGCAACGGCGAGTCGCCCTGCGGCAGGCCGACCATCGGCCTGGTGTAGACGAATTCCGTCCGCCCGGCGGTGATGTTCGGGCGCGGCGCGACGATGCGGGCGGCCACCGAGGCGTCCATCGGGAACACCTGGTACTTCTGGGCCTCCGCGATGAACTTGGCCTTCAGCTCCTTCACCTTGTCGGGATGCTGGTCGGCGACGTTGGCGGTCTGGGAAAAGTCCGAGTCGAGATTGTAGAGCTCGAGCACCTGGTTGTTGAGCGGGTCCGGGTTCGCCGGTCCGAATGCATCCCAGGGTGCCCGGTTGACCTCGGTGGAGAGGAACCAGCCGTTGTTATAGAGCGCCCACTGGCCCATCATCTCGAAGTACTGGGTCTGATGGCGGGACGGCGCGTCGGCATTCGCCGCGTCGAAGGTGTAGGCGAAGCTGGTGCCTTCGATCGGCTTCTGCGGAATGCCGTCCACCACCGCCGGCGCCGCGATGCCGGCGACCTCGAGGATGGTCGGCGCCACGTCGATGACATGCGTGAACTGATGCCGGATGCCGCCCTTGTCCTTGATGCGCGCCGGCCAGGAGACGGCCATGTTCTGGTTGATGCCGCCGAGCTTGGAGGCGTTCTGCTTGAACCAGGAGAACGGCGTGTCGAAGGCCCAGGACCAGCCGGCCGACATGTGGTTGTAGGTCTCCTCGGTGCCCCACACGTCGTACCATTTCATCTGGGTCTCGACCGGCATCATGTTGATGCCGTTGAAGAAGGCGACTTCATTGGGGGTGCCGAGCGGGCCGCCCTCGGCGCTCGTGCCGTTGTCGCCGTTGATGTAGATGATGAGGGTGTTGTCGAGAACGCCCAGGTCCTCGACGGCCTGGATGACGCGTCCGATCTCGTGGTCGCTGTAGGCTGCGTAGGCGGCGAAGACCTCGACCTGGCGGATGAACAGCTTCTTTTCCTCGGCCGTCAGATCGTCCCACTTCTTCAGCACCTTGTCCGGCCACGCCGACAGCTGGGCGTCCTCGGGGATCACGCCGAGCCGCTTCTGGTTGGAGAAGATCGTCTCGCGCAGCGCGTTCCAGCCGTCGTCGAACAGGTGCATGTCGTGGATCTTGTCGACCCACTCCTTGGTCGGATGATGCGGCGCGTGGGTCGCGCCGGGAGCGTACTTGATGAAGAACGGCTTGCTCGGATCGGTCTGGTGCATCCGCGTCATCCAGTCGATGGCGTCGTCGGCCATCGCGGTGACCAGGTTCCATTCGCCTTCCTGGCCCTTGAAGGGATAGATCTGCGTGGTGTTGCGGAACAGGTTCGGCTGCCACTGGTTGGCGTCGCCGCCGACGAAACCATAGAAATACTCAAAGCCCATCCCGGTCGGCCACTGGTCGAAGGGACCCGATTGGCTCGCCTCGAACGCGGGCGTGTTGTGATCCTTGCCGAACCAGGACGTGTTGTAGCCGTTGTCGAGCAGGATCCGGCCGATCGTCGCCTTGTCCTTGTCGATAATGCTGTTGTAGCCGGGGAAGCCCGTCGACTGCTCGGAGATGACGCCGAAGCCGGCCGAGTGATGGTTGCGGCCGGTGATCAGCGCCGCGCGTGTGGGCGAACACAGCGCCGTGGAGAACATGCGCGTGTAGCGCAGCCCCTCGTTGGCGATGCGGTCGAGAGCGGGTGTTGGGATGACGCCGCCGAACGTGCTCGGCACGGCGAACCCGGCATCGTCGGTGATGATCAGCAGGACGTTCGGCGCACCTTGCGGTGGCATCACGCGTGGCGACCACCAGGGCGTCGATTGCAGGGCGTCGTCCTTGATCACTCCCCCGAACGGCAGGTCCGGCGGGGGGAGCTGCAATCCGTCGGCCGACATCGTCGCGTCCGGCGCGCCGAAATCCCTGTAGCTCTGCTGCTCGGCTGCCGAAGCCGGGGCACTCAGCGAAAGGCTGAGAACAACGGCTATCGAACCCAGCGGTCCCGTCCAATTCAATCGCATTGCAGCCTCCCATGGCCGATATCGGAATGCACTTGCCCGGCGCCCGCTCGAAGCCGCCGGGGTCGCGCGGTTCTTAGTGAGCCGGATATATATCATGCGCTGCTGCGGCGGTTTCCGGCAGGCCGCCCTCCTAGCAGGGCGGATAGGGGTAGTAGCCGCAGCGCGGCGCGTAGGGCGCGGCCGCAGCGCCGGCCGCCGCCGCTCCCGCCGCCGCGCCGGCGTACCAGGCGCCGCGGTATGCGGTGCGCCGCGCCGCCCCGGCGAAGGACAGGGGCGTGCGCGGCAGGCCGATGATGTCGATGAAGACGGACGCCGGGCCGTCGCTGCCCTCCAGGCTGCCTTCGAGGATGTCGACCGCGAAGGTCAGCGTGTCGCCATCGAGCTTCGGCGACTTCAACACGACGACGGCATCCCAGATATTGTTCCCGTCCTTGCTGAAGGCCGAGACGGTCGCGTTCGGCGGATCGTTTGCGAAACCGTCGTCCAGCGACCATTCCTTGACGACATCGGTCGTCAGCGCGTGGCCGGCCGAGCGCACCGGACGGTCGGCGAAGACGATCGAATTCGGCGAGACGCCCGTCAGGGTCAGTGTGCCGCCTGCGAGGCTCGCGCCGCGCGAATTCAGGACGATCAGCGACGGCACGACGTCGGGTCGGGCCTGGCCGATCGTCTTCTCGAGCGGGCGGTGAGGAGGCGGTGCCGCCTGTGCGAGCGCCACCGCCGGTGCGGCGGCGATCAGAAGAGCGACCTGCAGTCGCGCGAGGAGGGCTGTGACTCTCATTTCGCCGCTTCCCTACTTGCCTACTTGCTCTGGAGGATCTGCAGGGCCTCGCTCAGCGGCTCGCTGCAGTCCGTGTCCGCTTGGGAGCTGTGTTCCATTCCCTGATCACGGAGCCGGTATACCTGTTCCTTCTCGGCATCCGTCAGCTCGACGGTCTTCAGCAGTTCGTCAATCTGGGCGACCATCGCGTTGCAGTCCTGCGCGTAGGAAGGAGTGGCGGGATGCGCGAGGACGACGAGAGTGAAGACCAGAAGGCTGGTCTGGCGGAGAATTCTCATGGTGCTCTCCCTTGTGGATCGTGTTGAGCAGCGTGCCCACGTCACGGCGCTTTCAGTTCGATACCGGCGTCTGGTCCGCCCCGATGGTTTGTCGATAGATCTTCGAGAGGGACGGCGGTCGACCCGCACTCGCATCCCTTTCGCCATTTGCTCCTCTCGCGTCAGGCGAAGCAGGCACGCGTGCGCCCCGCCCGGGAGCGAGGCCAGATCATCTTGGACTCTTTTCGATCGAATAAATAATATCAACTGAGAAGCCGCCTTTCTTGCCATTTGGTGCCAATGGACGGTTGATCGATGTCGAACGACGATTTCGCGCACAATCCCATTACCTTGCTGCATATTGCTTCGGAACTTCGAAAGCGGGGTATTTCGCCCGTCGAGATTTTCAGGCGTGCAGGCCTTTCGCCTGCGAGGCTTCTGGACGGGGATCGTTGGATTCCGCGCGCGCTCTGCTTTGCGCTCGGTCAGGAGGTCGCCGCGGTTTCCGGCGATCCGTTCTTCGCTTCCAGGATAGGCAAATCGTTCCAGCTCGCCGAATTCGGTGTCTGGGGGCAGACCATCGAAAGTGCGGAAACCGTCGCGGACGCCTTCTCCGTTGCGATCAAGGGCGTGGGGCTTTTGCACCGGGGCTCCAGCCTTCAAGTGCTAGTGTCTCGTGATGAAGCGCAGCTCAAGTTCGCCTATCGCGGACGCCTCGGGGCCGATCCGCGCCAACACCTGATGGGAACGCTCGCGGTTCTCCGGAAAATCGCGCTACTGGCGAACGTGCCCGAAGCGGTCGGGGTGCATTTCTCGATACCGTACTCGATCGGGGCGGATTGCCTGGAAGAAACGCATGGGGAGCGTCTGACGTTCGGCTGCGACACCGATGCCATCGTCGTCGATCGGGAATTGCTCGGCATGCGCCTCGACGTCCCGGCCGAACCGAATGGTCGGGGGGCGGACGAGCCCCCGGAAACCGCCGAACAGGTGGGGGCGCTCATCCGAAAGCTTCTGCCATACGAGCGCGCCAATCTCCCGACGGTTGCGGCGAAGCTGAATGTCAGCAAGCGGACCCTGCAGAGAAGACTGCGGAACTGGGGGTTTGCTTTCGAGGAAATCCTCGATGACACGCGCCGCACAGAGGCCTTGAAACTCGTCCGCTCTCGTGAACACAGCGCGATCGAGATCGCTTTCCTGCTCGGCTACTCGGATGCGGCGCACTTTACGCGGGCGTTCCGCCGATGGACCGGAATGTCACCGCGAGAGTATTCCCGCGCCGTGACACGATCCCTGTCGTAGCGAAGGGCGGGGCATCCGATCGCTCGGATGCCGCATCGGCCCGTAACGCGCACACGGCCGAGCCGGTGCTTGCCGCCTGTCCTCGGCTCGCAGGCCCGCCGCGCAGATACTTGCCCCGCCTGCGATAATCGTCGAGACTTCGCGCTCCGGGGCCTTCAAGTTCGGTCGCAATGCCGTCGTCCTCACCGCCACTGCGCCTCCCGTTCTTCTATGGCTGGGTGGTCGTCGCCGTCGCCTTCGTGACGATGGCGGTATCGGTCAACGCCCGCACAGCATTCTCGCTGCTCTATCCGCCGATCCTCGACGAGTTCGGCTGGCAGCGCGGCGAGACGGCGGGCGCCTTCACCATCGGCTTTCTGGCCGCGACCGGGTTCGCCCCGCTGTTCGGCGTGTTGATGGACCGGGCCGGACCGCGCGTGGTCATCCCTATGGGGGCGACGATCGTGGCCGCCGGTTTCGTCGCGGCGACGTGGATCGCAACGCCGGTCATGCTCTATCTCAGCCTCGGGCTGATGGTGGTCGGGGCCTCGGTCGGCATGAGCTATATCGGCCACTCGATGTTCCTGCCCAACTGGTTCGTGCGCAGACGGGGCCTTGCGATCGGCATCGCCTTTGCCGGCGTCGGCGTGGGGGCGATCGTGTTGCTGCCGGCGACGCAGGGCTACATCGAAACGGCGGGTTGGCGCGCGGCATGCCTGGCCATCGCCATCGCGATCGCCGTCGTCGTCATTCCGCTGAACGCATTTTTACAGCGCCGTGCCCCGGCCGATGTCGGCCTGGAGCCGGACGGTGGTGCGCAGCGGCTGAAGGACGGGACCACCGCGAAACCGGTCGACACGGTGGTGGACCGGGCCTGGGCCGAGACCGAGTGGACACTGCCCAAGGCGCTCGCCACGGGGCGGTTCTGGTGGATTTCGGCTGGCTATTTCGCCGGCCTGTTCGCCTGGTATTCGGTACAGGTGCACCAGACCCGCTATCTGCTGGACATCGGTTTCGGGGCGACCGAGGCGGCCTTCGCGCTCGGCCTTGTCGGCCTGTTCGGCATCGGCGGACAGATCGGCGTCGGCGCGCTGTCGGACCGGATCGGGCGGGAGTGGGGCTGGACGATCGCCTGTCTCGGCTTCGCCGTGTCCTACCTCGCGCTGATCGCGCTCGGCGACAGCCCGACGCACTGGCTCGTCTATGTGATGGTCGTGGGGCAGGGGCTCGCGGGCTACGGGCTGGCGTCTCTGTTCGGCGCGGTGCCGGCGGAGATCTTCGCCGGCAGGCGGTTCGCCACGATCTTCTCGATGATGACCGTGTGCGGAAACATCGGCGCGGGCGTCGGCCCATGGATCACCGGCGTGATCTACGATGCGACCGGGTCCTACAATCCGGCCTTCCTGCTGTGCCTGGCGATGAGCCTGGTCTCGGCCGCCTGCATCTGGGCGGCCGCCCCGCGCAGGGTTCGCCTCGTCGCCGGCCAGGCGGCAAGGCGTGCGCGGGCCGCCGGATCGGCGGCCTAGCCGCGCTCACCGAGGCCATCTTCGTTCATCGCTAGGGCCTATGGGCGTTTTGTCGCCTTAAGCCGCGGAAGGCTGCGTGGTAGCGTCCGGCCATGCTCACCGTCCTCGCCGATCGCACCTACCGCCACCTCTTCTCCGCCCAGGTCATAGCCCTCATCGGCACCGGCCTGCTCACCGTCGCGCTGGCGCTGCTCGCATACGATCTGGCGGGCGAAGAGGCCGGGGCGGTGCTGGGGACGGCGCTGGCCATCAAGATGATCGCCTATGTCGGCGTCTCGCCGATCGTCGGTGCCTATGCCAGCCGGCTGCCGCGCCGCGCCTTCCTGGTCGTGATGAGCCTGGCGCGCGCCGGCGTGGCGTTGCTGCTGCCCTTCGTTTCCGAGATCTGGCACATCTATGTGCTGATCTTCCTGCTCCAGTCGGCGTCCGCGGCCTTCACACCGACCTTCCAGGCGACGATCCCCGACGTTTTGCCGGCGGAGAAGGACTATACGCGGGCGCTGTCGCTGTCGCGCCTCGCCTATGACCTGGAAAACCTGCTGAGCCCGATGCTCGCGGCCGTACTCCTGACCGTGATCGACTTTCACTGGCTGTTCGGCGGAACGGTCTTCGGGTTCCTCGCGGCGGCGGTGCTGGTGGTCTCGGTGCGGCTGCCGCAGCCGCTTCCGACAGAGAGCGGCAAGGGACTCTACGACAACATCACGCGCGGTATCCGGATCTATCTCGCGACGCCGCGGCTGCGGGGGCTTCTCGCCCTCAACTTGTCGGCGGCGGCCGCCGGCGCCATGGTGATCGTCAACACGGTCGTGCTGGTGCGCGGCTGGCTGGGCCGCACGGACGACGACGTGGCATTGGCGATGGCGTGTTTCGGCGGCGGCTCGATGATCGCGGCCCTGGCCTTGCCGAGGGTTCTCGACCGGACGCCGGACCGGGCCGTGATGGTGCCGGCGGCGGTGCTTCTGGGCGCGCTCCTGCTCGGGTTCGCGTGGATCATGACGACCGTCGATGTCGGCATGTGGCCGGTTCTTCTGGTGGTGTGGGCGCTGGCCGGGCTCGCCTATTCCGCGGTTCTGACGCCGACGGGGCGCCTGTTGCGCCGATCGGCGCAACCCGCCGACAGGCCGGCGGTGTTCGCCGCCCAGTTCGCGCTGTCGCATGCCTGCTGGCTCGTGACCTATCCGATCGCCGGCTGGCTGGGCGTGATTGCCGGCGCGCCCGTCACCCTGACCGTACTCGGCGTCCTGACGCTTCTCGGCGCCGGTCTTTCGGTCGTGCTATGGCCGGCGCACGACCCCGACGAGATCGAGCACACGCATGCCGAGCTCGATCCGGATCATCCGCATCTGCGCGAATATCAGGGAAGCGGGCGCCGCCACGCGCATCCCTACGTGATCGACGATCTGCACACGTCCTGGCCGGTTACGCGCTGACGTCCGGGCGCATGGGGCGTCTTTCTTGCCAAACGCGCTGGCGGTGCGCCGGGCCTCAGCTCGCGACCTTTTCGATCTTCAGAATCCGCCCGGAGGGATCGACGAAGAAGATCTGGATCAGCGGACGATCGCCCGGTCCGCCTACCGTCATGATCCGCGTCACGAGCCGGCTGTCGCCGCAGCCCTTGGGATTCGGGCCGATAACGATGGTGACGGGAATCGTGAACGTCTCGACGGCCTGGCCGGCCGGCGCGCCGCGCCGGGCGGACAGGGCCGCCTGACAGGTGTCGCGTGCCACATAGTTCGCGGTCAGCTGGATGGCCCCGCCGTAGGGACCGGTGCGGCGGGCGTAGCTGCCAGGCCCCTGCGCCAAGGCAAGGTCGGGAAGCACGAGGGCCAGGGCGAGCGCCGCGAGTGCGAAATATTTCATGGATCCTCTCCTCGTAACAACAGCGTGTCAGACAGTTTTCGGTCCGGAATCCGGCTCCCCGTATAGGGCGCGGACAGGGCGACGCAAGTCGACGTATTGGACAGATCCGAACAAATAAAACCCCTTTGCGAGTTGAAGCTGTCCGTCGGTCGATGTCTAATAAGTGTAGTCGGCGAATTTGAAGAAAAACTATTTTGGCGTTGGAGCGACCCCACTAAGGGAGGAGATCACCATGAAGCGCCACGTTGTCTTCAGCACGTTGATCGCATTGGGCTTTGCCGTTCCGGCGACGGCCCAGATCATCCCTTCCGAAGAGTCCCTGTCCGGTCTCTATCCCGGAAAGGCCTATTCTCCTTACGCGGAACGCAGCTTCCCGGATCAGGTTTTCTGGGGCGACACGCACCTGCACACGCGGCTGTCCGCGGATGCGGGGCTGTTCGGCAACATCCTCGGCCTGGACGAGGCCTACCGGTTCGCCCGCGGCGAACAGGTGACGGCCTCCTCCGGCCAGCCGGCGAAACTGTCGCGACCGCTCGACTGGCTGGTGATCGCCGATCATTCCGACGCGATGGGCTTTGCCGAGGACCTCGCCGAGGGCGCGCCGAATATTCTCGCCTACGACAAGGGCAAGGAGTGGTACGAGGCCCTGCAGGTCGGTGGACAGACCGCCGCCGCGGCCGCGGTCGACCTGATCACCAATTTTTCGCAGGGAACCATGCCGGAAGGCATGCTCGATCACTATTCGCCGGGCGCGAAGACCTATGCGTCCGTCTGGGAGCGGGTAGTGGATACCGCCGAACGCTACAACGAGCCGGGCCGGTTCACGACGATCATCGGCTTCGAGTGGACGTCACTGGTGGCCGGCAACAACCTGCACCGCAACGTGCTGCTGCGCGACAATGCCAATCGCGCGCTGCAGGTCGTGCCCATGGTCACGCAGCCGCCGGTCGGCTCGACCGACCCGCTTGATCTCTACAAGTGGCTGGAGACCTACGAGCAGAAGACCGGGGGATCGGCGCTGGCGATCGCGCATAACGGCAACCTGTCGAACGGCCTGATGTTCCCGGTCGACGCCCAGTACACCGGCCGGGCCATCGACGCGGCCTATGTCGAGGCGCGCGGCAAGTGGGAGCCGCTCTACGAATGGACCCAGATCAAGGGCGATGGCGAGGCGCATCCGTTCCTGTCGCCCGACGACTCCTTCGCCGACTACGAGACCTGGGACGTCGGCAACCTAGATCTGACCCAGGCCAAGACCGACGACATGCTGCAGTTCGAGTATGCCCGCGAAGCGCTCAAGAACGGCCTGGCGCTGAAGCAGACGCTCGGCACCAATCCCTACAAGTTCGGGGCGGTCGGCTCGACCGATGCCCATACATCGCTGACCGCGATCGAGGAGGACAACTTCTTCGGCAAGGCGACCAACGTGGAGCCGTCGCCGCAGCGCATGGAGCATGCGTTCATCGAGACCGACCTCGGCGTCTACGAGGACTATCAGCTCGTCGCTTCGGGCTATACCGGTGTGTGGGCGACGGAGAACACGCGTACCGCGATCTGGGACGCGATGGCGCGCAAGGAGGTCTACGCGACGACGGGACCGCGCATGATCGTGCGCTTCTTCGGCGGGTGGGGCTTCGAGGACGCCGACATGAACAGCCGCCAGCCGGCCTTCCGCGGCTACGAGAAGGGCGTGCCGATGGGCGAGGACCTTCGCCCGCGCGACGGCGATGGCGCACCGACCTTCATGGTCTATGCGCTGCGTGATCCCATCGGGGCCAATCTCGACCGTATCCAGATCGTCAAGGGCTGGATCGACGCCGACGGCGAGACCCACGAGCAGGTCTATGACGTCGCCTGGTCGCCGGGGCGCGAGCCCGACGCGAACGGCGTATTGCCGGCGGTAGGCAACACGGTCGATATCGCGGCGGCGAACTGGACCAACACGATTGGTGCCTCAGAATTGGGAACGGTGTGGACCGACCCCGATTTCGATCCGGCGCAATCGGCCTTCTACTACGCGCGGGTTCTCGAGATCCCGACGCCGCGCTGGGTGGTCTACGATGCGTTCCGCTTCGGGGTAGAGATCCCCGAGGGGGCCGAAACGACCGGTCAAGAGCGAGCCTACACCTCGCCGATCTGGTACACTCCGTAGAACCGGCTTCGACGAGGGGACAGTTTCGCGAGGGGGCATGAGCGGTCTCGACATCTTTGCCTGGATCGTGCTGGGCGTGCTGTTGATCGCGGCTCTCGTGATCTGGTTCGTGCTGGCCATGCTGCCCGGGCGGATCGCGCGGGCGCGCCAGCATCCGCAGGCTGATGCGGTGAACGTGGCCGGCTGGCTGGGGGCGTTGTTCGGCGGCATCTTCTGGCCGCTGGCCCTCGTCTGGGCGTTCTACAAGTCCGAAGCGGCGCAGGTTGGCGGCGTGCCGGAAGCCGACAACACGGCGGTGGCCAAGCCACCAGCAAGCAAGACGTCGACAGGCAAGACGGCGGCAGCCAAGACGCCAGCAGGCAAGGCGCCAGCAGGCAAACCCGCGGCGGAAAAGACATCGGCAGGCAAACCATCCGCGGGCAAGACAACGGCACGAAAGAAAGCGGCGGGTAAGCCGCCAACGGGCAAGACGGCGGAGGCCGACCAATGATCGCCTTTCTCACGCTCGTCTATGTCGCGCTGCTTGCCATTCTGGTGAAGCTGAAGGTCCTGCCGAACAAGCCCGGCACCTGGCTTTCGACGATCGTCTGGATCGTTCTGCTGTTCGTCGTCCTGTTCATTCCCATGCAATGGGGGGCGCCGGCCGGCCCGGCGCGGACGATGACCTACTCGGTGCAGATCATCCCGAACGTGAGCGGCGTGGTGACGGAGGTGCCGGTCGAGCCGAACGTGCCGCTCAAGCAAGGGGACGTGCTGTTCCAGCTCGACCCGACGGTCTTTCAGGCCACCACCGACGCAAAACGGGCACAACTGTCGTTCGAGACCTTGCGGCTGCAGCAATACCGCCAGCTCGCCTCCCGCGACGCGGGCACGCGGTTCCAGGTCGAGCAGACCCAGGCCGAGGTCGACCTGCTCAGGGCCGAATTGCAGGCGGCGGAGTGGAACCTCGACGAAACGACGGTCCGCGCGCCGTCCGACGGCTACGTGACCTTCCTGGCGCTGCGCCCGGGACAAAGGGTCACGAGCGCGCCGTTCCAGCCGGCCATGGTGTTCATCGACACCACGACGAAGCGCGTCGTGACGCAGATCAACCAGATCTACCTTCGGCACGTCAAGGTCGGGCAGCCGGTCGAGATCGCGTTCAAGACGCTGCCCGGCGAGATCGTCACCGGCACGGTGGACGCGATCATCGAGGTGGCGTCGCAGGGCCAGGCCGTCATCGGCGGAACGATCCCGACGCCCGCGCAGGTTTCGGCCGAGCCGTTCTATGTCCGTATCGCCTTCGACGATCCCGAGGCGCTGGCGCGGCTGCGTCCCGGCGCGGTCGGGACGGCGGCGATCTACACCAACAGCGCCAACGCCACCCATGTCATCCGCAAGGTGATGCTGCGGATGCAGGCGATCCTGAACTACCTGAACCCGGTGCTTTGAGGGCCGCGCGGTCGGCTCATCCGAACCCGGCGACGCGCTTCGCCGTCTCGGGATCGAGGAAGCCGCGAACCGTCGCCTCCGTCTCCGCCTTCAGGGCCTGACGCAGGCCGGCGCCATCCGGGCGCGCGAGGCTGCGGCGCAGGTCGCGGACGGGCCCGGCGGGCAGGGCCGCGATCCGTCTGGCCAGGTCCACCGCGCGCGGCATCAACTCGTCGTCCGGAACGACGTCGTGCAGCATGCCCCAGGCCTTTGCCTGGGTCGCGTCGAACTTCTCGCCGAACAGGATCATCTCGCGCGCCCTCTGCAGGCCGACCATGCGCGGCAGGATGTCGGTGATGCCGCCGGTAACGAAGACGCCCCAGGAGATCTCCGGGAAGAAGAAGCGCGTGCCCTCCGCGGCAATGGCGAAATCGCAGTTGATGACCCATTCGAGGCCGCCGCCGACGGCCCAGCCGCGGATCGCGCCGACGACCGGTGTGTTTCCCAGAACCATCGCGCGCGTCACGTCCTGGATGCGCTCGATATAGGCGGTCGTGCCGGGCACGTCGGAGACCTGGGCCTCGAAATCCTTGAGGTCGTCGCCGGAGCAGAAGGCACGGCCTTCGCCGGTCAGCACGATGGCGCGGACGGCGTCATCCGCGTCGGCGGCGGTTACGGCCTCGACCAGATCGTCGAGCAAGTCCGGCACGATGGCGTTGAGCCGGTCCGGCCTGTTGAGTGATATCCGGCGAACGCCGTCGCCAATATCCTCGGCAAGCACGGTGCCGTTCGCGGTGGCGAGGCTCATGGCGTGTCCTTTCGAATGACGCGGCGTGTCTTGCCCTCGGTGCGGGGCAGGGCATGGAAGGGGAGAAGGTCGACCCTGGCGGTGATGCCGAGCGACTGCTTGATGCGCTGTTCGAGCGATAAGGCCAGCGCGGCCTCGATCGTGCCGCCGTCCGCGACCTCGGCTTCCACCGGCAGCACGTCGTAGGGACCGGGGCCGTCGAGGACGATCCGGTATTCGCCCGACAGGTCGGCGAACTGGTTGATGACGGCGGCGACCTGGGTGGGGAAGGCGTTGATGCCGCGCACCACCACCATGTCATCCGACCGGCCGACGACGCGGAAGCGCGGCGCGGTGCGCCCGCAGGCGGCCGTGTCCGTTCCCGTCAGCACGACGATGTCGCCGGTGCGGAAGCGCACCAGCGGCTGGCACTGCCGGCTCACGTGGGTGAGCACCAGTTCGCCCCGCGTACCCTCGGCCCAGGGGAGAGGATCGCCGGTCGCTGGCTCCACAAGCTCGGGGTGGAGGATGTCGAGCGCCATGAAATGCAGGTCGGTGTCGCGCTCGGTCTGGCCGGCGAAATTGCAGAACACGTCGGAGACGCCGTAATTGGCGTTGCGTACCTTGAAGCCCCAGGTCTCCTGCAGCCGGGCGCGGAAATCGGCGTTGTCGAGGCCGGCTTCGCCGCCGAACAGGCCGAGCTTGAGCCCGAGGTTGCGGGGGCTGATCTCCGGGAAGTGGTCGGCGATGACCCGTTCGAGCACGGCCGGGTAGGAGGGCGTGCACGAGATCGCGGTGATGCCCAGGTCCCGGATCGTGCGGATCAGCAGCTGCGTCTCGCCGACGCCGAAGGGGACGACGGTGGCGCCGGTCTCCTCCAGCGTGGTGTGGTCGGTGAAGCCACCCATCCAGAGCCGGTAGTTCAGGCAGTGGACGACGCGGTGGCCCGGCCCCAGGCCGCTTGCCGCCTGCGCGCGGCCGCCGACCACGGCGGTTTCGTGCGCGTCGCGCCGGGACAAAGCGAGGTTCATCGCCGTGCCCGTGGTGCCGGAGGTGCGGTGGACGCGGGCGATGGTCGTCTCGTCGCTCGCGAGGTAGTCGCCGAAGGGGGGATGATCGCGTTGGCTGGCGCGCAGCATCTCCTTGGTCGTGAACGGCAGGTCGGCCAGGCCGTCGAGCGATTTCGGCGGGGATGCCTTGCCCCAGGCACGCCGATGCAGCGACGATTTCGTCGCGACGTAATCGCGCTGGGCGTCCCACAACCGCTGGCGGTGAGCGGCGAGATCGGAGAGATCGGCGAAGTCCGCGCGGTCGACCAGCATTGATTTTCGCCTCAATTAGCGATAGTGATATCACTGTCATTTTTTATCGATTGAGGGCTGGAGTCAATGGCGGATATTTCGAGGATTCCGGGATGAAGGCGCCCTCTGCCCCGGCCTATTCCCAGGGGGACACGGACGACGAGGCTGTTCAGGACTTCACCGCGGTCCTGCTGGCCAGGGCGCAGGCCGAGGATCTGCGCAAGCCAGAGCGGACGCGGTTGAAGCTCCTGGCGAGCGTGGCGGCCGAGCTGCAGTCGGGCGTCGCGCGCAGTGCGCTGAAGGTCGCGGTCGTCACCGCCAAGGCCGGCGTCGCGCACGGCACCTTCTATCGCTACTTCGCCGACATACGAGCCGCGACCGAAGCGCTGATCGAGGCCTTCGCCGCGTTCGTGCGAGACCGGCTGGAAGGCGCGCGGGAGGGTGACCCGGGGTCGCGGGAACGGGTGCGCGGGGCGACACTGATCTATACCCGCGTGTTCCGTGCCAACGCCCCGCTGATGCGCTGCCTGTTCGATCTGGGGGGCGAGGAAACCGCGGTCAGCAAATCGCTGCAGGAGTTGAACTGGCAGTGGAACATGCGCATGGCCGCCTCGATCGCCAAGCGCCGGGCGGGCGGCTCCGGCGGAGGCCCGAAGCCCCCGGCGGAGCTGCTGCCCGTCGCCTATGCGTTGGGCGGCATGATCGACGAATTCCTGACCCAGCTGTACCTGCGCAAGGACCCGGCGCTGGACGACCTCGCCGACGACGAGGCGGCCGTCGCCGATCTGCTGACCGAGCTCTGGTGTCTGGGCGCTTACGGGGAGGTCAGGGCGTAGCGGGCGCCGCGGCCCGCGCCCGGTATTCCACAGCGCAGCATTCGAGGAAGGCCTGGAGCAGGGGCTGCTTCTCGTGGCCCTTGCGGCTGATGACGACGATGTTGGCGTCATAGCTCAGCCGTTCCGGGAGCAGGCGCCGCAGGGCGCCACGCTGCTCGAACGGCTCGGCGAGATGATTGGGCAGGAACCCGACGAAGCCGCCGGTCAGGATCAGCGCCAGCGCCGCTTCCATCGTATTCGCCATGGCGCCGAACTCGTGCATCTCCAGCCGCTCCAGGTCGGCAAGCTGCCAGTAGGAGCGGCTGATAACCGGGGCGGCGCGGATCTCCTCGATGGTGACGGCCTCGGGCCTGTCGAAGAACGGATGGCCCTCGCCGCAATAGAATCCCTGCGGTTCGTCATAGAAGGGCTGACGCGTGAGCGAGGCGATCGGGCTGGGGAACACGCCGATCGCGACGTCGAGCCCGTCGCGGGCCACTTCCATCCCCAGGCTCGGCGGATCGGAGATGGTCAGGTACGGCCGGATATCGGGGCCCAGCGCGACGAAGCGCGACAGGGTCCTGACAATCGGCGACGACTGGTCGCCGATCGTGCTGTCGACGATGCCGATGCGGATCTCGCCTGCCAACTCGCCCTTGAGGGCGAGGGCTTCGGTGCGGAACGCCTCGATCGAATGCAGAAGCCGTTCGGCCGCCTCGAAGATCCGGCGCCCCTCGCGGGTCAGCCGGAAGCCGGTGCGGCCGCGGTCGCACAGGCGGACACCGAGACGCGCCTCCAGCGACTTTACGTGGTTGGAAATCGTCGACTGGCTGAGGTTCAGAACCGCCTGGGCCTGCGTAAAGCCGCCGGACCGGACGATGGTCATGAACACGCGCAACAGGCGCAGATCGACATCGGCGATATTCACGCTCGTCTAGTCCAATGTAAGTGAAGTCACATTTGCCTTTTTGAAAGTAACATTTTTCACGCCGCTATGGATAGAGCACAGCCGTCTCAGCAGTCTTTCCGCATAAGGAGAAACGCATGGGCGAAACCACCACTACCAAGCAGCATCATCAGCCGTTGAGCGGCAACGACATGCCGCGTTTCGGCGGCATTACCACGATGATGCGTCTGCCGTTGATCCCCGATCCGTCGGAGTTGGACGCCGGCTTCATCGGCGTGCCGCTCGATATCGGCACGTCGAACCGGTCGGGAACCCGGTTCGGTCCGCGGCAGATCCGCAACGAAAGCGTGATGGTTCGCCCCTATAACCTGGCCACACGGGCGGCACCCTTCGATTCCCTGACGGTCGCGGACCTCGGCGACGTCGCCACCAACCCCTACAGCCTCGAGCGCGCGGTCGACAGCATCGAGGCGCATTTCGACCGCATAGCCCAGGCCGATTGTCGGCCGGTGGCGATGGGCGGCGACCATACGCTGACGCTGCCGATCCTCAGGGCGATGGCGAAACGCTACGGGCCGGTCGCGTTCGTCCATGTGGACGCCCACGCCGACATGAACGACCTGATGTTCGGCGAGCGCATCTCGCATGGCTCGCAGTTCCGCCGCGCCACCGAGGAGGGGCTGTTCGACAACCGCAGCGTCGTGCAGATCGGGCTGCGCGGCAGCGGCTATCACGCCGACGACCTCGACTGGGCGCGCAAGCAGGGCTTTTGGGTGGTTCCAGCCGAGCGCTGCTGGCACCGCTCGCTGGAACCGCTGATGGAGGAAATCCGCAAGCGGCTCGCCGGCAAGCCGGTCTACCTGTCCTTCGATATCGACAGCCTCGACCCCGCGTTCGGTCCCGGTACCGGCGCGGTGGAGCCGGGCGGGCTCAGCCTGATCCAGGCGCTGGAGATTATTCGCGGTCTGCGCGGTCTCGACATCGTCGGGTGCGATCTCGTAGAGGTCGCGCCGATGTACGATACCTCCGGCAACACGGCGCTGATCGCGGCCAACCTCCTGTTCGAGATGCTGTGCGTCCTGCCCGGCGTCGCGTATCGCGAGGCGCCGGCCCCTTCCACATTCCGCTCCGACCTTCCGGAGGAGTGGACCTGACCGTCTCCAAACCGCATCCATAACAACGATCCAGAGGTTGGTAACATGCGCAGGAATGGACTGAATATCCTCACCGGACTTGTGGCACTGTCCGCGTTCGCAATGGCGGCGCCGGCGGAAACGAAGGCGGAAACGGCGCCGAGCTTCGTCTCGGGCGGAAAACTGCTCGTCTGTCTAGATCCGACGTTTCCGCCCATGGAATACATGGAGAACGCCGACGCCAGGCAGCCGATCGGCTTCGACGTCGACGTGATCACCGCGCTCGCCGAGACGTGGAAGGTGGAGCCGCAGATCGTCACCCTGGATTTCTCGGGCCTGCTGCCGGCGCTGGACGCCAAGCGCTGCGACATGATGATCAGCGGCGCGACGCTGAAGCCGGAACGGCTTGAGAGCTTCAACGGCGTGCCGTACCTGAAGACTGGTAGCGTCGTCGTCGGCCGGTCGGACGCGGACGGCACGTACTCCAGCTACGAGGACTTCAGCGGCAAGACGCTGTCCTACCAGTCCGGCTCGATCTACGAGAAGATCGTCGCCGACGTGAACGCGGCGCTGAAAAAGGCCGGCAAGCCGGAGATCGACGTGCAGGCCTATCCCAAGGGCACCGACGTGGTCCAGCAGGTGCTGCTCGGACGCGTGGCGGGCGGCATCACCCTTGACTCCGAGTTCGCCTTCCGCGACCTGCAGAAGCCGGGCGAGCTGAAGGTCATCTTCTCCGATCCCAACAAGGAGCAGTACGCAGCCTATTTCCGCAAGGAGCCGGCGAGCGATCAGGCGGCCGTTGAGGCGGCGGTGGCCGAGCTTGTATCTTCGGGCCGTCTGAAGGCGATCGCGGAGAAGTGGCGGATTCCCGCCGACGCCCTGGACGGTATCGGCCAGTAGCCGGTCCGGACGAGTGTCCCGAAGCGCCGGGAGCGGAATAAATGGCTTTCGATTGGTCCGTCTTCGTCTCGGCGCTTTTTTCGGCCTCGCTGTTCAAGGGGGCGGTCATCGCGCTCGCCCTCACGGTCCTGGCCCATGCGCTCGCCATCGCGCTGTCCCTGCCGATGGCGATCGCGTTGCGCGGCACGAACACGACGCTCAAGGCCGCCATCAAGGTCTATGTGACCCTGTTCCGCGCCGTGCCGATCCTGCTTCTGCTGCTGATCATCTGGAACGGGCTGCCGCAGCTGAGCCCCATCTTCCGCGAACAGTGGTTCACGCCGTTCCTGGCCGCGCTGATCGGCCTCGCGCTCACCGAGGCGGCCTATCAGGTGGAGATCAACCGTGCCGCGCTCGGCGCCATCCACCACGGCCAGGTCGACGCCGGCAACGCACTCGGATTCAACCGGCTGCAGATCTTCTTCCTGATCCAGGTTCCGCAGGCGATGCGCGTCGCCCTGCCTCCGACCGTCAACGAGTTCATCACGCTGCTGAAGGCGACTTCGATCGCTTCGGTGATCTCGCTGCGCGAGCTGATGACGGTGACGCAGCAGGCGGTCGCCTTCACCTACAAGTACGCCGAGTACTACCTCGCCGCGCTGATCTACTATGTCGCGATGGTGCTGTTGCTCATGGTGGTGCAGGCGTTCTACGAGCGCCGGATGTCCTGGATCGGCCGGTAGCCGGACCTATAGCCGCTGCCGTGACCTTCTGCCGCGTTCCCTGACGCGGCGCGCGCCTATCTATGTACGGCAATGCGACGGGGCCCAAGTCAACGGCCCGCAACGAGGCCATCCCGTCGCGACGGCGCAAGAGGAAGGCTACGACGCGATGCTGCTTCGAATGATCTACGCGATTCCGCTTTTGGGCTGGATGCTCCGCGACGCGGTGCAGGGCACCGACGAGTCGCGCGTCTGGTTCATGCTCAACATGATCATGCTGTGGATCTTCGCCGGCGTCATCTTCGGCTATCCGGGCATCATCATCCCGGCCATCGCCGCGGCGTTCATGGTCTTGACCACCCTGGTCTGGATGACGGCGGGCAGCCTGTTCCCGAGGCGCTAGGACGCCAGTGTTATCGGGGCTGCGAAGGCGAGGGCCGCGAGGCCGCACCGCGGCGCCGCGCCACCAGGCCGTCGTCCGGCACGCTCAATCCGCGGATTTGCCATAGCCCCCGCCGCTCGGCGTCTTGATGATGATCGCCTCGCCGGGCTCGCAGACGGTCTGGTCGCAGCCTTCCAGCGTCTCCATCGTGCCGTCGAGGCGGCGCACCAGGTTCTCGCCGCACTCGCCGGGCGCGCCGCCCTCCAGGCCGAAGGGCGGCACCCGGCGGTGGCCGGTTAGGAGCGAGACGTCCATCGTCTCCAGGAAGCGGATCGTGCGCAGGGTGCCGTCGCCGCCGGTCCACTTGCCCCGGCCGCCCGAGCCGCGGCGGACGTGGAAGTCCTCCAGGATCACGGGATAGCGGAACTCGAGGATCTCCGGGTCGGTAAGGCGGGTGTTTGTCATGTGGGTGTGGACGGCCGAGGTGCCGTCGAAGCCGGGGCCGGCGCCCGAGCCGCCGCAGATCGTCTCGTAGTACTGGTACGTCGCGTTGCCGAAGTTGAAGTTGTTCATCGTTCCCTGCGCGGCCGCCTGCGCCCCGAGCGCGCCGAACAGCGTGTCGGTGACGGCCTGGCTCACCTCGACATTGCCGGCGACGACGGCGGCGGGAAACTTCGGCGCCAGCATGCAATCGTCGGGGATGACGATGTTGATCGGCTTGAGGCAGCCCGCGTTCATCGGGATCTCGTCGTCGACCATGCAGCGGAAGACGTAGAGCACCGCGGCGCGCGTCACCGGGTGCGGCGCGTTGAAATTGGTGGGCTGCTGCGGCGAGGTCCCGGTGAAATCGACGGTCGCCTCGCGTTTCGCCTTGTCGACGGTGATCGCGACCCTGATCACCGTGCCCTGGTCCATCTCGTAGGCGAATTCGCAGTCGTGCAGGGCGTCGATCACCCGGCGCACGCTTTCCTCGGCATTGTCCTGGACGTGCTGCATGTAGGCGTGCACCACGTCGAGGCCGAAATGGGCGACCATCTTCCGAAGCTCGGCGACGCCCTTCTCGTTGGCGGCGATCTGGGCGCGCAGGTCGGCGACGTTCTGGTCCGGGTTGCGGCACGGCCACGGGCCGGAGGTCAGAAGCGCGCGCAGCGCGTCTTCCCGGAAGGTGCCGCGGTCGACCAGCTTGAAATTGTCGATGACGACGCCTTCCTCCTCGATCGAGGTGGCGCGCGGGGTCATCGAGCCGGGCGCCTTGCCGCCGACATCGGCATGATGGCCGCGCGAGGCGATCCAGAAGAGGATTTCGCCTCCCCCGCGTTCGTCCGTCCGGGACGACGAGGCAGAGGTTTCCCCGACATCGAACACGGGCGTGACAACCGTGATGTCGGGCAGGTGCGTGCCGCCGTTGTAGGGCGCGTTGAGCACGAAGACGTCGCCGGGCGCGATGTCGGGGTTCTGCTCGATCACCGCCATCACCGAGCGATCCATCGAGCCCAGATGCACCGGCATGTGCGGCGCGTTGGCGATCAGCGACCCGTCGGCGGCGAAGACCGCGCAGGAAAAGTCGAGGCGTTCCTTGATGTTGACCGAATAGGCGGTCTTCTCCAGCGTCACGCCCATCTGCTCGGCGATCGACATGAACAGGTTGTTGAATACCTCGAGCATCACCGGATCGGCGTCGGTGCCGATGGCAACGCGCCGGGGCAGGGCCACGACGCGGCGCATGACCAGATGCAGCTTCGGCGTGATCTCGGCCTGCCAGCCGGGCTCGAGGACGGTGGTGTTGTGGGCCTCGACGATCAGGGCCGGGCCGTCGACGGTCTGTCCGGGCTGCAGGGTTTCACGACGGTAGGCGGGGGCGTCGTGCCACTCGCCGTGCGAGAAAAACCGGGTCCCGGCGATCGGCGCGGGCGTCGTTTCGGGCGTCGTCTCGGTCGGGGGATGGTCGGGTTCGTCGCGACGAGCGCCGCCGCCGGCGGTCTCCACCTCCACCGCCTCGACCATGATCGCCTTTTGCGGCGTCACGAAACCGAACTGCTGGCGATGGGCGGCCTCGAAGGCGGCGGTCATCGCGGCCGGTAACTCGAGATCGACGACGAGCGGCGTGTCGGTGCCGGCATAGCGCAGATGGGCGCGGGCGAAGGTCCTGGTCTCGGGCTCTGGGATGCCCTGGGACTCCAGTTCCGCGACGTTCTCCGCCGTCAGGCGGTCGGCGACGGCGCGCACCTCGGCCATGGCCTCGTCCGCCAGCGGCCGCTCGATCGCCTGCTGGCGGTTGGCGCGGATGTCGGCGAGCCCCATGCCGTAGGCCGACAGGATGCCGGCGAGGGGATGGATCAGCACCGTCTTCATGCCCAGCGTGTCGGCGATCAGGCAGGCGTGCTGGCCGCCGGCGCCGCCGAAGCAGGTCAGCGCGTATTCGGTGACGTCGTATCCGCGCTCGACCGAGATCTTCTTGATGGCGTTCGCCATGTTCTCGACGGCGATGCGCAGGAAGCCCTCGGCCACCTCCTCGGGCGCGCGGCCGTCGCCGATCGTAGCGGCAAGCTCGGCGAAGGCCGCGCGCACCGCCTCGACGTCGAGCGGCCGGTCGCGGCCGGGGCCGAAGATCGCCGGGAAGAAGTCCGGGCTGATCTTGCCGAGCATCACGTTGGCGTCGGTCACCGCCAGCGGGCCGCCGCGCCGGTAGCACTTGGGGCCGGGATTGGCGCCGGCGGAATCCGGGCCGACGCGGAAGCGCGATCCGTCGTAGTGGAGGATCGATCCGCCGCCGGCGGCCACCGTATGGATGCGCATCATCGGCGCGCGCATCCGCACGCCCGCCACCTCGGTCTCGAAGGTGCGCTCGAACGCGCCGTCATAATGCGAGACGTCCGTCGAGGTGCCGCCCATGTCGAAGCCGATGATCCGGTCGAAGCCGGCCATACGGCTCGTCTCGACGGCCCCGACCACGCCGCCGGCGGGGCCCGACAGGATCGCGTCCTTGCCCTGGAACAGGTCGGCGGCGGTGAGGCCGCCATGGGACTGCATGAACATCAGGCGCGGGGCGTGCGGGTGGCCTTCCTTCGAGACGGCGCTTGACGCCTCCTCAGGATGAGGGGTGAGGGTCCCGGCCTCGACGCCGTCCCGGGGAGCGGCCGACGCGCCGTCGGCCCCGGACAGCTCCCCCGCCACCTGGTTCACATACCGGCGCAGGATCGGCGAGAGATAGGCGTCGACGACGGTGGTGTCGCCGCGGCCGACGAGCTTCATCAGCGGCGAGACTTCGTGCGACACCGACACCTGGGTGAAGCCGATCTCGCGGGCCAGTGCGGCCACCTGCCGCTCGTGCTCGTGGTAGCGGTAACCGTGCATCAGCACGATGGCGCAGGCGCGGATTCCGTCCTGATAAACCGATTCAAGTGCTTGCCGGGCCGATTCAAGGTCGAGCGGCAAGAGCTTGTCGCCATTGACGGAAATCCGCTCGTCCAGTTCCACGACCGCTTCATAAAGCAGTTCAGGTTTGACGATGTGCCGGTCGAACAGCCGGGGCCGGGCCTGGTAGCCGATCTCCAGCGCGTCGCGGAAGCCGCGGGTGATGACCAGCACCGTGCGGTCGCCCTTGCGCTCGAGCAGCGCGTTGGTCGCGACCGTCGTTCCCATCTTCACCGCGTTGATCCGATCGGACGGGATCGGGGCGCCCGCATCGACGGCAAGCAGGTCGCGGATGCCCTGGATCGCGGCGTCGCGATAGGCCTCCGGATTTTCCGACAGGAGCTTGTGGGCCACGATCGCGCCATCCGGGGCGCGGGCGACGATGTCGGTGAAGGTGCCGCCGCGGTCGATCCAGAAATCCCACTTGCCCGACATCGTTCGTTGTCTCGCTTGGCGTTGCTCGGTCGCTAACAATTACTAGCGTCGCGTTCTTGTCAACGTCAACGATTTGTCGATAAATTGTCGATGAAATTCACGGTGCGAGGGGATGGCCATGGCCGGACACGGCAAATCCAGAACGGTGACGCAGGCGCCCGCCCGGGAACCCGCGCAAGAGTCCCCGCCTAAGTCCGGGCCCGAATCCCCGCCAAAATCGCCAACGAAATCCGGCCTGAAATCTGACTTGAAATCCGGGCAGGAATCCACCCGAGGGCCCGGGCCGATTGTCTCATCGGCGCATCTGGCCGCCGGGGGGATGGCGAGCCTGTCGGAGTTCGAATTCGGCCTCATCCTCGCCTCCCATGCCTTCCATCGGTGGATGGTGCGCTGCATCGAGGCGGCCGGCATCAGCGGGCTGTCGCCGCTCGACGTGATGGTGCTGCATTCGGTCGCCCATCGCGCCCGGTCGAAGAAGCTCGCCGACATCTGCCTCGTGCTCAATGTCGAGGATACCCATCTCGTCACCTACGCGGTGCGCAAGCTCGAGGCGCAGGGGCTGGTCAAGAGCGGACGGGCGGGCAAGGAGAAGACGGTCGAGATCACCGCCAGGGGCGAGGACGCGGTGCAGCGCTATCACGAGATCCGCGAGGCGCTGCTGGTGCGGGCGGTGAAGGGGATCGGCTTCGCGCCCGACCTCCTGAGCGACAATGCCGCGGTCCTGCGCGCCTTGTCGGGCCACTACGATCAGGCGGCACGTTCGGCGGCTTCGCTATAGGATTTGCGGACAGGATCCAGGGTAAGAACAGCGCCGCCGCGAGGGGAGGGCGGCGGCGCAGTGCCGTGGTATCGGTCGTGCCGACCCGCGGCGAGGCCTCAGGCGCGTTCAGGCGCCGGAGGGATGGGACGTGGCGGTTCCGTGGCCCTCGGGGCCGTGACCTTCGGGGGCAAAGCGTCCGGTCGCCACGAAATTGTACACCCAGGCGATGACGACGCCGGCGATGAAGCCGTCGACGAACGCCCAGATCGCCCCGATGATCGCACCCGCGAACGACGGGCCGTAGCCGATATACAGCGACGCCAGAACCCCGACCAGGACATCGCCCCAGCCGTATATCGCCGTTATGCCGACCACGAAGACATAGAGAGCCCACAGCACGCCTATCGCTATGCCGAGGGCCAGGGGATGCGAATTTTTCATGGCAGTATCCCCGCTCCTGTTGTTGCGGTGGGACACGCAGGAGACGTAGGGTCCCGCACCCGAAATTAAAGGGGGTGTGACAGTATGCTTGGGCCCGGCATGCCTGGCCCGGCATGCCGGGCAATGCACCGGGCCGTCAGGCCGTGCCGGTTTCGTTGCGCATGCCGACCCGCGCGCGCCCTCCCATGGCCACGACCGCGACGACGGCCACGGCGAACAGGATCGTGGCGAGGTCGATGTGCTCGCCGAGCAGGAGCGCGGCGATGATCAGCGTGACGAAGGTCTGCAGCAACTGCACCTGGCCGACCCGGGAAATGCCGCCGATCGCCAGCCCGACGTTCCAGGCGAAGAAGCCCAGGAACTGGCTGAAGGCGGCGAGATAGCCCAGGGCGACCCAGGCATCGATCGGCACGGCGGCGGTGTGTGCCGGCCACAGCCACCAGGTCGCGACGATCGTGACCGGCAGCGACAGCACGACGACCCAGGAGATCACCTCCCAGCCCGGCATGATGCGGGCAAGGCGCGCGGACACCGTGTAGCCGATGGCGGCGCAGACGGTGGCGGCGAGCAGCAGCAGGTCGCCGATTTCGAACGTCAGGCCGCTGTCGCGCAGGGCGAAGACGACGACGATGGCCGCGCCGATCGCGCTCCACATCCAGAAGGCGGGGGAGGGGCGTTCGCCGGCAATCAGGGTGGCCGAAGCGGCGGTCGCCAGCGGCAGGATGCCGAGGACGACGCCGCCATGCGCCGCGGGAACCAGTTGCATGGCGAGCGCCATCGTCAGCGGAAAGCCGAAGACGACGAACACGGCGATCATCAGCAGGGTGCCCAGATGGCGGGCGGGAAAGCGGCGGCGCAGCACGAGCAGGATCGCCGCGGCGAGCAGGCCGGCGAACATGGCCCGGGCGGCGGTCACGAACCACGGGTCGAGCCATTCGACCGCCAGCCGCGTCACCGGCAGGGTCGCGCCGAAGATGACGACGCCGACAAAACCGAGGGCGTAGCCCAGCAATGCCCGGGAATACGGCATGACCCGTCGCTCCGCGAAAGGCTTGGGTGATCGGAACCCTGGACGGGTCCGGTGCGAGAGGGGCGTATCACAGCGTCGAAACGCGGTTCTGGCGAATCAATAATTCTGATTCCGCCCGTCTTGGAGGCTGATCCCGCGCCGTCGCCGGCGGTAATCGGGATTGATTTTCAAGCGATTTTCGCCTCGAAACAGTTTGCCGTCGAATTTAATCCTGTCCGGACGTATTATCGATTCGTGGCTTCTCGGGGCTGGGCCGTGGAGCGGAAACGTATGGAAAGTCAGCACAGGGCCGTATTGTCCGCCGTCTCGGCGCTGGTCGATTCCGAATCGGTCGCACGGCGCGACCGGGCAGAGTTGATCAGAACATGCCGGACACTGGCCGACTGGCTGCGCCAGTATGTTGAGATCGCCGCCGAACAGAGCGTGGAGATCCAGCGGCTGAAGCAGCTCATCGACGCGGCGGAGACCGGCGAGGACGCGTCGCAAGACCCTCCCCGATGTGAGCCCGTTCGGAGCGAATCCGTTCCGGGCAACCCCGTTCGGCGTGAACGGCTTGGGGGCGAACGGCTTGGGGCGAACGGGTCGGGGGCGATCCCGCTCAGGGATTGAACAGCAGCACCGCGTAGACGATGAACATCACCAGATGGACGGCGCCCTGCAGGATATTGGTGCGCGGGCCGTTGAAGGTGAGCGAGGCGACGACCAGCGTCAGCGTCAGCAACACCATCTCTTCCGCCGGCAGGCCGAACACGATGTGCCGGTCCGACAGGGTGCCGATCAGCAGCACCGCCGGCACCGTCAGGCCGATGGTCGCCAGCGCCGAGCCGAGCGCGATGTTGACCGCGCGCTGCAGCTGGTTGGAGACGGCGGAGCGCAAGGCGCCCATGGCTTCCGGCGACAGCACCAGGATGGCGACGAGCACGCCCGCGACGGCGGCCGGCAGGCCGGCGGCGGCGATGCCGTCTTCGACGAGGTGGGCCAGTTCCTCGGTCAGCAGGACGACGGGCAGCAGCGCGACGAGCAACAGCACGGCGTGATAGAGCGCCGAGGTCTGCTCACCGTGGGGCTGTTCCTCGACCTCCGGCACGAAGGCCGGTTCGTCCACGGTTTCGGAGTCGGCGACCGCCTTGGGCGCAAAGGTCGTGGCGGGCTGATCGGTGAAGTAGCCGACATGGCGAACGGTCTGGATCGCCAGGAAGATACCGTAGAGCAGCAGCGTCAGGGAACCGAAGATGATCGCCTGCACGGTCGAGAGCGTCGGGCCGCTTGTCGAGGTCGTGAAGTTGGGCAGGATCAGGACGATCACCGACAACGGCATGATGACCGAGAGGAATGCGCGGGCACCGTTGAGGTTGTAGGACTGCTCGTTGTGGCGCAGACCGCCGAGCAGGATGCACAGGCCGGCTATGCCGTTCAGGGTGATCATGACGACGGCGAAGATCGTGTCGCGGGCCAGCGTCGAATCCGCGTCGCTGGACAGCATAACCACGACGATGAACGAGACCTCGATGATGGTGACCGACATGGTCAGCACCAGCGTGCCATAGGGTTCCCCGACCCTGTGGGCGAGTTCCTCGGCGTGGCGGACGACGGTGAACGCGCCCCACATGATCACGCCGAACAGCCAGGCGAACAGGCCGGCGCGGACCGCCAACGCCTCCTGCGCCATCAGGGTGCTGCCGAACATCAGGATCAGAACGACCGACGCCCAGCCGACGACGAGCTGGATTTCCTTCCTCAGCGTACCCAGCATACGGTTCGCGTCCCTTCGGTTTTGCTCGTATCGATGATCGTCCCCCGGCGGGAGCCCGCCCGGTATGGCATGCGTTGCGCGCGGGGCTCAAGACCGAGTTGCCCGAAAACCGGGCATCGCTTCGGCGTGCCGACTGCCTTACAGTCATGGCTATGAGCATATGGGGGAAAATCGGCGGTGCGGCCGCGGGGCTGGCGCTGGGGGGACCCCTCGGCGCGCTGATCGGGGCGGTGGCCGGACACATGATGTTCGATCGCGGCCGGTCGGCGCCGTCGCCGCAGCAGGCGCAGCTCGCCTTCACGATCGGGGTCATCGCGCTCGCCGCCAAGATGGCCAAGGCCGACGGCGTGGTCACCGAGGAAGAGGTGCGCGCCTTCCGGCAGGTCTTCGACGTGCCGGAGGATGAAGCCGGCAACGTCGCCCGCATCTTCGACCTGGCGAACCGCTCGGTGGACGGATACCAGGCCTATGCCCGCCAGCTCGCCGGCCTGTTCGCCAACGAGCCGGACATCCTGGAGGACGTGGTCGACGGCCTGTTCCACGTCGCCACGGCGGATGGGGCGGTGCACGAGCGCGAGCTGGAGTATCTGCAGAACGTCGCGGCGATCTTCGGCTTCAGCGAGGCCGACTTCGCCCGCATCAGCGCCCGCCACATCCGCCCGGACGGCGAGGACCCCTATGTCGTCCTCGGCCTCGATCGCTCGGCCAGCGACGCGGCGGTGAAGGCGGCCTATCGCAAGCTCGTCGCCGAGCACCATCCCGACCGGGCGATCTCGCGCGGCCTGCCCGAGGAATTCGTCAGGATCGCCACCGACAAGCTGGCCAAGATCAACGGCGCCTACGAGACGATCCAGCGGGAGCGCGGCCGGTGACGACCGATGCCGGGCACCGCGACAGCGTCGCCGCGCCCGCCCCCGGCCTGTCGATGGTCGACGTCCTCGTGCTGCTGGCGATGCAGCTCGCGTGGGGCGGCAGCTTCGTCATCAGCAAGGTCGCGGTGACTGATTTCCCGCCACTGCTGTTCATGGGGCTGCGGTTCCTGATCGTCTCGATCCTGCTGATCCGGTTTCTGCGCTGGCACAAGGGCCAGATGTTGAACGTCCTGCTGATCTCGCTGTTCACCGGGTCGCTGAATTTCGGGTTCATGATCCAGGGGCTGTCGATGGCCGCCGACGTCGCCCCGGTCGCGATCGCCGTCCAGCTCGGCGTGCCGTTCGCGACGCTGCTGTCGGTCCTGGTCCTGCACGAGCGGCTTGGCGTCTGGCGCATCGCGGCGCTCGCCATCTCGTTCGCCGGTGTGCTCGTCGTCGGGCTCGACCCGGCCGTGTTCCAGTACGGCGACGCGCTGATGCTGGTCGTCTTCGCCGCCTTCATGATGGCGGTCGGCACGATCTTCATGCGGCGCGTGCGCGGGGTACCCGTCTATTCGATGCAGGCCTGGATCGCGCTGTTCGCCTGGCCGCCGCTGATGGCCGCCTCGTTCTTCCTCGAAGGCGCGCCGGTCGACATCATCGCGACCATCGAACTGAGCTGGGGCGTGATCGCCGGCCTTGCCTGGGTCGTGTTCGGCACCAGCCTGATCGGCCATGCCGCCTACTACTGGATCATGCAGCGGCACGAGGTGGGACTGACCGCGCCGTTCATGCTGCTCGCGCCGATCCTCGGCGCGGCGGGCGGCGCCTACTTCCTCGGCGACGTCATCACCTGGCGGATGGTGGTCGGCGGCGCGATGACGCTCGCGGGCGTGCTGATCATCACCGTGCGCGAGGGCCGCGGGCGACGCGCCCCGGAACTGGCCGAGCGGGGCCTGTGAGCCGTAGGATCCGGCGATGACCGTGGCGTTCGACACCCGCGAGAGCCCCAATCACGACGCCCGCCCGGCGGGGGTGCCGGTCGATATCCTGCTGCTGCACTACACCGGCATGCGGACCGCCGAGGGGGCGCTGGAGCGGCTGTGCGATCGCGACGCGAAGGTGAGCTGCCACTGGGTGGTCGACGAGGACGGGCGGATCGTGCGGCTGGTGCCCGAGGCGCGGCGGGCCTGGCATGCCGGCGTGGCGTCCTGGGCGGGCGCGCGCGACATCAACGCCCGCTCGGTCGGCATCGAGATTGTCAATCCCGGGCACGAGTTCGGCTACCGCGACTTTCCCGACGTCCAGATCGCTTCAGTGATCGCGCTGTGCGCAGACATCCTGTCGCGCCACCCGATCCCGTCGCACCGCGTGCTCGGCCATTCCGACGTGGCGCCGGATCGCAAGACCGATCCCGGCGAGCGCTTTCCGTGGCGGCGCCTACATGCCGCCGGCATTGGCCACTGGGTCGAGCCGGCGCCCGTGACATCCGGGCCGGCGCTTGGGCCATCGCTCGGGCCGGGGGATGCGGGGGCTGCCGTCGCGGCGCTGC
The DNA here is from genome assembly GCF_025397915.1 of Microbaculum marinisediminis. Taxonomy (NCBI): domain Bacteria; kingdom Pseudomonadati; phylum Pseudomonadota; class Alphaproteobacteria; order Hyphomicrobiales; family Tepidamorphaceae; genus Microbaculum; species Microbaculum marinisediminis. The sequence continues at coordinate 81,898 of NZ_JALIDZ010000005.1, forward strand.
GGCACGACCTGGCGGCCTATGGCTACGGGCTCGCACCGGGGGAGGCCTATGACGGCGAGACGGAAACCGTCGTTGCGGCGTTCCAGCGCCATTTCCGGCCGGCCCTGGTCGACGGCGTCGCCGATCCCTCGACGCGCGAGACGCTGGCCAAATTGCGTGCCGCGCTGCCGAACGGCTGATCCGAAGCGACGTTTGAATGTGCTGGCGGCTTCGGTTTTCGTGTAGAATTGGCGCTATATTATTGCCGAATCGGATGAGCATCCCTAAGCAACTTGTTGGCAATCCGATTCCTGTTAAGCAGTTTATTCTTGATCGTCATTCGATTTGGTTATGCCCCTTCGGGTGTGTCCGCTTGATGTAACCTTTTGTAATAATCCGTGATCAGCCTTTTGGTCATTAATGTAAATAAGTGTAAGATCGTAAAAACTCCCCGTAATTGCCGTATTTGACGCCGGTTCTTGCCGTATTCGCCCTTTAGCGGCGTCTGCGGCGCTGGGGCGTTGAACATTGAAACAAGTGCGGGGATTACACGCATGACAAAATATATCCGTTTGGCAAGCGGACTGGCTGGACTTGGCATCGCGGTGAGCGTGGGCATGGCCCCGGGGCTCGCCGGCGCCGAGTCGTTCGCCGGGCACGACGATGCCACCGAGATTCGTGCCGGCAAGGTCGCGGGCACGACGACGAAGAAAACCACCGCGATGGGCTTCACCGGTTCGACCGGAACGAAGACCTTCCGGCTGTCGACGAATGCGGCCGGCGCGCGCTATGGCCGTGCCGACGCGGCGTCGACGCCGGTCGGGGCCGGCTCGCCGTCCGCCGGCAAGACGGAACCGGAAGCGAAAGCGGCCGCCGCCACGTCGGCGCGTCCCTATCACGCGCAGATCGCGAAGCATGCGAAGGCCAACGGCGTGCCCGTGGCGCTGGCGCTGGCGGTCGTGCGGGTGGAATCCAACTACAGGCCGGGCGCACGCGGCCGTGCCGGCGAGGTCGGCCTGATGCAGATCAAGCCGCAGACCGCGCGCGGCATGGGCTTCTCCGGCTCCACCAAGGCGCTCTACGATCCCGAGACCAATCTGCGCTGGGGCATGAAGTACCTGGCCGGCGCCTACAAGCGTGCCGGCGGCGACACCTGCGGCACGATCATGCGCTACCAGGGCGGCCACTACGCCAAGCGCATGTCGCGGGTCGCGGTCGGCTACTGCGCCAAGGTGAAGCGTCACATGGCCGGCAAGTGGGCCTGACGCCCACGGCCACGTCGTTTCACCGATGGTGACGACCGGAACGGGGCCTTTGGGCCCCGTTTTTCATTTGTCTTGCTGCGTCCGGTGCTATGCGCCGTCGTCGCCGGGATAGTCGGTATATCCCCTGGCGCCGCCGCCGTAGATCGTCGCCTTGTCGGCCTCGGCGAACGGCCGGCCCGCGGCGATGCGGGCGGGCAGGTCGGGATTGGCGATGAAGGGCTTGGCGAAGGCCACCGCGTCCGCGTCGCCCGATCCGACAGCTACGGCCGCCGTCTCCCCATCGTACCCGCCGTTGACGATCAGCTTCGTTGCCGCCGCATCGGCGATCCTGCGGCCGATCGACGGGGCTGTGCCGACCGGCTCGACCACATGGACATAGGCGAGGCCGAACGGTGCGACCGACTTGGCGGCGATCGGGAACAGCCGCTCGGGCGCGCTGTCGGCCATGTCGTTGTAGCCGTTCCAGGGCGAGAAGCGGACGCCCAGGCGGGCCCCGCCGACACGGTCCGCGATGGCCTCCACCACCTCGGCCAGGAACCGCGCACGCCGCTCCGGCGGGCCGCCATAGGCGTCGTCGCGGCGGTTCGAACCGTCGCGCAGGAACTGGTCGACCAGATAGCCGTTGCCGGCGTGGATCTCGATGCCGTCGAAGCCGGCCGCGCGCGCGTTCGCAGCGGCCGTGGCGAAGTCGCGCACGATCGCCTCGATGCCGACGCGGTCGAGCGCCACCGGAACCTCGTAGGCGCGCTTGCTCCAGTCCGGTCCGTAGATGTGTCCGGCCGGCGCGATGGCCGACGGGGCGACCGGGCGGGCGCCGCCCGGCTGGAAGGTGGGGTGCGAGATGCGTCCGCCATGGCAGAGCTGCGCGACGATCCGGCCGCCGGCCGCGTGCACGGCGTCGACCACGGCGCGCCAGCCCTCGACCTGGTCTTGGCCGTGCAGGCCGGGCGTCGCCGGATAGCTCTGGCCCTGCGGGCTCACCTGCGTCGCCTCGGTGACGATGAGGCCGGCGGAGGCGCGCTGGGCGTAGTAGGTCGCGGTCAGCGGGCCAGGCACGTTGTCCGGGCCGGCGCGATTGCGGGTCATCGGCGCCATGACGATGCGGTTCGGCAGGGGCAGGTCGCCGAACGCGACCGGCTCGAACAGGCGGCGGGTATCGTCGGTCATGCGAGGATATCGGTCACGGCGTAGCTGCCATTGCGGTAGACGAGCCCGCCACAGTCGGCCCCGTCGCCGGGGCCCACGGCAACGCCGTCGACCCGGCCGACGACGATCGAATGGGTGTGCCAGTCGACGATCCGTTCGATGGTGCAGCGCAGCGCGAAGGCCGCGTCGGACAGTGTCGGCGCCCCCTCGTGGAGACCGCGCCAGTCGCCGGCGGCAAAGCGCTGGGGCCCGCTCAGCCCGTGCCGTCCGGCGAAGCGGTCGGCAAGGTCGCGGTGGGCGTGGGTCAGGCCGCTGACGCCGAAATGGCTGCCCTCGCCAAGCAGGGCATGCAGCGAGGCGGTCTTGGCGATCGAGACGGTGACGGCGGGCGGCGTGACCGAGAGCGAGGCGACCGAGGTTACCGTCATGCCGGTGAGCGTGTCGCCGGCGCCGGCCGCGACGATCGCGACATGGCCGGCGAGCCGGCGCATGGCAAGGCGGAAATCCTCGGCGAGAGGATCGGACAGATCCGCCGCGCGGGGCAGGACGGCATGCATGGGCACCTCCGTCATCTTGGAATGGGCGGGGCGGCGGGATATCCGACCGCCCCGGTTCTCAGGCGTTAGCGGATGCCCTTTTCCTTCAGGATCGGCAAGACCGTGTCGCGGAAGTAGGGGAACTCCTCGACATAGTCGACGAAGGACAACGTGGTGCCGCCGAAGCCCGCGTCGACGAGCTGCAGGATGCCGTTGGCGACCTGCTCCGGCGTGCCGATCAGCGGGAATCCGCCGTGGCCCATCGCCATGCGGTCGCGGATCAGCGCCAGCAGATCGTGCGGGAAGGAGTGGGCGTGGGCGAACTGGAGGTTCACCAGGTTGTCGACGGCATCCCAGTCGGCGTTCTCGCGGGCGAAGTACTCGGCGTAGGACTTCGCCTCTTCCTCGGTCGGGCGGCAGACGACGTGCGAGAAGGTCAGCACGTCGACCTCGCGTCCCTTCGCTTCCGCCTGGGTCTTGAGTTCGCCGATCTCCTCCTTCGAGCGGTCGAGATCGATCGCCGGCGTGAACAGGAAGTTGGCGTTCTTGGTGGCGAAGTCGCGGCCCTGCGGCGAGCCGGCGGCGTTGATGATCGGCGGGCGGCCGTCGACCGGGCGGGGATCGCCCTTGACGCCCTTCAGCTTGAAGTAGTCGCCGTTCCAGTCGAAGCGCTCGGTCGAGGTCCACAGCTTCTGGACGACGTCGAACCATTCCTGGGCATAGCCGTAACGGGTCTCGTGGTCGTCGGGCAGGGTGAGGCCGAGGGCGTCGTATTCCGGCTTGTTCCAGCCGGCGACGATGTTCAGGCCGGCGCGGCCGTGGCTGAGCTGGTCGATGGTGGCGATCTGCTTGGCGACGACGACGGGATTGTTGGCGGCGGTGTGGATGGTGGCGAAGACGGCGATGTTCTCGGTCTTGGCGAGCAGGCCGGCGGCCCAGGTCATGGTCTCGAGCACGCTGCCGTGGAAATCGGTCTCGCCGCCATAGCCGATCCAGCGGGCGATCGGCAGCATGAAGTCGATGCCGGCGTCGTCGAGCAGCTTGGCGAGCTTGATGTTGTTGTCGAAGGAATTGTCCCAGCGCTCCGGCACCTTGGTGACGCTCATGCCGCTCGAGCAGTTGGAGGAAAAGGTGCCGAGCTTGAAGCGTTTCTCGGCGAACATCGGATTGGTTCTGGTCGACATGGGTTTCCTCGATTTATTCAGTTTAAGTTTCAAATAAAAAGTCTATTTAAAAATCGATTTGGTGACAAGCGTCCCGATCGCTATCGTCTTGCGACACGATCGGGGGAGGCGGCAGACCATGGCGCGCAAGCGCGACACGTCCGGTAAGAGCGAGACGGGCAGCAAGCGCGAGGCATCAGGCAAACGCGAGATGACGGGCAAGCAGGCCGCGGCGGAGCAGGCGGGCTTCGACCGGCGCTGGCACCTCGCCGAGACGCCGGCCGAGGTGGATATGACCGAGCTCGAGTTCGCGGTGATGCGGACCTTCGAGTCCTTCGGGCGCTGGCAGTCTGAGTGCCTGGCCGGCTGCATCGATTTTGCCGCGAGCGGCCCGGAAAACGCGCTTCTGCACGTCATCCGCATGAACGACCGGCCGAAGAGCGTGAAGGAGCTGGCGCGGCTGATGAACCGCGACGACATCCCCAATATCCAGTACAGCCTGCGCAAGCTGATCGCCGCCGGCCTCGTCGAGCGATCCGGCACGGCGCGCACCGGGGTCAGCTATTCGGTGACGCCGCTCGGCCACGAGGTGACCGAGACGTTCGCCGAGATCCGCCGGGCGCTGCTGATCGCCGCGATCGAGAGCGTGCCCGGTTTCGCGGATCGGCTGGCGGATGCGACGCGGACCCTGAACCTGCTCACCGGCATCTACGAGGAGGTCTCGCGCGTCGCGGCCACGCACCGGCGGCCGCGCGACGGCTGGGCGACCTGACGCCGTAACGGCGCTCGCCACGGTTTCGCGTCATAAAGGTCATAAAACTGTCATCGGCTTCGGCGAGGACTCCGGAGCGTGGCCCCTTGAACCGACCCGCTGGTGACAGCCATCCGCGGCGGTGACCTGATAACCCGGACCTTTGAGATGATCGATCCTTTTTACGACTTTCCGCGCGACGTCGCCGCGCGTCTTGATGCCGTGTGCCGCTGGCGCCGCGTCGAGGCCGACACGTTGGTGATCGACGCGGCGTGCGGGGCACTGCACGGGGTATTCGTGCTGGCGGAAGGGGAGGTCGACGTGCATCGGCGCGACGGCTCGGGCGAGATCATCCATCTGCGGCGGCTCGAGGCCGTCTCCTGCTTCGGCGAATTCGCGGCGCTTCACGGCGCGCCGGGGGCCGCGAGCGTGCGCACGCTGACGCCCTGCGTGATCGCGGAGATCGATCCGGCGACGTTCGTCGCCCTGCTCAACGAATTTCCGATGCTGTCGATCAGGCTCCTGCGCCGGGCGGAGTCGCGTCTCAAATCCCTCGACGAGGACATGGTTTGCCTGCGGCTCGCCCGCAAACGGATCGATGAGGCCTATCGCAACGCCGTCTTGCGGACGTTGTGAACGCGAGGGGCGGCGGAAGGCCCGCCGCGACCCGGATTAGGGGGGGGCGCCGCCCGTTTCCGCAAACCGTTTGCGCCGCCTCAAATCGTTTGCGCCTGGCGGGCGACTCCGGCGAAAGTGCGCCCGAGCGTGGAGCGCGACGGAGAAACGGCGAAATGTCCTGGTTCAATCGATCTTTTGTTCGCCTGTCGTCCCTGGTGTCGTCATTGCTACTGGCCGCATTCCTGACAGGGGGCACGGCGGTCGCGCAGGAGGCGACGTCGACCGGGCAGACCGTCTACGTGCCGGTCTATTCGGCGATCGGCTTCGTCTCGACCGAGCGGTTCGACGTCGCGGTGACGCTGAGCTTCCGCAACCTCGATCAGGCGGCGCCGATCACGATCAGGTCGTCCGTCTACTACGACAGCGACGGCAAGGAGATCCGGGACCTGCTCAACGGCCCGACGACGCTGGGGCCGTTCGGCTCGGCGCAGATCCTCATCCGGCAGCAGGATTTCAGCGGTGACGTCGGCGCCAACGTCGTCGTCGAATGGTCGTCCGAGACGGCGGTGACGCCGCCGCTGTTCGAGGCCGTTATGGTCGGCGCTCGCGGGACGCAGGCCTTCGCCTTCACCAGCCGCGGCGTGGTGCTGGACTAGGGCGGCGTTCGTTTCGTCCGGCTGATGGCCGATGGCCGGCTGTTGTCGTCATCGCCCTTGACCTTTTGCCCCGCAACCCCCTTATCTTGCTCATTGCCAGCTGGCCGGACGGCCGCTCCCGTGAGGGGGAGGAAAGTCCGGGCTCCATGGAGAAACGGTGCCGGGTAACGCCCGGCGGGGGCGACCCTAGGGAAAGTGCCACAGAGAGCAGACCGCCGCTGATCCGCCCGGAGACGGGCGAGCGGTAAGGGTGAAAGGGTGCGGTAAGAGCGCACCGCGCGGCCGGCAACGGAAGCGGCACGGCAAACCCCACCGGGAGCAAAACCGAATAGGGATGGCACGGCACGTGTCTTCGGGCATGGGCCAGGCGTTCTCCGCGCCGCCGTCCGGGTTGGTTGCACGAGGCGTCCGGCAACGGGCGTCCCAGATGAATGGTCGTCACACGGGCCCAGGTCCGTCGTACAGAACCCGGCTTACAGGCCAGCTGGCAAATTTCCCTTCTCCGGAGACGGTGTGTTTTCGGGCAGATGCGTTTTCGGGCCGGTACCGATCCGACCGTGTCCAAAGACTGGGACCGCGCATCGCGCGGGCGACACGCTCGCCTGTCATGCCCGGACGTGTTCCGGGCATCCATATCCCCGGCCGCTGCTCGCGTCGCACGGGCGGTGGCCATCGATTGCCGGACCGGGTCCGGCAAGGGCCGTCCCGGTGAGAGGCGCGGTTTCCGCGTCGTTCCCCGGTTCCTGTTAGCCAAGAATTCCCTTCATATTCAAACGGTTAATAAATTATCCGGCTGAATCAACCGGTTCTTAAGGCGTGTCGGTAACACTCCGGCAAGGTTAACGAATCGATCACCCTCGAACCGGGTTTGTGAATTGACCCCCATGTCTGCCCATGGTATCCCAAATCATCCCAAGCCAGTGGTTCGGGATACCCAGGCCGCAGGGGCGCGGCACGGCTCACGGAACAGGCTCCAGCAAGTCCTTCCGACTTGTGGCGTGGCGGCGCCGCGGGGTGGTTCTCCGGCAGTGTCGGCTTCCGCCCCGGCAGCGGTTTCAGGCCCGGGTCGGTGCCCAATGTCGGGCGGGTCTTTTTTGCGTAAAGCCGGGAGGCGGGAAGCTCCATGGACCGGTTCGTGTCATCCTTCACGAACAGGATCGACTCCAAGGGGCGCGTCTCGGTTCCGGCGACCTTCCGGGCGACACTCGCGCGGGACGGTTTCGACGGTGTCTATGTCTATCCGGCTCTCGGACTGTCGGCGCTCGACGCCGGGGGGAGCCGGCTGGTGGAGGAGATCAACGGGCTGCTCGACAGCATGCCCCGGTACTCCGACGAGCACGACCTCTTGTCGACGTCTCTGTACGGCGACAGCGAGACCCTCAAGCTCGACGCGGAAGGCCGTATCGTTCTCTCCGAACGCCTCAAGGACTGGGCACAGATCGAGGACCGTGTCGCGTTCGTGGGGCTCGGGCACAAGTTCCAGCTCTGGGAGCCGGAACGCTTCGCCGCGCGCCAGGAAGAGGCCAGGTCCAAAGTGCGCGAGTTGAAGCAATTGCTGAGTGGCATGCCCCCGAGAGGCACAATGTCGGGGAGCGGCCCGAGTGGAGTGACGGAATGATGGCGGGTCGCGGTGGACCTTCTGAGGATGCCGCTGGCGGACCGGCCCGCCACATTCCGGTTCTCCTGTCCGATGTCCTCGATGTCATCGCCCCGAAGGCGGGCGGCATCTATATCGACGGCACCTTCGGCGCCGGCGGCTATACGCGCGGCATCCTCGATGCCGCCGACTGCCGCGTCATCGCCATCGACCGCGATCCGACGGCCATCCGGGCCGGGCAGGCGATGGTCGCCGACTATCGCGGCCGGCTCGGCCTCGTCGAGGGGCGGTTCTCCGAGCTCGACCGGCTCGCGGCAGGCGAGGGCGTGGAGGCCGCGGACGGGGTCGCGCTCGATGTCGGCGTCTCCTCGATGCAGATCGACACGGCCGAGCGCGGCTTCTCGTTCATGCAGGACGGCCCGCTCGACATGCGCATGGGCGGCGATGGCCCAAGCGCGGCGGATATCGTCAACACGATGGCGGAGGTCGATCTCGCCCGGCTGATCTTCACGCTCGGGGAAGAGCGCAAGTCGCGGGCGGTGGCGCGGGCCATCGGCCGGGCGCGGGCCGACAGTCCGATCGCGACGACCGGTCAGCTGGCCGAAATCGTCGCCCGCGCGGTTGGGCCGTTGCGCGACGGCAAGCATCCGGCCACGCGCACCTTCCAGGCTTTGCGGATTTACGTGAACGGCGAACTCTCCGAACTGGCCGAAGGGCTTGCCGCCGCCGAGCGGATCCTCAAGGAGGGCGGGCGCCTGGCGGTGGTCAGCTTCCATTCGCTGGAAGACCGCATCGTCAAGCGGTTCCTGGCCGAGCGCAGCCAGATCCGGCGCGGCTCGCGGCATATGCCGGAGGTTCGCGCCGAGGCACCGACGTTCAAGCTGATCACGCGCCATCCGGTGGGCGCGTCGGAAGACGAGATCGCCGCCAATCCGCGGGCGCGATCGGCGCGGCTGCGCGGGGCGGAGCGCACCGGCGCGCCGGCGCGGCCGATCGATCCGGCCGCCCTCGGCGTGCCGCGCCTGGCGGACCCGTCGCGGGACCATCGACATGGAGGAAGAGCATCATGACCCGGTTGGTCAGCCTGTTGGCCGTCGTGCTGATCGTCGCCGCCGCGGTCGGACTCTATCGCTTCAAGGGCGAGTCCCAGCAGCTTGCCCGCCAGATCGCCGAGCTGCGCGCTGAGATCGACGACGAGCGCGAGATGATCTCGGTGCTTCGGGCGGAGTGGAACTATCTCGACCAGCCGAGCCGGATCCAGGAGCTGGCGGACCGCTATCTCGATCTCAACCGGCTCGACGTCGAGCAGATTTCCATGGTCGAGCACCTGCCGATGCGGCCGCTCGACATCGATCCCTCGGGTGCCAACACCACGATCGGCGGCTTCGCCGGCGGTGACGACAGGACGGTCCAGTAATGCGTATGCCGCGTCTTTTCCGGTCCAGATCCGCGGAGCGGCGCTTCGACGCGGGCAAGCCCGCCGGGCGTGACAGGCAGGCGGGCGACAGGCAGATGCGCAACCGCCTGATGCTGGCCATGGTCGCTTTCTCCGCGATCTATCTGGTCATCGGCGGCCGGCTGATGATGCTCGCCACGATGACGCCGGACACGCCGGTGGTCTATCTCGATCCCGGCCAGCAGGTGAGCCACGCCCGGCCCGACATTCTCGACCGCGCCGGCAACGTCCTTGCGACCGACATCAACGTGCCGTCGGTCTATGCCGAACCGACGAAGATCATCGACGTCGACGAGACGATCGAGGACATCACCTCGGTGTTCCCGGAGCTCGACGCCGGCGACCTGCGCGCCAAGCTGACCAGCGGCAAGCAGTTCGTCTGGGTTAAGCGCGAGATCACCCCGACGCAGAAATCCCAGCTGTTCGGCCTCGGCGTCCCCGGCGTCGGGTTCCTGGAGGAGAACAAGCGCGTCTATCCGGCCGGCGCCATCACCTCGCACGTGCTCGGCTACGTCAACATCGACAACCAGGGCATCGCCGGCTTCGAGAAGTATCTCGATTCCAGCTGGCTCGGCGCGCTGCACGAGGCGGGGCTGGCCCGCAACGCCGCGCTGGAGCCGGTGAAGCTGACGATCGACCTGCGCGCCCAGCACGCCATGCGCGACGAGCTGCTCGCATCGATGGACAAGTTCAAGGCCACGGCGGCCGCCGGGGCGATCATGGACGTGCACACCGGCGAGCTGGTGGCGATGGTGTCGGTGCCGGATTTCGATCCGGAGCGGCCGTCCGAGGCGCTGCAGCCCGACCGTATCAACCGCATGACCACCGGCGTCTACGAGCTGGGCTCGGCGTTCAAGGCGTTCACCACCGCGATGGCGCTCGATACCGGCCGGATCGGCGTCGACACGACCTTCGACGCGCGCTCGCCGATCCGGGTCGGCCGGAACACCATCGGCGACTACCACGCCCAGAACCGGATCATGACCGTGGAGGACATCTATATCCATTCCTCCAATATCGGCACGGCGCGGATGGCGCTCGCCGTCGGCGTGCCCGGCCACCAGGCATTCCTGAAGAAACTCGGCTTTTTCGATCGTCTGACCACCGAACTGCCCGAATCCGGCGCTCCCATCATTCCGCAACGCTGGAAAGAGGTGAACACGATGACGATCGCCTTCGGGCACGGCATGTCGATCGCGCCGCTGCAGGCGGTCGAGGCGGGCGCCGCGCTGGTCAACGGCGGGCAGCTGATCCCGCCGACCTTCCTGCCGCGTTCGGCGGCGGACGCGCGCAAGCTGGCGCGCCGGGTGATCGAGCCGCAGACCAGCGACAAGATGCGCTACCTGATGCGGCTCAACGTGGTAGAAGGCACGGCGAAGAAGGCGGACGTGCCCGGCTATCACGTCGGCGGCAAGACCGGGACGGCGGAAAAGGTCGTCAACGGACGCTATTCGGGCAACAAGGTTTTGACGACTTTCCTCAGCACCTTCCCGACGACCGATCCGAAATACCTTGTCTTCGTCATGCTGGACGAACCGCAAGGCATCAAGGAAACCCACGGCTACCGTACCTCGGGCTGGAACGTCGCGCCGACGGCGCGAAACATCATCGCCCGGATCGCCCCCATCCTCGGCGTCGTCCCGGACATGGCGCCGGCCGACCCGAACGAACTGCTCAGCGTGTCCTATTGAGAAGACGCGCATCAACAATGAAAACGACTACGCACACGACTTCGCACATGACCAGAAACCGGCCGATTTCATGGAGCTTCATGCCCTTCTAGCCGACGTCGACAGTTACCCGGACGCCTGGCGCGCCATCGAGACAACCGGGCTCACCGCCGACAGCCGGACGGTGCGGCCCGGCTATGTGTTCGCGGCGCTTTCGGGCAGCCGGACGGACGGCGCGCGCTTCGCCCGCGACGCCGCGGCGGCCGGTGCCGTCGCGGTCGTGGCCGCGCGCGACGCCGTGCTCGACGTCGATATTCCCGTGATCCGCGCGGCCGATCCGCGCCGGGCGCTGGCGCTTGCCGCCGCGCGCCTGTCCGGCGCCCAGCCGGAGACGGTGGTCGCGGTGACCGGCACCAGCGGCAAGACCTCGGTCGCCTCGTTCACGCGGCAGATCTTCGCTGCCGCCGGCCGGCAGGCGGCGAGCCTGGGAACCATCGGCGTCGTCTCGCCGAAGAAGACCGAATACGGCTCGCTGACGACACCGGACCCGGTGGCGCTGCATGCGCTGCTGGCCGAGCTCGCGCGCGACGGCGTCACCCACCTGGCGCTCGAAGCCTCCAGCCACGGCCTCGATCAGCGCCGCCTCGACGGCGTGCGCTTCGCCGCCGGCGCCTTCACCAATCTCGGCCGCGACCACATGGACTATCACCCAACGGTCGAGGCGTATTTCGCCGCCAAGCTGCGGCTGTTCGACGAGCTGCTGCCGGACGGCGCGGCGGCGGTGGTCGATTCCGACCGGCCGGAATCGGCGCGCGTCGTCGCGGTCGCCAGGCGGCGCGGGCTCGACGTGCTCGGCGTCGGTGCGGCGGGCGATGCGATCCGGCTGCTCTCGGCGACGCCCGAGGGTTTCCGCCAGCGGCTCAGGCTCGACGCGGGAAGCGGCGAGCGCGAGGTGCTGCTGCCGCTCGTCGGCGGGTTCCAGGTCTCCAACGCGCTCGTCTCGGCGGGACTGGCGATCGCGACCGGCACGCCGGCCGATACGGCGTTCGGCGCGCTGGAAACGCTGGAGGGCGCCAAGGGGCGGCTCGAACTCGCCGGGCAGACCCGCGCCGGAGCGCTGATCTTCATCGACTACGCCCACAAGCCCGACGCCATCGTCAACGCGCTGCAGGCGTTGCGGCCCTTCGCCACGGGCAGGCTCGCGATCGTCGTGGGCGCCGGCGGCGACCGCGACGCCGGCAAGAGGCCGCTGATGGGCCAGGCTTCGGTCGAGAACGCAGACACCGTCTACGTCACCGACGACAATCCGCGTTCGGAAGACCCCGCGGCGATCCGCGCTGCGATCCTGGCGCAGGCGCCGGGCGCGATCGAGATCGGCGACCGCCGCAAGGCCATCGAGACCGCCGTGGACGCGCTGGAGCCGGGCGACATCCTGCTCGTCGCCGGCAAGGGGCACGAGACCGGCCAGACCGTCGGGGCGACGGTCCTGCCGTTCTCCGATCATGAAGTGGTGGCGAGCGCGCTCGCCCGGGAGACGGTGGCATGAGCGTTCTTTGGACCGCGGACGATTTCCTCGCCGGCACCGGCGGACGCCTCGCCGATTGCACCGCCGGCGCCGGTCTGGGGGCCGTTACCGGCATCTCCATCGACAGCCGCACGCTGGAGCCGGGCGATGCGTTCTTCGCCATTCTCGGCGACAGCCGCGACGGTCACGATTTCGTAGCCGGCGCGCTGGCGAAGGGGGCCGCCGTCGCGGTGATCGACGAGGCGCACGCGGCGCAGTTCGATCCGGCGGCGGGACCGCTGGTGATCGTGCCGGACGTGCTGGAGGCGCTGCGCAATCTCGGCCAGGCGGCGCGGGCGCGCTCCACCGCCAGGATCATCGCCATCACCGGCAGCGTCGGCAAGACCGGCACCAAGGAGGCGCTCCGGCTGTCGCTGTCGCGCTCGGGCCGCACGCACGCCTCGGCTGCGTCCTACAACAACCACTGGGGCGTGCCGCTGACGCTCGCGCGGATGCCGGCGGACACCGAATTCGGCGTCTTCGAGCTGGGCATGAACGCGCCGGGCGAGATCGCCGCGCTGGTGCGTCAGGTGCGTCCGCAGATCGCCATCGTCACCACGGTCGAGCCGGTGCATCTGGAATTCTTCGGCGCGATCGAGAAGATCGCCGACGCCAAGGGCGAGATCGTCGAAGGCATCGAGCCCGGCGGCTGCGTCCTGCTCAACGCCGACAATGCCCAGTTCGACCGGCTCGCCGGGAAGGCGCGGGCGGCGGGCATCCGCATCGTCTCCTTCGGCGAGACGGCGGGCAGCGACGTGCATCTCGAGCGTGTCGCGCTGCATGCCGAGTGCTCCTGCGTGTCCGCCAACGTGCTCGGCTCCGAGATCACCTACAAGTTCGGCGCGCCGGGCCGGCATCTCGTCGGCAACAGCCTGGCGGTGCTTGGCGCGGTGAAGCTCGCCGGCGGCGACCTGGCGCTCGCCGCGATGGCGCTGGCCGACATGCGGGCGCCGAAGGGGCGCGGTGCGCGCTTTAAGCTTCACGGCAAGGGCGGCGACATCACGGTGATCGACGAAAGCTACAACGCCAATCCGGCGTCGATGCGGGCCGCGCTGGGGCTGCTGGCGCAGACCGAGCCGGGGCTCCGCGGCCGCCGCATAGCCGTGCTCGGCGACATGCTGGAGCTGGGAGAGGCGTCCGAAACGCTGCATCGGGAGCTTGCCGGGCCTCTGGCGGAGGCTTCGGTCGACCTGCTGTTTGCCTCCGGACCGCACATGAAGGCGCTGTACGAGGCGGTGCCGGACCTGCGGCGCGGCCGCTACGCACCGGAGTCAACGGGATTGGTTGCCGCGCTCGGAGACGAGGTCCGGGCCGGCGACGTGGTGATGGTGAAGGGGTCCTTGGGCAGCCGGATGGGACCGGTGGTCGAAGCCCTGCGCGAGCAGTTCGCGCCCGCCGAAGCGGCGGACGCGTGACGCGCACGAGGGGGACTGGCTGACAGATGTTCGAGCTTCTGGCCAACTACGGCGACACGGTGCCGCTGTTCAATGTGTTCCGCTACATCACGTTCCGCACCGGGGCGGCGATGATGACGGCGCTGATCTTCGTGTTCCTGTTCGGGCCGGCGATCATCCGCTCCCTGCGCGTGCGCCAGGGGCGGGGCCAGCCGATCCGCGAGGACGGGCCGCAATCGCACCTGATCGCCAAGCAGGGCACGCCGACCATGGGCGGCCTGATGATCATGACCGGGTTCCTGGTGGCGACGCTGTTGTGGGGCAGCCTCACCAACCCCTATGTCTGGACGGTGCTGTTCGTCACCGTCTGCTTTGGCCTGATCGGGCTCTACGACGACTATCTCAAGGTGACGCGGTCGTCTGCCTCCGGCTTCGGCGGGCGGCAGCGGCTGGTGCTCGAATTCATCATCGCGGGGCTGGCCGTCTACGCGGTGTCGCGCATCGGCGAGCAGCCGTTCTCGACCTCGCTCGCCTTCCCGTTCTTCAAGGACTTCATCATCAATCTCGGCTGGTTCTTCGTTCCCTTCGGCGCCTTCATCATCGTCGGCGCCGGCAACGCGGTGAACCTGACCGACGGCCTCGACGGGCTCGCCATCGTGCCGGTGATGATCGCCGCGGGCACCTTCGGCGTCTTCTCCTATCTCATTGGTAACGCTGTCTTTTCCGATTACCTGCAGATTCATTTCGTGCCCGGCACCGGCGAGCTGGCGGTGCTGTGCGGCGCGCTGATCGGCGCCGGTCTGGGCTTCCTGTGGTTCAATGCGCCGCCGGCCTCGATCTTCATGGGCGATACCGGATCGCTGGCGCTCGGCGGCATGCTGGGCTCGGTGTCGGTCGCCATCAAGCACGAGATCGTGCTGGCGATCGTCGGCGGCCTGTTCGTGCTCGAGGCGGTGTCGGTCATCGTCCAGGTGGTCTCGTTCAAGCTCACCGGGCGGCGCGTCTTCCGCATGGCGCCGATCCATCACCATTTCGAGCAACTCGGCTGGAAGGAGCCGCAGGTCGTCGTGCGCTTCTGGATCATCGCCTTCGTGCTGGCCCTGATCGGCCTGTCGACGCTCAAGCTGAGGTAGGCGGCATGATACCGGTCACCACATTCGAGGGTCGCAGCGTCGCCGTCTTCGGACTGGCGCGGTCGGGTCTCGACGCCGTGCGCGCGCTGATGGCGGGCGGGGCGCGGGTGGCGGCGTGGGACGATTCCGCGCCGCGCGTCGACCAGGCGCGCGAGCAGGGGTTCCCGGTGCGCGACCTAAGAGAGATGGACTGGGACGGACTCGATGCGCTGGTGCTGTCGCCCGGCGTGCCGCTGACCCATCCCGCGCCGCACTGGACGGTGGAGAAGGCGACTGCGGCCGGCGTCGAGATCATCGGCGACACCGAGCTGTTCTTCCGCGAACGGGCCGCCCGCGATCCCGCCTGCGCGGTCATCGCGATCACCGGCACAAACGGCAAGTCGACGACGACGGCGCTGATCGGGCACCTGATCCGCAGCGCGGGGCGCGCGGTCTCGGTCGGCGGCAATATCGGCACCGCCGTGCTCGGGCTCGAGCCGTTCGGCGACGATCGCGCCTATGTGCTGGAACTGTCGTCCTATCAGATCGACCTGACGCCGACGCTGGCGCCGACCGTCGGCATCCTCCTGAACGTGACGCCCGATCATCTCGACCGGCACGGAACGCTTGAACACTACGCCGCCGTGAAGGCGCGGATCGCCGAGAAGGCGGAGACGGTCGTCATCGCGGTCGACGACGACTGGACGCGCGGCATCGCCGATGCGGCGGAGGCCCGCGGCGACCGCGTGGTGCGGGTTTCGGCGCGCGAGAAGCTCGGCGTCGGCGTCTTCGTGCGCGGCACGACCATCGTGTCCGCCTCGGGCAGCGCGGAAACCGAAATCGCCGACCTTTCGGGCATCGGCGCGTTGCGCGGCGAGCACAATGCGCAGAACGCGGTCGCCGCCGTCGCCGCCGCGCTCGCCGTCGGGCTCGACCCGGCGCAGATCGCCGAGGGGCTCGAGAGTTTCCCCGGTCTCGTCCACCGCATGGAGGAGATCGGCCGGCGCGGCAAGGTGCTGTTCGTCAACGATTCCAAGGCGACGAACGCGGATGCCGCCGCGCGCGCGCTGGCGAGCTTCGAGACGGTCTACTGGATCGCCGGCGGGCGGGCCAAATCAGGCGGCATCGCGCCGCTGAAGGGCCTGTTCCCGCGCGTGCGGCGCGCCTTCCTGATCGGCGAGGCGGCCGAAGACTTCGCAATGACGCTCGGCAACCAGGTGCCGCACGAGCTGAGCGGCGATCTTGCGACCGCCGTCGCCGCCGCCGCCGAGGCCGCTGCTAACGACCCGTCCAACGCCGCCGAGCCGGTGGTGCTGCTTGCGCCCGCCTGTGCCTCGTTCGACCAGTTCGCCGACTTCGAGGCGCGCGGCGACGCGTTCCGCAGGCTCGTCGCCGACATCGACGGGGTGACGCTGAAATCCAGGGAGGCCGCCTGATGTTCTCGCGTACCGACGAGCGCCTGATTGCGCGCTGGTGGTGGACCGTCGACCGGGTGCTGCTCGGCGCGATCCTGGCGCTGATCCTCGGCGGCCTTGTGCTGTCGCTGGCGGCGAGCCCGCCGGTGGCCCAGAGGCTCGGCCTCGACTATTTCCACTTCGTCAAGCGCCACGCCCTGTTCGTGCTGCCGGCGATCGCGCTGATGATCGGCGTATCGATGATGAGCCCGCGCGGGATCCGGCGCTCGGCGCTCGTCGTCTTCGCGGTCGGCATCGTCCTGATGGCGCTGACGCTGTGGATCGGGCCGGAGGTGAAGGGCGCGCGGCGCTGGATCTCGATCGGCGGCATCGCCCTGCAACCGTCCGAATTCGTCAAGCCGGCCTTCGTCGTGCTGGTCGCCTGGGCGTTCTCCGAGCGGATGAAGCGGCCCGACATGCCCGGCAACCTGATGGCCATATTGCTGCTTGCGGCCTTCGTCGGCCTACTGGTGCCGCAGCCCGACTTCGGCCAGACCATGCTCGCGGTGCTGGTCTGGGGCGCGCTGTTCTTCGCCGCCGGCATGTCGTGGCTGTGGATCGTGACGCTGGGCGGCCTCGGCGTCGGCGGCCTTGTCACCGCCTATACCTTCGTGCCGCACGTGCGCGGACGCATCGACCGGTTCCTCGATCCCGAATCCGGCGACACCTTCCAGGTCGACACGGCGATCGAGTCCTTCGTGCGCGGCGGCTGGCTGGGGCGCGGGCCGGGCGAGGGCACCGTGAAGCAGAGCCTGCCGGACTCCCATACCGACTTCATCTTCGCTGTGACGGCGGAGGAATTCGGTATCCTCGTCTGCCTGATCATCGTCGCCGCCTTCGCCTTCATCGTGCTGCGCGGGCTGACGCAGGCGCTCAAGGAGAGCGATCCCTTCGTGAAGCTCGCGGTCACCGGCCTGATCGTGCTGTTCGGGCTGCAGTCGGTGATCAACATGGCGGTCAACCTGCAACTGATGCCGGCCAAGGGCATGACGCTGCCGTTCGTCTCCTACGGCGGCTCCTCGATCCTGTCGCTGGCCTACGGCATGGGCATGGTGCTCGGGCTGACGCGCCGGCGGCCGCAGACCGAGCCGGTGCTCTACGACCTGCCGGCGCCGCATCAGCGGCATCCCGGCATGCATGCGGGGGCGCGGCCGGCATGAGTGGCGAGAAGGGCCTCATCCTGCTTTCGGCCGGCGGCACCGGCGGCCACCTGTTCCCGGCGCAGGCGCTGGCGGAAGTGCTGATTTCGCGCGGCTGGCGGGTCGATCTCGTCACCGACGAGCGCGGCGATCGCTATGGCGGCAAGTTCCCGGCGCAGGAGATGCACATCATCCCCGCCACCACCGTGCGCGGCGGCAATATCCTGAGCTACGCCAAGACCGCGTTCGTGCTCGGCATCGGCGTGATGCGGGCGTGGTTCCTGATCAGCCGGCTCAAGCCCCGCGTCGTCGTCGGCTTCGGCGGCTATCCGACGGTGAGCCCGGTGATCGCGGCTTCGCTGCGCGGGGTGCGGACCATCATCCACGACCAGAACGCGGTGATGGGCCGGGCCAACCGGATGCTCGCCGACCGGGTCGACGCTGTCGCGACCAGCTTCCCGAAGGTGCACATGCTGGGCGAGAAGAACGCGCACAAGGCGGTCCGCACCGGTGCGCCCGTCCGCGCGGCCGTGGTCGAGGCGGCGACGCCCTACGATCCGCCCGAGGCGGGCGGCGAGTTCCGCCTGCTCGTGTTCGGTGGCAGCCAGGGCGCGCGCATCTTCTCCGACGTGGTGCCCGGCGCCATCGCCCGCCTCGACGAGGCGCATCGCAACCGGCTCAGGCTGGTCCAGCAGTGCCGCGAGGAGGACATGGAACGGGTGCGCTTCGGCTACGAGGCGATCGGCGTCAACGCGGAGCTGGCGCCGTTCTTTCCCGATCTGCCCAAACGTATCGCCGATGCCCATCTCGTCGTGTCGCGCTCCGGCGCCAGCACGGTGGCCGAGCTCGCCGTCATCGGCCGGCCGGGCATGCTGGTGCCGCTGCCGCACGCGATCGACAACGACCAGCTTCTCAACGCCACCGCGCTGGCGCAGGCCAAGGGCGGCTGGCTGATGCCGCAGCCGGCGTTCACGCCGCACCGGTTCGCCGAGGAACTGACGAGCCGCATGGACCATCCGGAGATGCTCTCCGTCGCCGCCGAGGCCGCCAGGAAGGTCGGCAATCCGCACGCCGCCGACACGCTGGCCGACGTCGTCGAGGCGCTGGCGGAGGGCCGGGAAATCCCGCCGGAGCTCAAGGGAGCGACCGCATGAGACCGCCGCGCGACACCGGCCCCATCCATTTCGTCGGCATCGGCGGCATCGGCATGAGCGGCATCGCCGAGTTGCTGGCCGATCTCGGCTACACGGTGCAGGGCAGCGACCAGGCCGAGTCCGCCAATGTCGAACGGCTGCGCGCCAGGGGCGTCACCGTCACGGTCGGCCATGCGGCCGAGAACGTGGGCACGGCGGCGGTCGTGGTGATCTCGACGGCGGTGAAGCCGGACAATCCGGAGCTGGTCGCGGCGCGGTCGCGGCATATCCCGGTGATCCGCCGGGCCGAGATGTTGGCCGAGCTGATGCGCGGCAAACGCGGCATCTCGCTCGCCGGCACGCACGGCAAGACCACGACGACGACGATCATGGCGACGCTGCTCGAGGGCGCCGGCTACGATCCGACCGTCGTCAACGGCGGCATCATCAACGCCTGGGGCACCAACGCCAGGCTGGGCCAGAGCGACTGGTTCGTCATCGAGGCGGACGAGTCCGACGGGACGTTCCTGAAGTACCCGAACGAGATCGCGCTCGTCTCCAACATTGACGCCGAGCACTTGGACCACTGGCACAGCTTCGACGCGCTGAAGCAGGGCTTCCGCGACTTCGTGATGAACCTGCCGTTCTACGGCTTCGCGGCGCTGTGCATCGACCACCCGACCGTGCGCGCGGTCGCCGACGGCATTACCGACCGCACCGTCGTTACCTATGGCGAGAGCGCGGACGCCGACGCGCGGCTGGTCGATTTCAGCCATGACAGCGGCGGGACGCGGTTCTCGGTCGAGATAACGGACCGGGTTTCCGGCGCGGTCGACCGGATCCGCGATATCCGCCTGCCGATGCCCGGCCATCACAATGCGCTCAACGCCACCGGGGCCATCGCCATCGCGCGGCGCATCGGCATCACCGGCGAGGCGATCGTCGCGGCGCTCGCCGGCTTCGAGGGCGTGAAGCGCCGCTTCACCTTCACCGGCGAATGGAACGGCGTGCGCATCTACGACGACTACGGCCATCATCCCGTCGAGATCGCGGCGGTGCTGAAGGCCGCGCGCGGGGCCGTCGAGGACGCGACCGGGCCGGAATCCAGAAAATCTGGCCGTGTCATCGCGATCATGCAGCCGCACCGCTACACGCGGCTGTCCGACCTGTTCGACCAGTTCGCCGGCTGCTTCGGCGAGGCCGACACCCTCTATGTCGCCGACGTCTACGCCGCTGGCGAGGACCCGATCGAAGGCGCGGACCGCGATGCGCTGGTCGCCGCGATCCGGGCATGCGGTCACACCGACGCGCGGGCACTCGCCGGGCCGGACGTGCTGGCGGCCGAGATCGCGGCGATCGCCCGGCCGGGCGATCTGGTGATCTTCCTCGGCGCCGGCTCGATCACCCAGTGGGCGCACGCGCTGCCGCAGCAACTCAAGACCAATCCCGAAGGAGTTTCCGCATGAGTTTCGCGGACATCACGGCCGATCTGCGCGCCCGTCTGCCGGAGCTGCGCGGCCGGCTGACCGCCAATGCGGAGCTTGCGCCGATCACGTGGTTTCGCGTCGGCGGGCCGGCGCAGGTGCTGTTCACGCCCGAGGACGAGGCGGATCTCGCCTATTTCCTGAAGAACATCGATCCCGACCTGCCGGTCACGGTGATCGGGTTGTGCTCCAACATGATCGTGCGCGACGGCGGCGTGCCGGGCGTCGTCATCCGGCTCGGCCGGGGCTTCTCCCGCGTCACCATCGAGGACGGGTTCCGCGTCCGTGCGGGAACCGCCGTGCCGGACGTGAAGGTCGCCCGCGCGGCCGCCGATGCCGGCATCGGCGGGCTCGCCTTCTTCCGTGGCATCCCGGGCTCGATCGGCGGTGCGTTGCGGATGAACGGCGGCGCCTATGGCGGCGAGACCGTCGACGTGCTGATCGAGGTTCGCGCCGTCGACCGGCAGGGCACCATTCACGTGGTGCCGGCCGGGGACCTCGGCATGACCTATCGCCATTCCGGCGCGCCCGCCGACTGGATCTTCACCGAAGCCCTGTTCCAGGGCCGCGACGGCGATCCGGAGGAGATCGCTGCCGAGATGAATGCGATCACCGAGCGGCGCGAGGCCTCGCAGCCGATCAAGAGCCGAACCGGCGGCTCGACCTTCAAGAACCCGCCCGGCGGCAAGTCGTGGGAGCTGATCGACGCGGCCGGCTGCCGCGGCCTCACGGTCGGCGGGGCGCAGGTTTCGGAGAAGCACTGCAACTTCCTGATCAACACCGGCGACGCCACCGCGGCCGACATCGAGACGCTGGGCGAGACGGTGCGCGCGCGGGTGAAGGAGACGAGCGGCGTCGAGCTCCAATGGGAAATCAAGCGGATCGGAGTGCCGGCGTGACCGACGGCTACGCACGTCTCTCCGCGCGCTCAGGGCAGTGCGGGATGGTGGTTTCGCTGCAACGGACCGGTCGGCCATCGAGGAACGAACCCGGAAGGAACGACGAATGACCAAGCATGTCGCGGTTCTGTTGGGGGGATGGTCGGCGGAGCGCGAGGTCAGCCTTGCCTCGGGCAAGGCGTGCGGCGCGGCGCTGGAGGGCGAGGGCTACAAGGTCACCTATGTCGACGTGGACCGCGATCTCGCGATCCGGCTCGGCGAGGTGAAGCCGGACGTCGTGTTCAACGCCCTGCACGGGCCCTACGGCGAGGACGGCACGGTGCAGGGGATGCTCGAGATCATGGGGCTGCCCTATACCCATTCCGGCGTGCTCGCCTCGGCCCTTGCCATGCGCAAGGCGCACTCGCGCACGATCTTCAAGGCGGCCGGCATCCCGATCGCCGACGGCAAGGTGGTGCATCGGCTGACGGCGGCCGAATCACATGTGTTCCCGCCGCCCTACGTGCTGAAACCGGAGGCCCAGGGCTCCAGCTTCGGCGTTTTCATCGTCCGCGAGGACCAGGCGCACCCGCCGCAGGAACTTTTTTCTTCCGACTGGAAATACGGCGACTACCTGCTCGCCGAACGCTACGTCGCGGGCAAGGAATTAACCTGCGCCGTCATGGGAAACGTGGCCCTCGGCGTCATCGACGTGGTGCCCACTCAGGGGTTCTACGACTACGCCGCGAAGTACGTTCCGGGCGGGTCGAAACATGTGCTGCCAGCCGAAATTAAACCGAATGTTTACCAAGAAGTGCAGAAGCTGGCGTTGAAGGCGCATAGGGCGCTCGGCTGTCGCGGCGTGAGTCGGGCGGACTTTCGTTACGACGACCGGGCCGAGGGTACGACGGGCCTCGTGTGTCTCGAGGTCAACACCCAGCCGGGCATGACCGAGACGTCCCTTGTGCCTGAAATGGCGGCCCATGCGGGCCACTCATTTGGAGATCTCGTGCGTTGGATGGTGGAGGACGCATCGTGCAATCGCTAGGCGACAGCCTGCGACATCTGATGGGAAGACAGTCACGCGGCGGCCCGGACGGCCGGCGGCGCGGCGTCGAGTCCCGCCTGCACGAGCCGGCGCCGCGCCGTCGCGCACGTACGGGTGCGTTCGCGCGCCTGATCGGCTCGTTCGACGACATCCGCATCCCCAACCGCGCCGGCCTCTACGGCGTCGCCGCCCTGTTCGCGGCGACCGGTGCCTTCGGCGCCGTCGCCGGCGACCATCTGGGCGATGTCCGCCGCAGCGTCTTCGTCGCCGCCGACTACGTGACCGCGAAGGCCGGCTTCGGCATCCAGTCCGTCGTCATCACCGGCCACAGGGAAGTCGGCGAGAGCGATGTCCTGCGGGCGCTGGAGATCGGCGACGCGACCTCGCTGCTCACGTTCAACGCCCATTGGGCGCGCAAGCGCCTGTCCGATATCGCCTGGGTGAAGAGCGCGACGGTGCAGAAGCTGTTCCCCGGCACGCTGCGCATCGACCTGGTCGAGCGCGAGCCCTATGCGCTGTGGCAGCTCACCGGCATCGTCTCGCTGATCGACCGAGACGGAGAGGTTATCGGCGAGCTTGCCGACGAGCGTTTCGCCAGCCTTCCGCTCGTCGTCGGCGCCGGCGCCAACAAGCGGGCCGGCGAGCTGATGGCGCTGGTCGCGCCCCATCCTTCCGTCGCCACGCGCCTGCGCGCCGCGGTGCGCGTCGCCGACCGGCGCTGGAACCTGATGCTCGACAACGGCGTCGAGATCCGCCTCCCGGAGAAGAATGCCGACGCGGCGCTGACAGAACTCGACACCCTGACCGCCAAGCAGGGGCTGATGGCGCGCGACATCGTGCTGATCGACCTGCGGCTCGCCGACCGCGTCGTCGTCAGGCTGTCCGACCAGGCGGCAATGCAGCGCAAGGCGGCCATGAAGTCGAAGGGTACCTCGCGGCAACGGAAAGGGCAGGACACGTGAGCGGACGTAGCAACCACTGGCTACCGCGCGCCCGTCCGTTGCCGCCGGGCCGCGGACAGACGATCGCCATCCTGGACATCGGCTCCAGCAAGATCTGCTGCCTGATCGCGCGGCTGCGGCCGCAGCGTCCCGAATCCGAACTCGCCTGCCGCACCCATTCGATCGAGGTGGTCGGGGTCGGCCACCAGCGCGCCACCGGGGTGAAGCGCGGCGCGATTACCGACATGGAGCAGGCCGAGCGCGCGGTGCGCCTCGCCGTCGATGCCGCCGAGCGCATGGCCGGCGTCACCGTCGAGAGCGTCCTCGTCAACGTGTCGTCCGGCCGGCTGGAAAGCGATCACTACGCCGCCCGCGTCACCGTCTCCGGCGACGCCGTCAGCGACAACGACATCCACCGCGTCCTCGAGGCGGGCCGGACCCACACCATTCAGCCCGACCGCGTCGTGCTGCATTCGCTGCCGATCGCCTTCTCGCTCGATCAGGCCGGGGGGATTTCCGACCCGCGCGGCATGGTCGGCCGCGAACTGGGCATCGACATGCATCTGGTCACCGCGCAGGCCGCCCCGGTGCGCAATCTCGTCCTGTGCGTGGAGCGCAGCCATCTGCACGTCGAGGCCGTCGTGGCGAGCCCCTACGCCGCGGGCCTGGCCGCGCTGACCGCCGACGAGCTGGAGCTGGGCTCCGCCTGCATCGACATGGGCGGCGGCACCACCACCTTCGGCGTGTTCGCCTATGGCCGTTTCGTCTGCGCCGACGCCATCGCCATCGGCGGCCATCACGTGACCATGGATCTGGCGCGCGGCCTGTCGACCTCGATCGAGGCGGCGGAGCGCATCAAGACGCTGTACGGCTCGGCCATCGGCTCCGGCCTCGACCATCGCGACATGATCTCGGTGCCGCTGGTGGGCGAGGGCGACTATCCCGGCGCCAACCAGGTGCCGCGGTCGGTCGTCACCGAAATCATCCGGCCGCGCGTCGAGGAGATCCTCGAGCTGGTGCGCGATCGGCTGCGGGCCACCCCGTTCAGCGCGCTCGCCGGCCAGCGCGCGGTGCTGACGGGCGGCGCCAGCCAGCTTCCCGGCGTCACCGACCTGGCCGAGCGGATCACCGGCCTGCAGGTGCGCATGGGCCGGCCGCTGGGGGCCTCGGGCCTGCCGGACTCGGGCCGCGGACCGGCCTTCGCCACGACCGTGGGCCTGCTGGTCTATCCGCAGCTTGCGGGAATCGAACGACACGACCGCTCGGGCGGGCGGCTCGGCGCGGCTGCGGCCGGCGACGGGTATTTCGCCCGGGTGGGAAACTGGATCAGGGAAAGTTTCTAGAGACGTACCTGGGGCCGCGGGGCGGCAGGCGTGGATTGAGTTGCCCGGGGGTCGGGCGCAACGGACACTAGTAAAGGACGCGAGGGTTCCATGACGATCAACCTCAAGATGCCGGATCTTACCGAACTGAAGCCGAAGATCACCGTTTTCGGTGTCGGAGGCGCCGGCGGCAACGCCGTCAACAACATGATCGAATCCGGCCTCAAGGGGGTCGAGTTCGTCGTCGCCAACACCGACTCGCAGGCGCTGACCATGTCGTCGGCCGAGCGCATCGTGCAGATGGGCGTGGCGATCACCGAGGGCCTCGGCGCGGGTTCGCAGCCGGAAGTCGGCCGCGCGGCGGCGGAAGAGACGATCGACGAGATCAACGACCATCTCGGCGGCTCGCACATGGTGTTCATCACCGCCGGCATGGGCGGCGGCACGGGCACGGGCGCGGCGCCGGTCATCGCCCAGGCGGCGCGTGACATGGGCATCCTCACCGTCGGCGTCGTCACCAAGCCGTTCGACTTCGAAGGCAAGCGCCGCATGGCGGTCGCCAATGCCGGCATCGAGTCGCTGCAGCAGCACGTCGACACCCTGATCGTCATCCCGAACCAGAACCTGTTCCGCATCGCCAACGAGCGGACGACGTTCTCGGAAGCCTTCGGCATGGCCGACGAGGTGCTGTATTCGGGCGTGGCCTGCATCACCGACCTGATGGTCAAGGAAGGCCTCATCAACCTCGACTTCGCCGACGTGCGCGCCGTCATGCGCGCCATGGGCAAGGCGATGATGGGCACGGGCGAGGCCTCCGGCGATCAGCGCGCGATCCAGGCAGCCGAAGCCGCCATCGCCAATCCGCTGCTCGACGAGAGCTCGATGCGCGGCGCGCGCGGCCTGCTGATCTCGATCACGGGCGGCAACGACCTGACCCTGTTCGAAGTGGACGAGGCGGCGACCCGCATCCGCGAGGAAGTCGATCCGGACGCCAACATCATCCTCGGCGCCACCTTCGACGAGAGCCTCGAGGGCATCATCCGGGTTTCGGTCGTCGCGACTGGCATCGATCAGGTCGGCACCGTCATGGAACGCACCGCCGAGGACACGATCACCGAGCTCACCGAGCGGCTGCGGGCCCGCAAGGCGAAGACCTCGGAGGCCGCGCCGGCCCAGATGCCGGCTCAGGCCCAGATCCCGGTTCAGGCGCCGGCCCCGACCTACGAGCAGGTCGCGGCGGCGACGGAAGTCGCCGAGGCCGCGGTGCAGGCGGCTCTGGCTCCCGAAGTGCCGGAGGCAGCGCCCCAGCCGGTTCCCGCTCCCGCACCGGCGCCCGCGCCGGCTCCGATGGCGGCGCGCGATCACGGTGTGCAGATCAGCCGCATGGAGCCGCCGGCCGCTCCGGCGATGCCGCCCGCCGAGGCGCCGATGGCCGAAGACACCCATGCCGGCTACGGCGATCCCTTCGTCCCGCCGGTCGCCTCGCATCCCGAGCGCCGTCAGGCGCGGATGCCGCGCATCGAGGACTTCCCGCTGATCGCCCAGAAGGAAATGCGGGCGAAGTCGGGTTCGGGCGATCACGGCGCACACGAGAGCCGTCGTCCCGGCCTGCTGCAGCGACTCGCCTCCGTCGGCCTCGGCCGTCGCGAAGAATCGGACGATTCCGCGCCGGTCCAGCCGCCGATGGTTGTGTCGCACGCGACCGAGGAGCCGGTTTCGGAATACGCCAGGCGGCCGCAGCGGCCGGCGCATCCCGAGCAGCCCAAGCACGCGCCGCAGGTCGCCAACGCGCCACGTCGGCCGTCTTCGATCGACGACGATCAGTATGAAATCCCTGCATTTCTGCGCCGTCAGGCCAACTGAGCGGGCCAGTTGAGCGGGATTGCATAGAGGCTAGGGGTGCCCGGCGGCGCAAGCTGCCGGGCACCTTTCGTTACAAAGCGAGCTATTCGCGTAACACACGGTAAAAAAGCGTGATTTGGCCCGCCGGGGGCGCGCCGGTACAAATGTCGCGGACAACGGGGGTTCAGCCAGCAGGACATCGCAATGCACGGCCCGTCGCCGAACGAGGATCTTCGTTCAGCCGGTGCCAGCGACACAAGCGATCCTGCCACGTTGGACGTAATGCCTGAATGACAGCAGTCGCGGGGGCGGCACATTCGGGCCAGTAAAGCGCGGGACTATGAAAGCTCAGTCGCAGACAACAATAAAAGAACGCGTATCGCTTAGTGGAGTCGGTGTGCACAGCGGAGCCGCCTCCACGGTAACCTTTCACCCCGCAGGCCCCGATACCGGAATCATCTTCCTCAAGAATTCCAGCGAAGGCACCGCCGATATCGAGGTGCCGGCGTCGCACCGTAACGTCGTCGCCACGTCGCTGAGCACGGTGCTCGGCAGCGAGTCGGCCGGTTCCATCGGCACCGTCGAGCATCTGCTGGCTTCGCTGAGCGGCCTGGGCATCGACAACGTGATCGTCGAGATCGACGGCGACGAAGTGCCGATCATGGACGGCAGCGCGGAAGCCTTCTGCGAAGCGATCCAGCAGGCCGGCCTGCGCAAGCAGTCGGCGCAGCGCCGCTACATCAAGGTTCTCAAGCCGGTGACGGTGCGGATGGGCGATGCCATCGCCGAGTTCCTGCCGAGCGACCGCCGCCGCGTCGAGGTCGAGATCGACTTCGCCGACACCGTGATCGGCCGTCAGGCCTATGTCTACGACGCCGATTCGGGCGACTTCGCCCGCGATCTGGCCCGCGCCCGCACCTTCGGCTTCATGTCGAGCGTCGAGCAGCTCTGGGCCAACGGCTATGCGCTGGGCGCCTCGCTGGAGAACACCGTGGTGATCGGCGACGATCAGGTGGTCAATCCGGAAGGCCTGCGCTTCGCCGACGAGTTCGTGCGCCACAAGGTGCTGGACGCCATCGGCGACCTGACGCTGGCCGGCGCGCCGATCCTCGGCCACTACCGCAGCTATCGCGGCGGCCACAAGCTGAACGCCGCCATGGTCGAGGCCCTGCTGTCCGACGACAGCGCCTGGGAATGGTCTACCGCCACCGTGCGCCGCGATGCCGGCCAGGCACAGGTGGGCGCCATGGTCCCCGCCGCCGCGTTCGGCCCGGACGTCTCCTGACGGCCCGATTTCCTGCCGGTTTACAGCACCATCGGAACTCGCCGATTTTTCCTAATCGGCGGGTAACGACGTTGCGCGAACATCGCATTCCCGCGCTTGCGGGGCCGGTGTCCCGCCCGCATAGTCCGCCGCCTGAGGTGAGACATGCTGTTTGTGTTCCGTATCGTGCTTGTGGCTGCGTTCGTCGCCAGCCTGACCGCCGTGCTCGAGGCACGGGCGCAGGACACGCGCCCGTGCGCCGCCGCCTGCACCGCGAATCACGGCCCGGCCCAGCCGGCGCGCTGAGGCCCGTTCGGGCTGTACACGTATACGGCCTGCCGCGACGGAATCGGACACGGCCATGCGGCGATAGCGCCGCGCCGGCGGCACCGCCACAAATTCGCTCAATTCGGAGGTCAGCCAAACTGGCCTGGGAAACGGCGTTGGGATAAAGTCCGCCGCCGAGTGCGTCGGGTGTCCGATGCGCATTGCGATGATCGAGCCTATGACGAGTAAGCGTTTGCCTGACATGACATTCCGCGCGACGCGCGCCACCGGGACTACGACGACGGGTTCGAGGGCGCTGCGGTTCGCTGCGCTGCTTTGCCTCGGACTGTCGCTGACGGCCTGCCAGAGCCTGTTCGGCAAGGACGATGACGAGTTCGCCGTCATCGAGGAGGAGCCGGCGGAGGCCCTCTACAACGAGGGGCTGGTGCTCTCCAATTCCGGGTCCTTCAAGGCGGCCGCGGAAAAGTTCTCGGAGGTCGAGCGGATCCATCCCTATTCGGAGTGGGCCCGCAAGTCGCTGATCATGTCGGCCTACACGAACTACGAAGCGCAGCGCTATACCGACGCCATCACCTCGGCGAAGCGGTACGTCACCCTCTATCCGGGCAGCGATGACGCGGCGTACGCCCAGTATCTGGTCGCCGAATCCTACTACAACCAGATCGTCGACGTCGGCCGCGACCAGGCGCGCTCGGAGAAGGCCGCCGTAGCCTATCGCGAGCTGATCGAGAAGTATCCCGAATCCGAATACGCGGTGGAGGCGCGCGGCAAGCTCGAGGTCGCGCGCGACCAACTGGCCGGCAAGGAGATGGACGTCGGCCGCTACTATCTGTCCAAGCGCCAGTACCTGGCCTCGATCAACCGTTTCAAGACGGTCGTATCCGACTACCAGACCACGCGGCACGTCGAAGAGGCGCTGCACCGGCTGACCGAATCCTACTACGCGCTCGGGCTGATCTCCGAGGCGCAGACGGCGGCGGCCATCCTCGGCCACAACTACCCGGACAGCCCCTGGTACAAGGATTCCTACGCCCTCCTGTCGAAGGGGGGCTACGAGCCGCAGGAGAACGAGGGGTCGTGGCTGAGCGAGGTGTTCCGCAAGGCCTCCGGTACGCTGTGAGCGGGCGATGCTCGTCGCCCTCTCGATCCGCGACATCGTCATCATCGACAAGCTCGACATCACGTTCGATTCGGGGTTGAGCGCGCTCACCGGCGAGACCGGTGCCGGAAAATCGATCCTTCTGGATTCCCTGTCCCTGGCGCTCGGCGGGCGCGGCGACGCCGCGCTGGTGCGTCGCGGCGCCGAACGGGGGCAGGTGACGGCGGTATTCGACGCGGGCCCCCGCCATCCCGCCCGCGCGCTCCTCGCCGAGTACGGCTTCGAGGCGGACGGCGACATCATATTGCGCCGCCAGCAGGCCGCCGACGGGCGCACCCGCGCCTTCATCAACGACCAGCCGGCGGGCGTTCAGCTTTTGAAATCGGTCGGCGCGAGCCTCGTCGAGATCCACGGCCAGCACGACGACCGAGCCCTGATCGACCCGTCGGTCCACCGGCAACTGCTCGACAGCTTCGGCGACCTGGACGCCGACGTGGCGGCCACGGCGAAGGCGCACGGCGCCTGGCGGGCGGCGGAGGCGGCGCTCAAGCAGGCCCGAGACGCGCTGGAGAAGGCCACGTCGGAGCGCGACTATCTCGCCCACGCGCTGGAAGAACTCGACATGCTGGCGCCGGAGGCTGGCGAGGAGGCGCATCTGGCCGAGCGCCGGCAGGTGATGATGCAGGCCGAGAAGCTCGCCGACGAACTGACCGAGGCAAGCGACGCGGTCGCCGGCCACGCGTCGCCGGTGCCGCTGATGTCGGCGGCGCTGCGGCGGCTCGAACGGCGCGCCGGCGACCTGCCGGACCTGCTCGATCCGGTGGTCGCGGCGCTGACGGCGGCGATCGAGTCGATCGAGGAGGCGCGGTCGTCGGTCGAGCGGGCGCAGCACGAGATCGCCTTCGATCCGCGCGAGCTGGAGACCACCGAGGAGCGGCTGTTCGCGCTCCGGGCGGCGGCCCGCAAGCACCAGTGCGGCGTCGACGACCTGCCCGGCCTGCGCGAGGGGATGCGCGCCGCGCTGTCCGACATGGAAACCGGCGAGGAGCGCCTCGGCGCACTCGAAGTGGCGGCGAGAGCGGCCGCGGACGCCTACGACATGGCGGCGGCGAAGCTGACGGAGAAGCGGCGCAAGGCGGCGAAGGCGCTCGACAGGGCGGTGGTGGCCGAGCTGGCGCCGCTGAAGCTGGAGCGGGCCGCCTTCGAAACCCGCATCGAGACCGACGGCGACGGCGGCGGCCCGGACGGGCGCGACCGCGTCGAATTCTGGGTGCAGACCAATCCGGGCACCCATCCGGGGCCGCTTCTGAAGGTGGCCTCCGGCGGCGAACTGTCCCGCTTCCTGCTCGCGCTGAAGGTCGCGCTCGCCGACAAGGGCAGCGCGCCGACGCTGGTGTTCGACGAAATCGATACCGCCGTCGGCGGGGCCGTGTCGGATGCGATCGGGGTGCGGCTGCAGCGGCTCGCCGACCGGGTGCAGGTGCTGACCGTCACCCACGCGCCGCAGGTCGCCGCCCGCGCGCACCGGCATTTGCTGATCCGCAAGGAATCGCCGAAACGGGGCGCCGACGTCGTCACCCGGGTCGACCCGCTCGATCCGTCGCACCGGCGCGAGGAGATCGCGCGGATGCTGGCCGGTGCGACGGTCACCGAGGAGGCACGGGCGGCCGCGGGCCGTCTTCTGGCGGGAACGGAGTGAGGATGGCAGGGCTGGAGAAGACGCCGGTTTCGGACCTGACGGCCGAGGACGCGGCCGCGGAACTCGAGCGCCTGGCCAAGGAAATCGGCGAGCACGACCGGCGCTACTATCAGGAAGACCAGCCGTCGATCTCGGATGCCGCCTATGACGCGCTGCGCCAGCGCAATGCCGCCATCGAGGCCGCGTTCCCCTCGCTCGTCCGCCCCGACAGTCCCTCGCTGCGGGTCGGCGCCGCGCCGTCGGAGAAATTCGCCAAGGTCCGGCACACGGTGCCGATGCTGTCGCTCGACAACGCCTTCGACGAGGAGGATGTGGCCGGGTTCGTCGATCGCATCCGCCGGTTCCTCAAGCTCGATGGCGACACGGCGATCGCCTTCACCGCGGAGCCGAAGATCGACGGCCTGTCGGCGTCGCTGCGCTACGAGAACGGCGTCTTCGTGCAGGCCGCTACGCGCGGCGACGGCGAGGAGGGCGAGGACGTCACCGCCAACGTCGCCACCATTCCCGACATCCCCAGGCGGCTGAAAGGCGACGGCTTCGGCGACGTCTTCGAGGTGCGCGGCGAGGTCTATATGAGTCATGCCGACTTCGAGGCGCTGAACGCGCGCCAGGAGGCGGACGGCAAGCCGGTGTTCGCCAATCCGCGCAACGCGGCGGCCGGGTCGCTGCGCCAGCTCGACCCGCGCGTCACCGCCTCGCGGCCGCTGAAGTTCTTCGCCTATGCCTGGGGCGAGGTCGGCGCGCTGCCGTCCGACAGCCAGTGGGGCGTCTACCAATCGTTCCGCGACTGGGGCCTGCCGACCAACCCGCTGATGCGCCAGGTGAACTCGGTCGCCGAGATCATGGCGTTCTATCACGAAATCGAGGAGACCCGGGCGCGGCTCGGCTACGATATCGACGGCGTGGTCTACAAGGTCGACCGGCTCGACTGGCAGCGCCGGCTCGGCTTCGTCTCGCGCAGCCCGCGCTGGGCGATCGCGCACAAGTTTCCCGCCGAGAAGGCGATGACGGTGCTCGAGGATATCGAGATCCAGGTCGGCCGCACCGGCGCGCTGACCCCCGTCGCCAAGCTGACGCCGGTCACGGTCGGCGGCGTGGTGGTGCGCAACGCCACCCTGCACAACGAGGACGAGATCGCCCGCAAGGACGTGCGCATCGGCGACACGGTGATCCTGCAGCGGGCCGGCGACGTGATTCCGCAGATCCTCGGCGTCGTCTTCGAGAAGCGGCCCAAGGATGCCGAGCCCTACGCGTTCCCGCACACCTGCCCGGTCTGCGGCAGCCACGCGGTGCGCGAGGTCAACCCGCGCACCGGCAAGGAGGACGTGATCCGGCGTTGCACCGGCTCGCTGGTCTGTCCAGCCCAGGCGGTCGAGAAGCTGATCCATTTCGTCTCGCGCAACGCATTCGACATCGAGGGGCTGGGGGCCAAGCAGGTCTCCGCGTTCTTCGAGGACGGGCTGATTACGAAGCCCGCCGACATCTTCACGCTGCAGGCGCGCGACGCGCAGTCGCTGAAGCGCTTGAAGGATCGCGAGGGCTGGGGCTCGACGTCGGTGCGCAACCTGTTCGCGGCGATCGACGCGCGCCGCGACATTGACCTGCACCGGTTCATCTATGCGCTCGGCATCCGCCATGTCGGCGAGACCACGGCCAAGCTGCTCGCCCGCCACTACGGAACCTTCGAGGCGTTCCGCACGGCGATGAAGGCGGCGGGCGAGGGGGCGGACAGCGAGGCCTACCAGTATCTCCTGTCGATCGAAGGGATCGGCGACACGGTGGCCGAGGCGCTGGTCGAATTCTTCGCCGAGCCGCGCAACGAAGAGCAGATCGACGCGCTGCTGGCCGAGGTGACGCCCAGGGAGGCGCAGGCGCCGCAGGCGACCGAGTCTCCCGTGGCCGGCAAGACCGTGGTGTTCACCGGCTCGCTGGAGCGGCTCACCCGCGACGAGGCCAAGGCGATGGCCGAGCGCTACGGGGCCAAGGTGGCAAGCTCGGTCTCGGCGAAGACCGATCTCGTCGTCGCCGGGCCGGGTGCCGGGTCCAAACTCAAGAAGGCCGCCGAGCTGGGCGTTGAGGTCATAGACGAGAACGCCTGGTTCGATCTGGTTGAAAGCGGATAGTTTCGGTTTTCCCTCAAGGCTTCATTCACTGGATCGGCAGGATCGGCTGTTCGCGCATCCGGACCCGTGCCACAGTGATGACTGTCTCGGTTCTGTCGCGTCCTGGGGGTGTCATGCGCAGGTTCGTTCCAATAGTCGCTCAAGTCTTCCTGTGCATCGCGATCCTTGCGGCCGCGCCGTCCGCGTTCGCGCAACAGGAGCCGGACGCCGTCGTCGGCGAGATCTACACCAGCTATGAAGATAACGGTCTTGGCGTTTCGCCCACCGACCCGGCCTTGCGCGACCGGTTCTCCGCGCGGCTGCAGGCGCTGCTTGCCGAGGAGGACGACCGCATCGACCGCGACGGCATCGGCAACCTCGATTTCGACGTCTTCGTCGACGCGCAGGATTTCGATATCACCGGCATCGAGATCGGCACGCCCGAGATATCCGGTGATAAGGCCGAGGTCGCGGTGGGCCTGCTGAATTTCGGCCAACCGCGCAAGTTCCGCTACCTGCTCGTTATGGAGGATGGCGCCTGGCGGATCGACGATATCGTCGCGGTCAGCGACGACATGCCCTGGACCCTGTCGGTGCTGCTGGCGGGGAACTGAGGTCCGGCGCCCGTTCCACGCCCCCCACCAGCCCCAGGAGGGGGCGCAATCTCGTTCAAGACGCACAGGCGCGGGGCTGCTAGTCTCCGGGCCATGGACGTGAAAGACCAGATGACGGCGCTGTCCGAGCGCGGTCTCGACGCGGGCGACAGCGCACGCTACTGGCGTGCGCCCCGCTACGGCGGCCTGGAATGCCTGGCCGCCCGGTTCTTTTCCCACCGCTACGCCCCGCACACGCACGACACCTATGTCGTCGGCGCGATCGTCGCGGGCTGCGAGACCTTCGTGCTGCGCGGCGAGCGCCGCTACGGCCGCCCCGGCGACCTGTGCTTCGTTCATCCCGGCGATGTGCACGACGGAGAGCCATACGGAGACGGCTATGCCTACCGGATGTCCTATCCGAGCGTCGACCTTCTCCGCGAGATCGCCTGCGAGCTGACTGGCCGCGAGACCTGCGCGACGCCGTTCTTCCCTGAGCCGGTCGTCAACGACCCCGACGGGACGGCGCGCTTCGTGGCCGCCCACAAGGGGCTGGGCGGCAGCGATCTGCTCTACAGCGACGAGCGCTTCGTCTCGGTAATGGCGATGATCCTGTCGCGCCACGCCCGCCTGGGCGATCCCGCCCCGGTGGGCACGGAGCGCGGGCCCGTGCGCCGGGCGCAGGACTATCTCGACGCCCATTATGCCGAGTCGATCGACCTGCCGACGCTGGCCGGCGTCGCCGGTGTCAGCCGCTTCCACCTGATCCGCGCGTTCCGCAAGGAAACCGGCCTGACGCCCTATGCCTGGCTCGCCGACCGGCGCATCAAGGCGGCGCGTGGTCTGCTCGCCGGCGGCCGGACGCCTGGCGCGGTCGCGCTCGACTGCGGTTTCGCGGACCAGAGCCATCTGACCCGGGCCTTCAAGGCGCGCGTCGGCGTCACGCCGGCCCGGTTCCGCGCCGCCGCCCTGGATATCGCGGGCCAGGATGCGGCCTGAGACCGGGCCAGAGACCCGTCCTGAGACCGGGCCTGAGACCGGGCCTGAGACCTTGGCGGAAATGCGCGACGGCGCGATCGACGTCCTGCCGGCCGCCGTTGCCGTCGTTCCCTTCGCGCTCCTGCTCGGCGCGCTGGCGGCGCAGAAGGGCATCAGCGTGCCTGAGATGGTGCTGATGAGCGCGACGGTGTTCGCCGGCAGCGCCCAGTTCGTCGCCGTCGACATCTGGCGCGAGCCGGTGCCGTGGCTGCTGCTCACCGTTACCGCGCTGATGATCAATCTGCGGCATCTGCTGATGGGGGCCTCGCTCGCCGGCAAGATCGGGCACTTCGGCACCGGCACGAGCCTGATCGCGCTGTTCACAATGGTCGACGAGACCTGGGCGCTGGCAGAGCGCCGGGCCGCCCGCACGAAACTGTCCGCGACCTATTTCCTGACCATGGGCCTGATCCTCTACGTCAACTGGATCGGCTGGACCGGGCTCGGCGCGGCGCTCGGCGGCCTTATCGGCGATCCGTCGCGATACGGCGCCGATTTCGCGTTTCCGGCAATCTTCCTGACCCTGCTGGTCGGCCTCTGGCAGGGGCCGCGCACCGGCGTCGCCATCGCCGCCAGCGCGATTGTCGCCGCGCTCGTGTACCTGAGCTTCGAAGGCCCCTGGTTCATCGCCGCTGGCGGTATTGCCGGGGCGCTCGCCGGCGCGGTCATCGGGCCCGCCGACGAAGCGGTGACGGAGACGGTCGAATGACGCTGGACGCGCTTCAGATCGATCCGCTGGCGCTTGCCGCGATCGCGGGCATGGCGCTCGTCACCTACGCGAGCCGGATCGGCGGCTGGCTGGTGATCCGCCGGCTGGTCGTGTCCGGCCGGGCACGGGCGGCGCTCGAAGCGGTGCCCGGCGCGGTGCTGGCCGCGGTGATCACGCCCGCCGTGCTGGCCACCGGGCCGGCGGAGACGGCCGCCGCGGCGATCACGGTGGTCGCTGCGCTGCGGCTGCCGCAGCTCGCGGCGATCGTCATCGGCGTCGTCTCCGTGGTGATCCTCCGGGCCGTGCTGTACTGACTCTGCCGCTGGATGCCCTTGGGCGAGCGTCCGTTCGCACCCTCCCGACACCGTGTCTTGCTTCCGGAGCCGAAGGGCTTTCGAGACATTGCCATTTCGCAATGCACGCCCGGCCTGGCGCGCGATAGTGGTGATGAGGCGACCAAGCACTTTTGTCGCAATTGTATATATTCAATATTTGGAATATGTTTATTCGAGAGCATAATCGTGGGGCAGTCGGCCGGGGCGTCCGGTGACGCTGGGAGGGCGGCCGCCAAAGGCAGGAAACAGGCAGATGGCAAACGTAGTCGTTCTCGGTGCCGGCCTCAGCGGCGTGCTGATGGCCTACGAGCTGGTTCCCCAGATGCGGCAGGAAGACAAGGTCATCCTGATCGGGCAGGGGCCGACCTATCACTTCGTACCCTCCAACCCCTGGGTGGCGGTGGGGTGGCGCAAGCAGTCGGACATCGAGATCAACCTGCCCGACATCATGCAGCGCAAGAAGATCGAGTATGTCGGGGCGGGCGCGAAACGGGTGCATCCGAAGGAAAACCGGATCGAGCTCGAGGACGGCAACTCGGTCGCCTACGACTATCTCGTCATCGCCACCGGCCCGGACCTGGCTTTCGACGAGATCGAGGGGCTGGGACCGGAGGGCAACACCCAGTCGATCTGCCACGTCGATCACGCCTCCAGGGCCTATGACGCGTTCCAGGCCTTCGTGGAGACCCCGGCACCGATTGTCGTCGGCGCGGTGCAGGGCGCGTCCTGCTTCGGCCCGGCCTACGAGTTCGCCTTCATCCTCGACACCGAGCTGCGCCGCCGCAAGATCCGCGACAAGGTGCCGATGACCTTCGTCACCTCCGAGCCCTATATCGGCCATCTCGGCCTTGACGGCGTCGGCGATACAAAGGGCCTGCTCGAAAGCGAGATGCGCGAGCACCACATCAAGTGGATCACCAACGCCAAGGTGAAGACGGTCGAGGACGGCAAGATGATCGTCGAGGAGGTCAACGAGGACGGCTCGCCGAAGACCACGCACGAGCTGCCGTTCGGCTACGCGATGATGCTGCCGGCCTTCCGCGGCGTGCCGGCGGTGAAGGACATCGAGGGCCTCACCAATCCGCGCGGCTTCATCCTTGTCGACGAGCACCAGCGCAATCCGGCCTATCCCAACATCTTCAGCGTCGGCGTCTGCGTGGCGATCCCGCCGACGGGGCCGACGCCGGTGCCCTGCGGCGTGCCGAAGACCGGCTTCATGATCGAATCCATGGTGACGGCGACGGCGCACAACATCGGCGCGCTGCTGAAGGGCCAGGCGCCGGAGACGCAGGCGACGTGGAACGCGGTGTGCCTGGCCGACTTCGGCGATTCCGGCGTCGCCTTCGTCGCCCAGCCGCAGATCCCGCCGCGCAACGTCAACTGGGCGTCGAAGGGCAAGTGGGTCCACTTCGCCAAGATCGCGTTCGAGAAGTTCTTCCTGCACAAGATCCGGCGCGGCACCGCCGAGCCGTTCTACGAGAAGTTCATGCTCGAGCGCCTGAACATCACCAAGCTCAAGGAGGTCAAGTGAGCGCCAGCCTTCATGTGGTCTGCCCCGGCTGCGGGGCGACCAATCGCCTGCCCGAGGACAAGCCGGCAAAGGCGGCGCGCTGCGGTTCGTGCAAGGCGCCGCTGTTCGCCGCGAAGCCGCTCAACGTCGACGGCGCCGCCTTCCAGCGCCACATCGCGTCGAACGATATCGCGGTGCTGGTCGACGTGTGGGCGCCGTGGTGCGGCCCGTGCCGGTCGATGGCGCCGAACTTCGAGGCGGCGGCGGCCGAGCTGGAGCCCGACGTGCGGCTGTTGAAGCTCAACGCCGACGAGGAAGGCGAGATCGCCCGCCAGCTCGGCGTCAGCGGCATTCCCGCGCTGATCCTGTTCCACGGCGGCCGGCCGGTCGCCCGCACCGCCGGCGCCATGCCGGCCAGGTCCATCGTCGACTGGACCCGGCAGAACCTGGGCTGAACGGCGCTCAGCGCCCGCGACCCGGCCGTATTCCGGGCATGATCACCGGGGCAACGGGCCCTGACGGAGGGGCTCAGAGCGGTGCCGTCGCGGCCTCCAGCCATGCCGTGTCGTCGCCGTCGAGCTGCGGCCCGATCTCGGCCCGGACGCGGGCGTGGTAGGCGTTCAGCCACGCCTTTTCCGCCTCGCTCAGCAACGCCACGTCGACCAGCCGCCGGTCGATCGGGGCGAGCGTCAGCGTCTCGAAGGACAGGAGCGCCTTCTCGCCGCCGGGAACCGGCTCGGGCGGCTTCACCAGTTCCAGGTTCTCGATGCGGATGCCGTAGTGGCCGGTGCGGTAGTAGCCGGGCTCGTTGGACACGATCATGCCGGGCCGGAACGGCACGGTGCCGGTCTTGGCGATGCGCTGCGGGCCTTCGTGCACCGACAGGAAGCTGCCGACGCCGTGGCCCGTGCCGTGGTCGAAGTCGAGGCCGGCCTGCCACAGCGCGTAGCGGGCGAGCGTATCGACCTGCGCGCCGCTCGTGCCCTCAGGAAACCGCGCCGTGGCGATGGCGATGTGGCCCTTGAGCACCAGCGTGAAATGGCGGCGCATGTCGGCTGTCGGCTCCCCGATCGCCACCGTGCGGGTGATGTCGGTGGTGCCGTCGACATATTGCGCGCCGGAATCGACCAGATAGAGCGAATTCGGCTCCAATGGCCGGTTGGTGTCGGTGGTGACGCGGTAATGGACGATGGCGCCGTTGGGGCCGGCCCCCGAGATGGTGTCGAAGGAGATTTCCCTGAGCTGGCCCGTGGCGGCGCGGAAGCCTTCCAGCGCCTTGGCCGCACCGATCTCGTCGACGCCGCCGGACGATGCCTCGCGGTCGAGCCATGCGAGGAAGCGGCTGACGGCGGCGCCGTCGCGCAGGTGGGCGGCGCGCGCGCCGGCGATCTCGGCCTCGTTCTTGGTCGCCTTGGGCAGGGTGCAGGGATCGTCACCGTCGACGATCCGCCCGCCCGCCGCCTCGATCCGGTCCGCGATCCAGCGCGCCGTGGTCGCCGGGTCGAGGCGAATGGCGCCCTGGCCGCCCGCCGCCTGATCGAGCGCCGGTCCGAACTCGGACGGCTCGGCGATGTCGGCGACATCCTCGATATGGGCGCGCGAGGCGTTGGTGAGCTTGCGCGAATCGATCAGCAGCGTTGGCCGCCCCTCGGCGGGAACGATGGCGAAGGACAGCGGTAGCGGCGTGTGCTGCACGTCGGCGCCGCGGACGTTGAGGAGCCAGGCGATCGAATCGGGCTGTGTCAGCACGGTCGCACCGGCCCGTGCCTTCGCCAGCGTCTTCTGGATATCGGCGAGCTTGTCGGCGGCGGAACGGCCCGCGACGTCGAGCGGGTGCACGACGACCTGGCCGAGCGGCGGGCCCGGCCGGTCGCTCCAGACCGCGTCGACCGGATTGTCCGGTGTCGGCACCAGACTGGCGCCGGTCTTCTCGGCGATCTTCTCGAGCCTGCGGACGCCGGCGACGGTATGCAGCCAGGGGTCGTAGCCCAGCGTCGCACCGGCCTGCAGCTGCTCCTCCAGCCAGGCATGCCAGCCCGGATCGATCAGGTGCAGCGGCTCGAAGGCGCCGGTGTCGACCTGGTCGCGGACCTGCAGGGTATAGCGGCCGTCGACGAAGATCGCCGCGGCGTGCTTCAGCACCACGGCCAGGCCGGCGGAGCCGGAGAAGCCGGTCAGCCATTTCAGCCGCTCGGCGCCGGGCGGCACGTATTCGCCCTGATGCTCGTCGGAACGGGGGATCAGAAAGCCGTCGAGGCCGCGCCGCTCGAGCTCGGCCCTGAGTCGGGCCAGACGCTCTGCACCGTGGCTTGGATCGGCACCATCGTCGAAGGTCTGGAACATCGCTCTTAACTAATTGGTGAGGATCGGCGGATCAATCGCGATTCTCGGACGACGATATGCGCACAATGTGCGCGTTTTCCGTGTCCGGATGCCTGAATCTTTTGCAGTGCAGCAAAATTTTTGCGCATGCGAAATATGCAGGCCTGTCATGTAGCGATCGGTCTTCTAAAAAGGTCAGGGTAGCTTACCTTCCTTCTCGAAACGGCACCGAATTCAGTTCCAGCCGAGGAGGTTGTGATGGCCACGACGATTTTTGCCCCCACTCACATCGCTGTAGAGCCGCGGCAGCGCCGCAGTGTGCTCCGGCGCATGTTCGACCACATGGTGAAGGCCCGCGAGGCCGAGGCGCGCCGCCTGACGGCGCGTGCGCTCTGGTCCTACAGCGACGAGTCGCTGAAGAACATGGGGCTTACCCGCGAAGAACTCGCCCGCTGGCATTCGGGCGCGACCGACTGACCGGTCGACGGCAGATTTCCTCCTGACCTTGCGATCCCCGGTCCGGCGTCCCCGGACCGGGGATTTCTTTATCCGGAAGGTTCCCGATCAGGCCGGGGCGCTACCGCGCCTCCAGCGCCAGGGTCGCCCAGCCGTCGCGGGCGATGCGGAACAGCGGCACGCAGCCCTGCGCCCGCCAGGCCGCTTCCACCTCGCGGCGCTGGCCGACCAGCAGACCCGACAGGATGACGATGCCGCCGGGCGCGACCAGCGGCCGGACCTGCGGCGCGAGCTTGACCAGCGGCTTGGCCAGGATGTTGGCGAAGACCAGGTCGTAGGGCGCGCCCTGGCGCACGGCGGCGGTGTCGACGCCGTTGGCGGTGAACGCCTTGACCTGCCCGCCGACGCCGTTCTTGACCGCGTTCTCCTTTGTCACCGTGACCGCCAGCGGGTCGATGTCGGTCGCCATCACGGCGATGCGCGCGGCCTTGGCATGGGCTATCGCGAGGATGCCGGTCCCCGTGCCGATATCGAGGGGCCGGAAGAAGCGCCGCCGCTTCAACAGCCGGTCCAGCGCCATCAGGCAACCGAGCGTGGTGCCGTGATGGCCGGTGCCGAAGGCTTGGCCGGCCTCGATCTCGATGGGGATGGCGTTCGCCGGAATGCGGTGGCGGTCGTGATGGCCGAACACGGCGAAGCGGCCGGCATGGATCGGCGGGAGGGCCTCCAGGCTCTCCTTGACCCAGTTGCGGTCGGCGAGCGCCTCGATGGTGATCTTGTACCTGGCCGCGCCCTTGCCGAGCGCATTGACCATCACCGCGCGCAGCGTCGCCTCGTCCGGCTCGTCGGTGTAGTAGGCCTCGCCGAGCCAGCCCTTTTCGGCCTCCATCATGGAGACGGCGTTGGTCTCGGGCTCCAGCGCGTAGCTCAGCGCGTTCGAGAGGATATCGGCCTCGGTCTCGTCTTTGACCGGAATGCGGACCCTGAAAATGGCGAACCTCCAACCTGAACCGGCGAGCCTGCGAATAGGAATCCGCCTCTCATACTGCTATGCCGCTCGCGCGGATAGGGGCGTTCGATCGACGATGAGCAGCTATGGCCGGGACACTGCCTGACGAAACCGCCGGCGACGGCGGAAACCTGCGCCGCTGGCTGCCGCTCGGCGTCGTCGCGGCCGCGGCCGTGTGCCTCGTGCTCGGGCTGACCCTGCCGAGCCTGCAGTTCTACCGGTTCTTTTTCCTGTCCGAGGAGCATTCGCTGCTCGGCGTCACCGTCGCGCTGCTCGACGAGGGCGAGTATTTCCTCGGCGTCGTGCTCGGCGCGTTCTCGGTGGTGTTTCCGGGGCTGAAGCTGCTCGTACTGGCGCGGATCGCGGCCGGTCGGGCGTTCGGCCGGAACGGCTGGGCGGGGGCGGCGCGGCTTGCCGGGATCTTCGGGCGCTGGTCGATGCTCGACGTGGTGCTGCTCGCGCTCGTCGTGTTCGCCGTCAAGCGCTCGGGCCTGGCCGATGCCGCGGCGCTGCCGGGCATCTGGTTCTTCGCCGCCTCGGCGGGGCTGTCGATCGTCGCCGCCCGGCTTCTGGACGTCCACAAGGTCTCCTGACCCCCGGGGGGCTGAAACGCGGGACGCCCTTAAACGCAAAAGGCCGCCCCGATGGGGCGGCCCTGCGATTCGGTAGTGACCGAACGATCAGCGCGAGTAGAACTCGATGACCAGGTTCGGTTCCATCATCACCGGATAGGGCACCTCCGAGAGGGCAGGCACGCGGGTGATCGACGCCGTCAGCTTCTTGTGATCGACATCGAGATATTCCGGAATGTCGCGCTCGGGGCTGTCCACGGCTTCGAGGACCAAGCCGAGCTGCTTCGACTTGTCGCGCACCTCGACCACGTCGCCGACCTTCAGGCGCATGGACGGGATGTTGGCGCGGCGGCCGTTGACCTTGACGTGGCCGTGGCTGACGAACTGACGGGCCGCGAACACGGTCGGCACGAACTTGGCGCGGTAGACCACCGCGTCGAGCCGGCGCTCGAGCAGGCCGATCAGGTTCTCCGAGGAGTCGCCGCGCAGCCGCTGGGCTTCGTCGTAGATGCGGCGGAACTGCTTCTCGGAAATGTTGGCGTAGTAGCCCTTGAGCTTCTGCTTGGCCTTGAGCTGCAGGCCGTAGTCGGACGTCTTGCCACGGCGGCGCTGGCCGTGTTCGCCGGGGCCGTATTCGCGCCGGTTGACCGGGCTTTTCGGGCGGCCCCAGATGTTCTCGCCCATGCGGCGATCGATCTTGTACTTTGCCTGGATGCGCTTCGACATCGCGTGTGTAACCTCTGTATCTTCGAAAGTGTGTTCAGTTCGAGTATGACCCGCTCCTCCTCTGCCGTTCGCACGGCTGACAGGCACCGG
Source organism: Microbaculum marinisediminis (assembly GCF_025397915.1). Taxonomy (NCBI): domain Bacteria; kingdom Pseudomonadati; phylum Pseudomonadota; class Alphaproteobacteria; order Hyphomicrobiales; family Tepidamorphaceae; genus Microbaculum; species Microbaculum marinisediminis. The sequence continues at coordinate 123,858 of NZ_JALIDZ010000005.1, forward strand.
AGAAACTCCCCGAAACCACGGAAGCGGAAAGAAATACGCGGACCCAACAGCCCGCGCACGCCGTCAAATATAGGTGCGGGGGGCCCGTGTCAAACGGCGGCGGGCGCTCACGCCGGCGCGGACAGGCGCGCGTCCATGGCGATCAGACCCGCAGGGCCAGGGCTTCGGGCGATGAGAGCGCGAAGCGATCCAGGAGCGCCGTCATCGTCTCGGCGTTTGCCGGCATCGCGGTGAACAGGACGACGGTCTTGCCGGCCGCCGGCTGGTCCGGGCGGTCGGCGAGCAGGCTGGCGACGCGCCGCGCGATCGCCGGTGCCGGGTCGATCCAGGCCACTGGCCAGGGCGCCAGGCGCTCGAGGTGGTTCAGCACGAGCGGATAGTGGGTGCAGGCGAGGACCACCGTATCGGTCCGTTTGCCGCCCTTTTCGACGAAGGCGGGGGCGATCTCGGCGCGGATCGCCTGTTCGTCGACCGATTCGCCGCGCATGGCCGCCTCGGCCAGCGCCGCCAGGCCCGTGGCCCCGACCAGCGTGACGTCGACATTGGCGGCGTAGGTGGCGATCAGGGCCTGGGTGTAGTCGCGTTTCACCGTGCCCGGCGTCGCCAGGACGCTGACGAGGCCGGTTTTCGTGCCCGCGGCGGCCGGCTTGATTGCCGGCACCGTGCCGACGAAGGGAAACGCGTGGCTGGCGCGCAGGAACGGCAGCACCAGCGTCGAGGCGGTGTTGCAGGCGATGACCGCGAGATCCGGCGCGCGGCGCGCGGCGACCCCTTCGAATGTGGCCAGCACGCGGCGGACCACCTCCTGTTCCGACAGGGCACCATAGGGAAAGCCGCCGGTATCGGCGACATAGGTGATGTCGGCGCCGGGGCGGGCGCGGCGCACCTCCTTCAGGACCGACAGGCCACCGAGGCCGGAATCGAAGACGACGATGTGCGTCATGGCCTAATTCGTATCGGTTCCGCGCCGTTGCTTCAGTTCGCTCAACGCCCTGACGACGCCGCGCAGGGAGCGGACCTCCTGGTCGGTGAGATCGGCCTTGAGGAAGATCGTGCGCAGGTTGCGCACCATGGTGGGGCGTTTTTCGGGCGGAAACAGGAAACCGGCGGCATCGAGCTCGGATTCCAGGTGCTCGAACAGGCGCTGCAGGTCGGCCTTGGGCGCCAGCGGCGGCGCGGCCTGGCGCGGCCGGCCGCCCTCCAGCCCGCGCGTGCGGAACCATTCGTAGCCCGTCAGCAGCACCGACTGGGCGAGGTTCAGCGAGGCGAATTCCGGGGCGGTCGGGAAGGTGATGACGGCGTCGGCGAGGGCCACATCGTCGTTGTCGAGCCCGGCGCGCTCGCCGCCGAACAGGATGCCGGCCGTCTCGCCCGCGTCGATACGCCCGGCCAGCCGCTCGGCGGCGGCCTGCGGATCGAGCACCGGCTTGGCCATCTCGCGCGGGCGCGCGGTGGTGGCGAGCACCACGCCAAGATCGGCGATGGCCTCGGCCGTCGACCCGTAGACGCGCGCGCCCTCGACCACCCAATCGGCGCCGGAGGCGGCGGAGAGCGCCTTTTCGCTCGGCCAGCCGTCGCGCGGATTGACCAGGCGTAGCTCGGACAGGCCGAAATTCGCCATAGCGCGGGCGACCATGCCGATGTTTTCGCCCAGTTGCGGGGCGACGAGGATGACGACGGGGGCGGGCGATGCGGTCACGGGCGGTCCGGTCGGTTGTTGTCCGGTCCGTCGGATACAGGATCAACGGCCACGAAGTCGAGGGGCGAGCGGTCCGCGCGCCTCAAGGCCGTTCCGGGCAGGATGATGGGGGTGCGGCAGATATGTGGGGCGTTTCGGACGGGATCCGGCGTCTCCGTCCAAGGGTCGGCTTCAAAGTCGCGGACGGGGGTGCTATAGGGGCCGCGACATTCGTGCTGGCGGCGCTGTCGCGCAGGTGCCGGCTTCCCATTCCATACCGTTAGCGACGCGAAAGGCCCGTTTCATGGCGAAGATCAAGGTCGAAAATCCGGTGGTCGAACTCGATGGCGACGAGATGACCCGGATCATCTGGCAGCTCATCAAGGACAAGCTGATCCATCCCTATCTGGATATCGATCTGAAGTACTATGACCTCGGCATCGAACACCGCGACGAGACCGACGACCAGGTGACCGTCGACGCGGCGGAGGCGATCAAGCAGTACGGCGTCGGCGTCAAGTGCGCGACGATCACGCCGGACGAGGCGCGCGTCGAGGAATTCGGCCTGAAGCGCATGTACCGCTCGCCGAACGGCACCATCCGCAACATCCTCGGCGGCGTCATCTTCCGCGAGCCGATCATCTGCGAGAACGTGCCGCGCCTGGTGCCGGGCTGGACCAAGCCGATCATCATCGGCCGTCACGCCTTCGGCGACCAGTACCGCGCCACCGACTTCAAGTTCCCCGGCAAGGGCAAGCTCACGGTCAAGTTCGAGGGCGAAAACGGCGAGGTGATCGAGCACGAGGTGTTCCAGTCGCCGGGCTCCGGCGTGGCGATGGCCATGTACAACCTCGACGATTCGATCCGCGACTTCGCGCGCGCCTCGATGAACTACGCGCTGAACCGCGACTATCCGCTGTACCTGTCGACCAAGAACACGATCATGAAGGCCTATGACGGGCGCTTCAAAGACATCTTCCAGGAGGTCTTCGACGCCGAGTTCAAGGACAAGTTCGACGCCAAGGGCATCACCTACGAACACCGCCTGATCGACGACATGGTCGCCGCGGCGATGAAATGGTCGGGCGGTTACGTCTGGGCCTGCAAGAACTACGACGGCGACGTGCAGTCGGACACGGTGGCCCAGGGCTTCGGCTCGCTCGGCCTGATGACGTCGGTGCTGATGTCGCCGGACGGCCGGACGGTGGAAGCGGAGGCCGCGCATGGCACCGTGACGCGCCACTACCGCCAGCACCAGGCCGGTCAGGAGACCTCGACCAACTCGATCGCCTCGATCTTCGCGTGGACGCGCGGTCTGGCGCACCGCGCCAAGCTCGACGACAACGCGGCGCTGGCCAAGTTCGCGTCGACGCTGGAGACGGTCTGCGTCGACACGGTCGAATCCGGCTTCATGACCAAGGACCTGGCGCTGCTCGTTGGCCCCGACCAGAAGTGGCTGACGACGACCGGCTTCCTCGACAAGGTCGACGAGAACCTGCAGACGGCAATGGGCTGAGCCGTCGTCCGACACGAATGCAAAAGGGCGCGGTCTTCCGCGCCCTTTTTGTTTGCGGCGTGGCTGGCCCGACGAGGTCAGATCTGCGGGGTCAGATCCGCAGGCTCAGCCTGTCGGGCTCACATCACCGAATAGGTCGCGACGGTCGCCAGGCGGTCGCCGACCTCCGCGTGCGCGGCGGAGACGTCGTCGATGTCGTCGCCGGTCAGGACCAGGAGCTGGGTTGCCTCGATGGCCCGCACGCGGGCGTCGACCTGGGTGATGCGGGTCGCGTGGATCTCGCCGAAATACCCGCTTTCGCCGAGCTGCTCGCGCCGGCCGCCGGTGTCGACCTCGACAAGGCCGGAGACGATGAAGAAGATCGCGCGGGGAACCTCGCCGCGCGGCACGATGATCTCGCCGGCGTCGACGCTGCGGGCCCGCAGCCGCGGCACGATCTCGGCGAGCGTCGCCGCGTCCAGGGCGGCGAACACCGGCAGGCGGGCGACCATGCCCCAGGTCACCACGAAGGCGCGCCGGCGGATCACCTCGATGAAGGCGGTGGCGAAGATGCCGACCGGCAGGGCGAGCATGAAGATGCCGGCGACCATGGTGACGCCGCCGATGACCCGTCCGAGCGTGGTGACCGGCACGACGTCGCCGTAGCCGACCGTCGTGACGGTGACGACGGCCCACCACATGGATTCGGGGATGGACCCGAACTTGTCGGGCTGAGCGCCGCCTTCCGCGGCATAGATCGCCGACGCGGAGACCAGGATGGACCCGGCCAGCAGCACCAGGCAGGCGACGAGGCCGTGGCGTTCGGCGCGCAGCGCCTCGATCACCGAGGCCAGGCCGGGCGAATAGCGGGCGAGCTTGAAGAAGCGCAGCAGGCGCAGGATCGCCAGGCTGCGCATGTCGGCATCGAACAGGTGGATGGCGACGAAGGGAAGGAGCGCGACGAGGTCGATGATCCCGCCCGGCGAGGTCGCGTAGCGCAGCCGCGCCTTCCAGGCGGGCAGTCCGCGATAATGCGGGCTCTCGACGCACGACCACAGGCGGGCGACGTATTCGACGGCGAAGACGAGGAGCGAGACCGCCTCGATGACGCGCAGGTCGTAGGGGAACAGGCGGGCGAAGCGGGAGTCGGTATACAGGACCGCGGCGCCGACATTGACGATGATGACGGCGACGATGATCCGCAAGACGATCTTCGCGGCCACGTCGTTGGGATCCTCCCGCTCGAGGATCGTGTTAACCCGATGCCGCAAGGTCCTTGCCCGTTCCGCCATAGTCGTTCACTCCAGCCGCGCATTCCGAATCGGTGGGATGATAAAGCGCGGCGGGCGGCGTCGTAGCGCCCGATCAGCCCTTTTTTCCGGCGTCGGTATCTTCGGCGAGCTCCAGCTCCTCGGAAATGAGGTCGCCGCCGCGCATCACGCGTTCCTTGCCGACGCGCTCGGCGGCAATCGTCTTGATGCTGTCGGCGATGTCGGGGCGCCGGTCCATGAGGGTGCGGAAATCGTCGGCGGAGAGCGTCAGCAGGTTGACGCGGGTCACGGCGGTGACGGTCGCCGAGCGCCGGGATTTCCGCAGCACCGCGACCTCGCCGAAGAAGTCGCCGGCCCCCAGGCGGAGGGTCTCGCCCTTGAGCGTCAGCTCGACCTCGCCGCTGGCGATGAAATACATCGCCTCCGCCGGCTCGCCGCGCCGCGAGATGGTGCCGCCGGGCGGCACGGTCTGGGCCTTCAGGAGCGTCATGATGTCGGCGATCTCGGAGGCGTCCAGGTTGGAGAACAGCGGCACGCGGGCGACCATGCTCCAGGTGACGACGAACTCGCGGCGATGGACCTCCTGGGCAAACGCCGTCGCGACGATGCCGATCGGCAGGGCGAACATGGCGAGTCCGAACAGCATGACGACGCCGCCGAGCATCTTGCCGCCGACCGTGACCGGCACCACGTCGCCGTAGCCGACCGTGGTCAGCGTCACCACGGCCCACCACAAGCCCTGCGGGATGGAGCCGAACACGTCCGGCTGGGCCGTGTGCTCGGCGGCGTACATCAGGGCGCCGGCGACGAGAATGAGGCCGGCCATGATGATCAGGCAGGCGGTAAGGGCCCGCCACTCCGACCGGACCGCGCGGCTGAGGCTGCGCAGGCCGGTGGAATAGCGCGCGAGCTTGAAGAACCGGACCAGCCGGAAAATGCGCAGCAGGCGCAGGTCCCACGGCATCAGGAACGTCAGATAGAAGGGCATGATCGCCAGCAGGTCGATGATCGCGTAGGGCGTGAGCGCGTAGCGCAGCCGGGCGGCATTGGGCTTCATGCCGCTATAGGGCATGTGCTCGGGCGCGACCCACAGGCGGATGGCGTATTCGACGGTGAAGATCGCCACCGATACGATCTCGATGACGATGAACAGCGTCTTGTATCTGTCGTAGATCGAGGGGACCGTCTCCAGGCAGACGGCGACGACGTTGACGGCGATGAGCGTGACCAGGAACGCGTCGACCACCGACGGCAGGACGCGGTCTGAGGGGCCTTCCTCGATGATCTCGAAGGCGGCCCGGCGTGCGGTGGGTCCCTTGCCGCGCGGGTGCGAGCGACGTTTGGTCTCGCCGATTGCAGCGAACAGCGCCGCGAACCAGCCCCGCATCGGTCCTACTCCTTCCCGCTTTCGAGCTGCACCAGCTCGCGCTCCCGTTCCTGGTCGATGCGGCGCGAGACCGCCTCGTCCGGCCATCCCAGACCGGTCAGTATGCGCCCCGCCAGCCGGAGGCTGCCCTCCACCGCCTCGGGCACCACGACCTCGGCCCCGAGCTTCGCCAGCGCCATGGCGTGGTCGGTGTCGCGCGCCCGCGCATAGACCGGAGCGTTGGGCCGGCGCCGGCAGGCGGCGCGCACCATGTGCTCGGCATTCTGCGGCGAGTCGACGGTGACGATAAAGGCCCGCGCGCGGTCGGCGCCGGCGCGGTCGAGGATCTCCTCGCGGCCGGCATCGCCGAAGAAGATATGGCGGCCGGACTGGCGCTCGCGTCCGACGAGGCGGGCGTTCTGGTCGATGGCGACGTAGGGCACGTTTTCGGATTCGAGCACCCGCGCGATGGTGCGCCCGACGCGGCCGAAGCCGCCGATCACCACATGACCCTCCAGTTCATCGATTTCCTTCTCGGGCGAGGCGGCATCCTTCTGCTCGATTTCCTCAACGCGGCGCGACACGGCGACGGAGATCCGCGACAGGAACGGCGTCACGGCCATCGACAGGCCGATCACGACGATGAGGAACTGGGTGGTCTCCACCGACAGGATGCCGTTGGAGCGGGCGAGCGCGAAGACGACGAAGCCGAATTCGCCGGCCTGTGCCAGCATGATCGCGGTCTCGGCGGCCGAATGCAGCGATACGCCGAAGACGCGGGCGGTCAGGAACGTGACGGCGGCCTTCAGCGCGATAAGGCCGATAACGGCGGGGATCAGCCAGACGATGAACTTCGCCACCACGGCAAGGTCGATGCTCATGCCGACGGTGATGAAGAACAGGCCGAGCAGCAGGCCCTTGAACGGCTCGATGTCGACTTCGATCTGGTGGCGGTACTCACTCTCGGCCAGAAGCAGGCCGGCGAGGAAGGCGCCAAGCGCGGGTGACAGGCCCGCGGCTTCGGTGCCGATCGCCGCGGCCACGACCGTGAACAGCACGATCGCCATGATCAGCTCGCGGATGCCGGTGAGCGCGGCCTGGCGCAGGAGCGGGCGCAGCACGTAGCGGCCGAAAAGGACGATGGCGGCGACGACCAGAAACGCCTCGATCATCGCGACGCCGATCTCGCTCCAGCTCGCCACGCCGGAGCCGCCGGGTTCGGAGGCGGCGAGCAGCGACACGATGATGAGCGCGGGAACCACCATCATGTCCTGCATCAGCAGCACCGACAGCGACACGCGCCCGGTGGTGGTGGCCAGGCGGCGCTCCTCGACGAGGAGCTGCATGACGATCGCCGTCGAGGACAGCGCCAGCGCCAGGCCGACGGCCAGCGCCACCGGACCCGGCTGGCCCAGAAGCGCGACGATGGCGCCGATCAGGACGGTGGTGGCGACCACCTGCACGGTGCCGACGCCGAGCACGTAGCGCTTCATCTCCCAAAGGCGCGCGAACGACATTTCAAGGCCGAGCACGAACAGCAGGAACACGACCCCCAGTTCGGCGAACGGCTCGACGCGATGCGGATCTTCTAGAACGAGGAAGCGGATCAGCGGGAAATCGAACTGGAAGCGGCCGAGCCCGAACGGGCCGACCACGACGCCGGCGACGATGAAGCCGAGCACCGTGCCGAGGCGGAAGCGATGGAACACCGGCACCACGACGCCGGCGACGATCAGGAATACGAGCGCGTCGCTGAGCCAGGCCTGATCTTCCAACCGTACTCCCCCTTCCGGCCACCGGCGTCTGGCGCGCGGCGGTACGAATCCCGTGTACGAGACATATAGCCGGTAATCCGGCCCGGCGCGAAGTCTCGCGCCCGGCGCGTCCGGGGAAATTCGGGCGTGGCCAGGGGAGAAAGTCGGGGGAGGGGGCTGCGTGCCGGTCTAGACGGCTTCGGCGATGCAGAGCTGCGGCGCGCGCGCCGGGGATGCGGACGGGCGCGCGGCCGGTGTCTTGGCCGGTGTGTTGGACGGTGTCTCGGACAACCGGGACGCCAGGGGCGCGGCCGTTCCGGCGTCTTCGAGCGCGGCGCGCTCCTCCAGCAGGTCACGGTAGGGGGCGAGATCGACTCCGGCCCTCGCGGCGACATCGATCGTCCGCTCGACGCCGAGGCGGGCGAGCGAGGCCTGCGCCCACAGAAGCGCGGCGCGGGTGCCCGTGCCGCAATAGAACAGCACCGGCCCGCCCAGGCCGTGCATCAGCGCGCGGAAGATCGCGACCGGCTCGTCCTCGGCGATATCGATGCTGGCGACGGGATGATAGTGGAAGTGCAGGCCGTTGCGCCGGGCCGCCGCATGCGCCTGCGCGCGCGGAAGCTGGTCGGCGGCTTCGCCGTCCGGGCGGTTGGCGACGACGGCGCGTATGCCCATCGCGGGCAGCCGATCGAAATCCCCCTCGCTGAGCTGCGAGGCGATGAAGATGCCCCGTTCGAGTTCGACGATGTCTGCCATTTCGCACGCCTTCCTTGCCGTGGCCGCGCTCGTTGCGTCATCGGTCGATTCACCGGCGGCGTGACCAGGGCCTTGATCTATATACGAAAATAGGCTTCGCGCGCGGCCAACCCCAAGCATTCCGAACCAAAGTTTCGAACGGCGGGGAAAAATCCTGCTCCCGCGCGCGCCGGCGATGGAAAACCGTTCCCTCGGGCGGTTCTGGCGCTCCCGGCGTGGGTGGAGAGGCGCGGGCGGAGTAGAGGGGGAGAGCGGAAAGGTCCCGGGGCCTGCACACGGGCGTGTCGGGGGGCGCGGCTCGAGAGGCGAGGTCCGCGACGTTGCGGACACTCCTGATGATCCGACGGCGCCGACGAAGCGTAGTGCGGCATGGACGACAACGCGCGCGCCAACTGGGCGCAGGCGGCGCGAATGCAACGCCGCGTTGCAAATTTGGTTAGGTGGATCATAATTTCGCCCGATCACCTCATCACGGTGGCCGAACCGGGACAGAGTGACCTATGCCGATCGTCCCGGTCACCGGGCGGCGCATCCGAACAGGGGACGTTCATGCGAACCGTGCTTTTTGCCTGCCTTTTATTCGTCGCGGCGAGCATTCAATCCGCGTTCGGCGAGGCGGACGGCCCGGATTTCTTCCGCGTGGTGAACGTCGCCGCCGATGATGCGCTCAATATCCGTACCGCGCCGGATGCCGATGCCGACCGGATCGGCGCCATCCCGCCGGATACGGATGGCGTGCGCAATCTCGGGTGCCAGGGCGGCCTCGGCTTCGCCGAATGGGAAAAGGCGACGCCTGCCGAGCGGGAGGCGGCGGCGCGCAACCGCTGGTGTCGCGTCTCGTGGGGCGGCGTCGAGGGCTGGGTGGCCGCCCGCTTCCTGGCCGAGGGGGCGGCGCCCGCCGCCACCGAAATGCCCGCCACGGGAGTGCCCGCCGCCGATGTGCCTGCGGCACCGGAAGACGGCGGACCGCGAAACTGGGAAGTCGCCGGCGTGGCGACGGCGCTGAACCTCAGGGAAGAGCCGTCGACGACGGCGCGCGTCCTCGCCCGCTATGTCCCCGGCACGATCCTGAGCAATCTCGGCTGCCGGCGCGTAGAGGGGCGCGCCTGGTGCGACGTTCAGGAGGTCGGCGGCGGTCCGCGCGGCTTCGTCGCGGCCGACTACCTCAGGCCGGCGGTGGCGCCGGACGGCGCGGTCGCGGCCGGTCCGGACGAGTCATCGCTTCGGGCGGGACAGGGCGATTTCGACGCGACCGGCAAGGTTCCCTGTGCCCAGTATCCGGGGCAGCCGATGGCGCAGTGCGATTTCGGCGTCGCCCGATCCGGCGGCGGAGACGCCACGGTCGTCGTGACGCGGCCCGACGGAACCCGGCGGGCGCTGTTCTTCGCGCGCGGCCGGTTCGTCAGCGCCGATACCAGCCAGGCCGACGGCTATCCCGCGGTCGGATCGGAAAAACAAAGCGATCTCAATAGGATCAGCGTCGGTGACGAGCGCTATGAAATCCCCGACGCGGTGATTTTCGGCGGCTGAGACGCCGCGCCGGCGCGGCCGGACCACGGCGGGCGAAACGACCATGACGCAACAGCGAGGTAAGCCATGAACCGTGTCCTCAGCATCCTGTCCGTCGTCCTCCTGATCGGTGTCGCCGCCTGTTCCGAGGAGGAGGAGACGACCGAACAGACGGCCCCGACGAGCCAGTCCGAGCCGGCCACGACCGAGCCGGCCACGACCGAGGCCCCTGCGGCCGAGACCCCGGCAGCCGAGGCGCCAACGACGCAGGCCCCAACCACGCAGGCCCCGGCGGCTGAAGCGCCGGCGACCCAGTCCCCCGCCAGCGGCACTGCCGCCGGCAGCACCGCCAGCGGCAACACCACCAGCGGTGACACCACCAGTGGTGACACCACCACCTCCGAGGTCTCGGACGCGGCGATCAACGCCTGCCTCGCCGCCGTCCGGCAGGAGACGGGCGAGCCCGACGTCGCCGTGCTCAGCACCGAGTTCTCCGAGGCCAATTCGCTGGTGATGATCGGGGTCGGGGCGCAGCGCGCGCCGTGGAAATGCCTGGTCTCCAACGACGGCCAGGGCGCCGAGGTGTCGTTTGCGGGCGACGAAGGCAAGCTGTGACGTAAGCAAGCTGTGACGTAGGCAAAGCTGTGACGTAGGTCCGGGGCGCGCATCGCGCGCCCCGGCCGCGGCGCGCGGTCAGCCGGGCGCCTTGTAGGACGCGGCGAACTTGCCGGCCTTCTTCTGCATCTCGGTGAACTCGGCCGAGGAGAAGGCGCGGATGGTCTGGACGTTGGTGACCGCCCCGGCCCCGCCGGCCGCCATCAGGCCGGCCATCAGCGACGTCACGTCGTCGATCGACACGGTCATGGAGAAGTCGGTCGGCCCCGTGGTGATGTGAAACGCCTCGAGCTTGCCGCCCGCCGCCTTGGTGATGGCCTTGGCGGCGGCCTCGCGATCGCTGGGCTTGGACATCATGCCCTTGATCGCCGTCGGGGTGTAGCAGCCCGTCACGATGAACCTTGCCATGGTGAACCTCCCTTCACGGGGGCCTCTGCGCAGCCTGCCGGCCTGCCCGGTGCAAGCCTGTTGCGGCCTGCGTGTCCCCCCGGAAACCATACACGCATTTTTAGAAGCCGGCGAAGAAAAACATGCCCCTCAGGGGGGACGCGGGCGCCGGTCAGTCGTCTGCCTCGCGGCACAGGTTTTCGATCCGCCGGGCGATTTCGTTGCGGAACTCGTCGATGTCCACCGGCCCCTCGTCCAGTGGCGGGGCAAGCGGCCCGCGGTCGCGCTGCAGCCCGCGCTCCACGTCGACCAGCGTCTGCAGGGTGCGGGCGAGGGCGGCCAGGTTCTGCGCGGCGCGAATCGTGTCGGCGGCCGCGTCCTGCGCGTGCAGGTCGCGCAGGTGCCGGTCGATCGCCCGCCACAGGCGCCCGGCCGTCGCCGCGCGGTCGATGTCGTCGTCGCCGGCCGGTGATAGGGCAACCGCCTGACGCGGATCGCCCTCGGGCAGCCCGGTCTCGCCTTCGCCGGCCAGCGCCTGCAGGGCGGGCGTCGGGGGCAGGGCTGGGCGCCGCTTCTGCCTGCGCGGGCTGACGCCGGGCCGGCGCGCGGTCGCCCACTGCTCGCGGCGGGCGCGCTGGTAGATCGCGGATTCCGACACCTCGGCGAGAATGGCGATCTCGGCGATGGTCAGTTCGCTGGCCTCGTAGAGCTTGCGGACCAGCGCCAGCCGGTCCTCGGGCAGGTGGGGCATGATGGGGCTCCGGTGTTGGAGTGGACGGGAAGGGGGTGGCGGCGCGACGGGGACAGACCGCCCCCACGCCATCCACGTCCTTGCCGGGCTTGACCCGGCAATCTCAGGCGGCGTGCCCCAAACAACGAGATGCCCGGGTCAAGCCCGGGCATGACGTGCGAGGGGGAAGGGGCCTCGATCCGGAGCCTGTCCTCGGGCCGCGCCTGCGCGGACCCGGGGGAGACGGTCGCTGTCGCGACCTCCTCAGGATGAGGAGACACTCGGAGTGAAACCCTCATGGTGAGGCGCGTCCCGGACACTCGTGTCCCGGACACTCGTGTCCCGAACCAGGCGGGCCCGGGCCTCTGCGTCGTCATCCCGGACGCGGCCCGCGACATCGGGTGCTCCCGATCTCCGCATGGGGATGAGACATCGGAAACATCCGATGTCTCGCCGCGATCCGGGATCGGAGCGCCACGGACAGCGCGGGGGCCCGCCGATCCCGGCTCTCCACTGCGTTGCGGCCGGGATGACGACGGAGAGGGCGGAGGGCGCCGCCCTGGACCCCCGCTTTCGCGGGGGCGAGCGGCTGGAGGACGGCCGCGCCACACACACCGCGCATTCCCGCGAAGGCGGGGGGCCGGAGGCGTCAGGCCCGGACGCAGAAACACCGCCGGGCTCGCCGCCTTCCCGTCATTGCCGGGCGTTCGTCGCTCGAAACGCATTTGCGTTTCGTCCGCCCAGGCGGACCGCGCCTTACCCCCTTACTCGCGCTTTTGGCGCGACCTCTCCCCGCCGGGGAGAAGTGGAGGCTTGTCGTGTGGCCGGGGGAGCGAGGCAGTCGCGCACACCCGATCCGTCGTCATCCCGGCCAAGCGACGCGCGAGCCGGGATCGGAGAGCCCCCGCACGCTCCGAGGCTCCCCGATCCCGGATAGCCGCCGCGCGGCGTCCGGGATGACGATGGTTACGTCGGGTCGAGCCGACAGGCGCAAACGCAAGAACGCCGCCGGGTTGGTTGCCGCCGGCGGCGCGCGGATTACAGGCGCAAGTGTCGAGTGTGCGAGCAGTCTACCAGAGGAGCGACACGCTGCGCAAGGAATTTATTCCTATTTTCGCGTGAAGCAATACGATTGGTCCGATGAGAGAGGATTTCCTAAGCGGATGCGGATACATCGAGTGCATGTCGCGAGGATGAGGATGAAATGAGAATCCATCTAGGGAGGGTTCATTTCTGAAAAGAGGGGAAAATTTCCTATTAGCGCCGATGGGTCACTTGCTAAGTATTTTTGGTCAGAAAGATCAATATTTATCAAATATAGTATATATTCTGATTGAATATTATTTATTATGGTTTTATTCGTAATGCATTCTAAATCTCGAATCTTTGAGTATATTTCGTGCCTTGCGGAAATAGTGAAGGGGCCGGGGCCTTTTCGCCCGTTTCGCCGAGAGGAACAGCGGTTGTTCGGATCGTTTCTATATTCGGCAAGCCATGATCGGAACGTAAAGAACGGACGAAGCTCATCGTAGCCAGAATTAATAAGATTTTCCGCAGACTTGTCATTGCGAACGACAGTGCACGTCCAGCAGCCGAACCTAGCCTTGCTGCAAGGTTTGTCTTTAAAGTCGCGGATCGCAGGGCATTCTCCACTGCCATCTTTGTAAAGAGTGGCCAGTGTTGTTACATCTATAGCATGTGGTTCCTTAAATTCGCAAAGTATATCCCATACATCAGTTGTTCCGAAATCTATAATGGGCGTCAATAGTCGAGTTTCTCTGTTTCCTTCACGCTGTCTCTGAATAAACCGACTAGGTGAAGACGAATCTTCGTGCTTCTTAAGGGACCGATCCCGCTGAGCGCTCTCACCATATCTCGTCCCAATTGCTATCCATGGAACTTCATTTTTCGATCCAAGATAAAGCTGAAAGGGGCGAATTCGGATATCTTTTGTGCACCATCGAAAGCTATTTGTGGGGGGTGGATATCCGCGGCCAATTATCCGAACGAAAAATCCTCGATGTATTTCAGGTTTAATTACTTCGCAAGAAATACGAATTCCGTTATCATTAGCTTCTGCTTGCAGCATGCGCAGGGTTTTTTTTACATGAGAGTCGATTACGGGATTTTCGACTTCCGTGTCGCAATATACAATTTTTAGTGGTGGGCAGTCAGTTTTCAAAATTCGGGCGCAGGCCCATAAGAGCTTTACGACGGCGCTGCTATCTTTGCCGCCGCTGAAACCTACCGTAAGCGGATAGTCAATAGACTTAAGAATTTCGCAAATTTCGTGCACGCGTTGAAACTTATCTATCATCGGTTTGAGCAACTTTAACGATGCCTTTCTCAAGTTCATCTTTTCTGTGACGTATGATATAATTGCATTGTCCTCGCACCATGGTGCGATGTCGCGATGTTAGAGTCCAGGAAATTGGAAAAGAAGAAATGAAACCGACAGAAAATATTACCCAGCTCTTTAGAATTTCATTTTCGTTAAAGTCGTTGTATATTCCGCATTTTGATGCAATCAAAAATAAAATTAGAATTAATAATGACACCCCTGATATTGCCCGAAGATCAGCTGCGCTACTCCAAAGCGTTCCATTAAATCGAATGGTTTGAGATCTCATTTTTAGTGTTTCATCATTATCAATTAATTTATAATAAATATCTTTAAACTCATCCCATTCTATTCTATCCAAATTGTTGTTATTGCGGATAAATGGTTCTTTTAGAGTCGTTATTATATATTTATTGATGATATCTTCGTGTTTCGAATTTGCGAGTTTTCTAAGCGGCAATAAATCATAAAAAAACGCAATCAGAAATACAGCCGTTAGCTTCATAACCTCATCTAAACTGGCCGGCCAGTCAATGTTGCAGAAATTCCCTCCAAGGCATATGAAATAAAGGGAGAAGTACCCCAGCATTCCGGGAATAACGAAGCGCAAATAACGTTGCGTAGTGTAGCTCATATCACCCTTGTGTTTTTCTGACAGGTACTAGAAAGGGCTTATGATACATCATGTTCGCACCTATATCGATGCTTAGCAAGGCCGGTTGCCTATCCCAATCAGTTTCTTACGTGGTTCCTCGTCGAGGCTTCACTGTGGAATCTGAAGTGGCTGTTCATCCGTCGTGATTGTATGAAGCTATTCATTGCGAGATGCCACGAAGCAGGTACCGAGGAGTGAAAGCCTCGCCCGCAGATGCACACAGGTCCCGCGGGCTGGATTGGTGACGGTGGAGGCATCGTCGAGAAGAATTTTCCGGTCGTGGAGATCGCTGCGGGCTTCCCCGTCAGTGTACGGATGGCCCGCAAATTGTTGGTGCGCCAGTGGAAAGAAGTATCAAGGCGCGGGATTACCGCTGGTGTTTCTCCTCGGACTGGCTAAAGGCCAGATACGGGGGCGGCACCGCGCGGAAGTAGAACGCTGAAATACGCGGGAGAAGGCGGGAAAACTTGGGGCTCTAGGCCGGGGCCTTCTCCTCCAACGCTGCCGTATTTGCTTGGAGTGCCCCGTCGTTTTCGCCGGCCTGGTCCATGTCGACGGGGCCGCGGTCCTTGCTACCCAGCGCCCCCGGACGCGCGCCTTCGCGGTAATGAGCGGTGGGGGAGGGCCGTGCCATAGACCGCGTGTCCCCGCGAAAGCGGGGACCGGGCTGCGGGAAGGCTGAGGGCTCTGGCGCGCGAGTTCCGCCGCCGCTTGTCCGCGGACCGGCCGAAGGCCGAATCCGGGGCGGGACCGCGCAGGAAGCAAACCGCGGACTGAGGCGGGAGAGGGCGCGGGGATTGGGGGAGGGCGTCAGGCCGGAGCCTTTTCCCCCAACGCCGCCGTGATCGCTTCAAGCGCCTCTTGGGCCTTGGCCCCCTCGGGTCCGCCGGCCTGGGCCATGTCGGGGCGGCCGCCGCCGCCCTTGCCGCCCAGCGCCGCGGCGCCGACGCGCACCAGATCGACGGCGCTGATCGTATCCGTCAGATCATCCGTGACGCCGACGACGAGGCCGGCCTTGCCGTCCTCGGTGACGCCGACGATGGCGACGACGCCCGAGCCGATCTGCTTTTTCGCTTCGTCGGCGAGCGGGCGCAGGTCCCTGGGCTGGACGCCCTCGACCGCGCGGCCGAGGAACCTGACGTCGCCAACGGTCACGATCTCGGGGCCGCCGCCGCCCCCGGACCCATCACTCATCGCGAGCTTGCGGCGGGCCTGGCCAAGCTCGCGCTCCAGCGTCTTGCGCTCGTCCAGCAGGCTTTTCAGCCGCTCCTCGACCTCGTCGGGCGACACCCGCAACTCGGCGGCGACGGACCGCAGGCGCTGGTCCTGGCGGCTGAGATAGTGGCGGGCGGCATCGCCCGTCAGCGCCTCCAGCCGGCGCACGCCGGCGGCCACCGCGCCCTCGCCGACGATCGCCACCAGGCCGATATCGCCGGTGCGGCGCACATGCGTGCCGCCGCACAGCTCCACCGACCAGGGGGCATTCGCCCCCGTTCCCTTTGAGCCTGACGTACCCTCGGAAGGCTGGCCCCCCGGAGGATTGCCCATCGAGACGACGCGGACCTCGTCGCCGTATTTCTCGCCGAACAGCGCCATGGCGCCGGACTCGATCGCCTCGTCGACATCCATGACGCGGGTGACGACCGCGTCGTTCTGCAGGATCACGTCGTTGGCGAGATCGGCGATGGTCTCGATCTCGGCGGCCTCGACGGGCTTGGGATGGGAGAAGTCGAAGCGCAGCCGGTCGGGCGCGACCAGCGAGCCCTTCTGGGCGACGTGATCGCCCAGCACCTGGCGCAGCGCGGCATGCAGCAGGTGGGTCGCCGAATGGTTGGCGCGCACCGCGGCGCGGCGGGCGTGGTCGACGGCGAGCTCCAGCGGCTGGCCGATCTCCAGCGCGCCGGCCTCCAGCCGGCCGACATGGGCCCAGATCCCGTGCAGCTTCTTCTGGGTGTCGGTGACGCGGAAGAGGGCGCGCGCGTTCCCCGAGTCGGGGCCGGCAGCGTCGGGGCCGGCGTCGGGGCCGCGCATGACGCCGGCATCGCCCACCTGGCCGCCGGATTCGGCGTAGAAGGGGGTCTGGTTGAGGACGACGATGCCCTCGTCGCCGGCCTCCAGGCGCGAGACCTCGTGGCCGTCCTTCAACAGCGCGGTGACGACGCCCTCGGCGGTCTCGGTGTCGTAGCCGAGGAACTCGGTGGCGCCGGCCCGGTCGCGCAGCGCGAACCAGACGGTCTCGGTGGCCGCCTCGCCGGAGCCGGCCCAGGCGCGGCGGGCGTCCTCGCGCTGGCGCGCCATGGCGGTGTCGAAGCCGGCGGTGTCGACGGCGATGCCGCGCGACTTCAGCGCGTCCTGGGTGAGATCGAGCGGGAAGCCGTAGGTGTCGTAGAGCTTGAAGGCGGTCTCGCCGGCGAGCTCGGCGCCGGCGGCCATGCCTGCGGTCGCCTCGTTGAGCAGGTCGAGGCCGCGCGCCAGCGTCTTGCGGAAGCGGGTCTCCTCCAGCTTCAGCGTCTCGGTGACCAGCGGTTCGGCGCGGACGAGCTCGGGGTAGGCGCGGCCCATCTCGGCGACGAGGACGGGGACCAGGCGCCACAGCAGCGGCTCGCGGACGCCGAGCAGCTCGGCGTGGCGCATGGCGCGGCGCATGATGCGGCGCAGGACGTAGCCGCGGCCCTCGTTGGAAGGCAGCACGCCGTCGGCGATCAGGAAGGCTGAGGCGCGCAGGTGGTCGGCGATGACGCGGTGGCTCGGCCCGTGCGCGCCCTCGGCCGGCACGCCGGTCAGCTCGACGGAGGCCGCGATCAGGTGGCGGAACAGGTCGATCTGGTAGTTGTCGTGGGTGCCCTGCAGCACCGCGGCGATGCGCTCCAGCCCCATGCCGGTGTCGATCGAGGGCCGCGGCAGGGACACGCGCTCGTCCGGCGTGACCTGCTCGAACTGCATGAACACGAGATTCCAGATCTCAATAAACCGATCCCCATCCTCATCCGGGCTGCCGGGGGGGCCGCCGGGGATATGGGGGCCGTGGTCGAAGAAGATCTCGGAGCAGGGGCCGCAGGGGCCGGTCTCGCCCATCGCCCAGAAATTGTCGCTCGTGGGAATGCGGATGATCTTGTCGTCGGACAGGCCGGCGATCTTCTTCCACAGGCCGTGCGCCTCGTCGTCCTCGGCGTAGACGGTGACGATCAGGCGGTCCCTGTCGAGGCCGAACTCGCGGGTGACGAGGTTCCAGGCCAGCTCGATGGCGAGATCCTTGAAGTAGTCGCCGAACGAGAAATTGCCGAGCATCTCGAAGAAGGTGTGATGCCGGGCGGTGTAGCCGACATTGTCGAGATCGTTGTGCTTGCCGCCGGCGCGCACGCACTTCTGGGCCGTCACCGCGCGGGAGTAGGGCCGGTGCTCGGCGCCGGTGAAGACGTTCTTGAACTGCACCATGCCGGCGTTGGTGAACATCAACGTGGGATCGTTGCGGGGCACGAGCGGGCTCGAGGCGACGATCTCGTGGCCGTTCTTGTTGAAGTAGTCGAGGAACGCGGTGCGGATCTCGTTGACGCCGGTCATCGGGCGGTACACCTGTCTTGCACTGGAAAGGGCCCTGCACTGAAAGTGTCGGGGCGGCGGGCCGATCCCGCCGGTCCGGCCAAATCGGACGGCCGCGCGTGGTTTTAGCGACGGGTCCGCAGGCTGTCCACAGGATCACATAAGCGAAACGGCGCATCGCACAAGGCGACGCGCCGTCCCGGCACGGAATTGCGATGGTGACGGGCCGGTCAGGCCTTCAGCGCGGCGTCGCCATCGTCAGCGGCCCCGTCATCACCGGACTTGCTGGCCAGGGAGATCGAAAGACCCGCATTCTGGCGGATCGCCGTCTCGATCTCGTTGGCGATCTCGGGGTTGTCGCGCAGGAACTGCTTGGAGTTCTCGCGGCCCTGGCCGAGGCGCTGGCTGTCGTAGGAGAACCAGGCGCCGGATTTCTCGACGACGCCGGCCTTGACGCCGAGGTCGAGCAGCTCGCCGGTCTTGGAGATACCCTCGCCATACATGATGTCGAACTCGATCTCGCGGAAGGGCGGGGCGAGCTTGTTCTTCACCACCTTCACGCGGGTCTGGTTTCCGACGACCTCGTCGCGGTCCTTGATGGCGCCGATGCGGCGGATGTCGAGGCGGACGGAGGCATAGAACTTGAGCGCGTTGCCGCCGGTGGTGGTCTCGGGGCTGCCGAACATCACGCCGATCTTCATGCGGATCTGGTTGATGAAGATGACCATGGTGTTGGAGCGGGAGATGGAGCTGGTCAGCTTCCTGAGCGCCTGGCTCATCAGGCGGGCCTGCATGCCGGGCAGGGAGTCGCCCATCTCGCCTTCCAGCTCGGCGCGCGGGGTCAGCGCCGCGACGGAGTCGATGACGAGAACGTCGATCGCGCCGGAGCGCACCAGCGTGTCGGCGATCTCGAGCGCCTGCTCGCCGGTGTCGGGCTGGGAGATCAGCAGGTCGTCGACACTGACGCCGAGCTTCTTGGCATAGGTCGGGTCGAGGGCGTGCTCGGCGTCGACAAAGGCGCAGATGCCGCCGCGCTTCTGGGCTTCGGCGACCGTGTGCAGCGCCAGCGTCGTCTTGCCGGAGGATTCCGGCCCGTAGATCTCGACGACGCGGCCGCGCGGCAGGCCACCGATGCCGAGTGCGATATCGAGGCCAAGCGACCCGGTCGGGATCGCGGCGATCTCGACGACCTTGCCGTCCTGGCCCAGCCGCATGATCGAGCCCTTGCCGAAGTGGCGTTCGATCTGTCCGAGCGCGGCTTCGAGTGCCTTGTTCTTGTCCATTCCGTCTCCTTCAACGACGCGCAGCGGAGATACAGCCATCGGTCCCACTCCTTATTCCACAAGGGGCTCGTGATTCACCAGAGCGAATGCGATCCGGTTGTGAAGAATGTACCCGGTTTGTTCCATGAACACAATAGGAACATCTTGCCGGGGTTGGTTCGGCGGTGTGGCCGTGGTTCGGCAGGTTGTCGCGTGCCTAAGTCTTGGAGTGTTTCTGATAAACATGATCGATCACAATTCGAGACTGTGCGGTTATTGAGTTTAACAGCACGAACCAAGGCTATTTCGTCGTTGTCTATCGAGGCAAAAGGAGTAGCAAGGCAAAAAAGTAGGGATTTGTCCGGTTCGGCCAACAGGGTGAATTTCGCGGTACTTGTCACCGCGCTACAAACGCACTGGGGAAAGTTATCGGCCCGGTTTCCGGGCATCGACGATATCACCGTTATTGGGATCGGTCTTACGCTGAGATCGAAGTAGATACGGCCACAGTCGGTACACGGCCCGGGGAGTTTCACATATGCTTCCACAGCCGGCGCGGCGCCAGCTCCAGCAGGTGCCCGTCGGGATCGCGGAAATAGATGCTGCGGCCGCGCTTGTCGGGCCAGTCGACGGTGCTCTCGATCTCGATGCCGGCGGCGGCGAGATGTCTTTCCCAGGCGGCCAGGCTGCGGGCGGAGACGGCGAAGGCGATGTGGATCGGGCCGGAGCCGTCGTGCGGCGGAATGATGCCGCCCGGCAAGTGCGCCTCGACCGCGCTCGCGCCGCGCTTGAAGAGCAGCAGCACCCGGTCGTCGCCGACGGCGAAGGCGGCCATCCGCGCGTCGGAGAGGATTTCCGCAAACGCCATCGTGTCGGCGTAGAAGGCCCTGGCGATATCGAGATCCTCGACATAGAGCGCGGTCTCGAGGATTCCGTCGAGCGCAGGGGCCTTGCGTCTCGTTCGGGGGGCGGTCACGCCGACATCACCTCCTTAACGGTGGCCGCGAGTTCCTTCAGGTTGAACGGCTTGGGCAGGAAGTGGAACTGCTCGCCGCCCTCCAGGTTCTTGGCGAAGGCGTCCTCGGCATAGCCGGAGACGAAGATCACCTTCAGCTTGGGATTGCGCTTGCGCACTTCCTTCAGCAGCGTCGGCCCGTCCATCTCCGGCATCACCACGTCGGAGACGACCAGATCGACTGTGCCCTCGTGGCTGTCCATCACCTCGAGCGCGGCCACGCCGGTATCGGCCTCGAGCACGGTGTAGCCGCGCGAGGCGAGCGCCCGGGCGGCGAAGGCGCGGACCGCCTCCTCGTCCTCGACGAGCAGGATCGTGCCGCGTCCGGTCAGGTCCCTGGGCGCCTCTGCGGCGACTTCGCGCTTCGGTGCCGCTTCCTCTTCCGTGGGCACGTGACGGGGCAGGTAGATGCGGAAACACGTGCCCTTGCCCGGCGTGGAGTCGGCGAAGATGAAGCCGCCGGTCTGCTTGATGATGCCATAGACGGTCGACAGGCCGAGGCCGGTGCCCTTGCCGACCTCCTTGGTGGTGAAGAACGGATCGAAGATCTTGGCCATGACCTCCGGCGGCATGCCGGTGCCGGTGTCTTCGACCTCGAGCAGGACGTACTCGCCGGCCGGCATGGTGGCGTCGCCGCTGGTCATCGGCTCGTCGCGGCCGTCGTTGCGGGTCCGGATCGTCAGCTTGCCGCCTCCGGGCATGGCGTCGCGGGCGTTCACGGCGAGGTTGATGATCACCTGCTCGAGCTGGTTGACGTCGGCCCTGATCAGCCACAGGTCGCGGGCCTGGTCGAGGTTGAGCTCGACCTTGGCGCCGAGCAGGCGGGCGAGCAGGACCTGCATGTCGGCGGACATCACGTCGGCGAGCTTGAGGACCTGCGGCCGCAGGGTCTGGCGGCGCGAGAAGGCAAGCAGCTGCCGCACCAGGCC
The DNA here is from genome assembly GCF_025397915.1 of Microbaculum marinisediminis. Lineage (NCBI taxonomy): Bacteria > Pseudomonadati > Pseudomonadota > Alphaproteobacteria > Hyphomicrobiales > Tepidamorphaceae > Microbaculum > Microbaculum marinisediminis. The sequence continues at coordinate 145,161 of NZ_JALIDZ010000005.1, forward strand.
GGCGGCCCGGTTGGCGTTGTGCTTGATGTTCATGATGTCGTTGAACGAGGGATCGGTCGGCCGGTGATTGGCCAGCAGCAGGTCGGAAAAGCCGATGATCGCCGTCAGCACGTTGTTGAAATCGTGGGCGATGCCGCCGGCGAGCTGGCCCACCGCCTGCATCTTCTGGCCCTGGGCGAACTGGGCTTCCAGCGCCTTCTGCTCGGTGATGTCGAGGGCGTAGACGATCGCCGCCTCGCCGTCGCCGTCCTCGACCGGGCTGGCGTAGAACCGGGCGATGCGCACGGCGTCGCCGGCCACGGGCGCGTCGACGGGCTTCAGTTCGGCCTGGCCCGAGAACGCCGCATCGAGCGTGTCGAGCAGGGCCTCGCGGTCGCGGTCGCCGACGCAGTCGGCGATGTTGCGCACGCTGCGGTCCTTGCCGGCGAACAGGCGGGCGAAGGCGGCGTTGGTGCGCTCGATGCGGCCGTTGCGGTCGACGGTCGCGATCGCCAGCGGCGTGTTGTTGAAGAAGCGGGCAAACCGCACCTCGGCGGCGCGCAGGGTCTCGGCGACATCGCCCGCGCCGGCGCTGCGGTTGAGCACGATGGTGCGCGAGGTGCCGGGGTTGCCGGCCTGGTCGAAGGCGACGCGGTGCAGCAGGCGCACCGGCAGGGTGCGGCCGTCCCGGCGCACCAGATCCAGGTCGATGGTCTCGACCCGCACCTCGCCCGGCGCCGGCTCCATGTTGTGGACGAGGGCGGCGGAGTCGCCCGACATGATCCGGTCGAGCGTGAGCGATGCCGTTTCGGTCTCGGCGATATCGTAGCCGAGCCAGCCGGCCAGCGTGGCGTTGACGTAGCGGATGCGACCGGTCGCATCGGCGGAGAAGAAGCCGGCGGGCGCGTGGTCGAGATTGTCGATCGCCCGCTGCAGCTCGCGGAACACGTCCTCCTGGCGCACGCGGTCGTGGGTGATGTCGGCGACCTGCCACAGCAGGTCGCGCTTGCCGCGGCTGGCCAGCGGCTGCACGCGGATGCGGTACCAGGTGGCGCGCCGGCCCTCGCCATCGGGCGCGGCGCGTTCGGTGCGCACCTCTTCCTCGGCGCGGCGGCCGGCGGCGGCGGCCTGGGACAGGCGGAATATGGCTTCGGAGGCTTCCGCGTCGCCGGCGAAGGCGCGCTCGACGCCGCGTACGTCGGCGGCGCGTTCGGCATCGGTCAGGCGCATATAGGCGGCGTTCGCGAACAGGATGCGGCCGCCGCGGCCGGTGACCAGCATGCCTTCCGGCACGTCCTCGGCGATTATCTCGCCGAAACCGTCGCCGCGGCGCTTGTCGGAAAAGCGCACGAGGCCGACGGAGGCGGCGAACAGCGAGAACACGCCGACGACGGCAAGGAAGGCAAGCAGGCCCAGCACCACCGGACGGGCTTCCTCGCGCCCCATCAGCGCCAGCGCCACGGCGATGGTGATCAGCGCCATGGCGAGCAGGATCACGACGCCGATCGACCCTTCCTTCTCGGGCTTCTCGGGCGCGGTGTCGCTCGCCGGCGGATCAAGTCGCGTTTCGGTCATCCCTCAAGGCCATCGCTCGGGCCGGGGCCGGACGTGCAGATCGGCGGGCCTTCGGCCGGCAACGATACGATCTGCGCAATCTGACGGTCCCATCTGGCCGGATTGGGGCAATCACGCACCAAGTTTACCGCATGGTGTCCTGATTCGACCGCCATGCGGACCTGGCTTTCTTCTGCATAACGTAGCCGATGATTTCCGCAACCGCCTTGTAATGATCGGGCTGGATCGTTTCGTCGACGTCGACGGCGGCGTGCAGCGAGCGGGCGAGCGGCGGATTCTCGATGACGGGGATGTCGTGCGCCTCGGCGATCTCGCGGATGCTGAGGGCGACCCGGTCGATACCCTTGGCCACGCAGACCGGGGCCGCCATGCCTTTCTCGTATTTCAGCGCCACGGCGTAGTGGGTCGGGTTGGTGACCACCACCGTGGCCTGCGGTACCTGCGCCATCATGCGCTGGCGGCCGCGCTCGGCGCGGACCTGGCGGATCTTGGCGCGCACCATCGGGTCGCCTTCGGTCTGCTTGTACTCGTCCTTCAGCTCCTTCAGCGACATGCGCTGGCGCTTGTACCAGCTGTGTCGCTGCCAGGCGTAGTCGAGGGCCGCAACGATGGTCATCACCGCGATGACGCCGGCGAGCAGCTTCAGCGCCATTTCCTGAACCGTCGACATCAGCATGGCCGGGTCCATGCTCATCAGGCTGTCGAGACGGTCGCGCTCCGGCCAGGCGATGACGAACATGACGCCCGAGACGATGGCGAGCTTGGCCAGGCCCTTGGCGAAATTGATGAGGCTCTGGGGCGAGAACAGCCGCTTGAACCCCGCGATCGGCGAGACCTTCGAGGCCTTGGGTTTCACTGGATCGAGCGACCAGACGAACTTGTGCTGGATGGCGTTGCCGGCGAAGGCGGCGACCATCAGCACGAACAGGGGCAGGCCGATCGCGGCGATGCTGGCCAGCGTCACCCGCACGAAGACGTTGCGCAGGCCGTGGCTGTCCATCGGGATCTGGTGGAGATTGCCGAGCAGGCCGGCGAAGGCCTCGGTCAGGCTCGCGGTCATGGAATGACCGAAGACCAGCAACACCAGGGTCGCCCCGGTCAGCACGAACCAGGTGTTGACCTCCTGGCTCTTGGCGACATCGCCGCGCTTGTGGGCTTCTTCCAGTTTTCGGTCTGTCGGGTCTTCCGTGCGTTCCGACTGGTCCTGTTCTTCGGCCATGGCGGTCCCGTCGGGCTAGCGCAGGAGGAAGGGCTCGATGGAGCCCGCCACATGCTCGAGGAACCACGCCATGGTGCTGCCCAGCACGAGGGCCAGGAGCAGGAAGCCGATCAGGATGTTGGCCGGCATGGCGACGAAGAAGATCTGGATCTGCGGCATCAGGCGGGAGAGCACGCCGAGGCCGAGATAGAAGATCAGGCCGAAGGCGATGAAGGGGGCGGACATCTGGACGCCAACCTTGAAGGTGCCGGCGAAGGTCTCCAGCGCGATCAGCGCCGCGTCGCGGACGGGCAGGGGGGCGCCGGGGCGGAACAGGACGTAGCTGTCGCGGATGGCGCCGAGGAACAGATAGTGCAGGTCGGTGGCGAAGATCAGCGTAATGCCGAGCATCGACAGGAAGCTGGCGAACAGCGCGCCCTGGATGCCCTGGGTGGGATCGACGTTCTGGGCGAAGCCGAGGCCGATCTGGAAGGCGATGGTGGAACCCGCGACCTGGAGGCAGAAGGTGATGAAGCGCGTGGTGAGGCCGATCAGGAAGCCGATCGCGAACTCGATGATCAGCAGCCGGAGGATGGTGCCGAAATCCGCAGGGACCGGGGGATAGTCCGGGCCGACGACGGGATAGAGCACCAACGCCAGCGCCAGCGCGAACACGAGCCGGAGGCGGGCGGGAAACGAGGATTCGCCCAGCGCCGGCATCAGCATCAGCATCGTGCCGACCCGGGCGAAGATCAGCATGAAGACGAAGGCGACGCCGGGGAGGAGCTCGATCTGCATCGGGAGGGCTGTAGGGCGCTTCGCTTGGGGCGCGATCGCGCTCAGCCGGCCACTATATGCTCGGCGATCCGGACCATGAAACTGCCCAGTGCCTCGCTCATGAAGGGCAGGGTGACGATGAGCGCCAGGAACATCGCGATGATCTTCGGCACGAAGACCAGTGTCATCTCCTGGATCTGGGTGAGGGCCTGGAACAGCGCCACGACGAGGCCGACGACCAGCCCGACGAGCATCAACGGGCTCGACACCTTGATCAGCGTCCAGACGCCGTCGCGGGCGATATCGAGGACTTCCGCACCGTTCATTCGCTCAATCCTCCCTCGATTCAGTCGGCGGTCAGCCGACAGCCAGCCCGCTGGCCGTCAGATCGGCATCCTGAGAATTTCCTCGTAGGCGGCGATCACCTTGTCGCGGATCGAGACCATCGTCTCAAGCGCCAGTTCGGTCTCGGCGACGGCGGTGACGACATTGACCGGATCGGTGCCGCCGGTCAGCGCGGCGACGCTGGTTTGTTCGGCGGCGCGGCCCTGCTCGACCACGTTGGTCATTGCGGTGCCGAGCATCTCTCCGAAATCCGGCATTCCGGCCGTCTTTTCGGTGCCGGGCGCCTTCGTCATCGCGGCGTCGGCCGCGGCGGCATAGGCCTTGATCGCTGCTGCCGGGGTCATGCGTGCTCTCCTCTCGAATCGGGTTGGGCGCGGCTCAGGCGCGCAGGATGTCCAGGGTGCGCTGGATCATCGTTCGGGCCGAGCGGACGATGTTCAGGTTGGCCTCGTAGCTGCGCTGGGCCTCGCGCATGTCCATCATCTCGACCAGGGTGCTGACGTTGGCGGTCTTCACGTAGCCCTTTGCATCCGCGGCCGGGTGGCCCGGCTCGTAGCGGGTCGAAAACTCGCTCATGTCCTCGCGCACGCGCCCCGGCTTGACGATATGGGCGCCGAGTTCGCGGTCGAAATCGGCCTTGAAGGTGGGGATCTGCCGGCGATAGGGATCGCCTCCGGCGGTGCGCGCGGTCGAATCGGCGTTTGCCAGGTTCTCCGAGACGATGCGCATCCGACTCGACTGGGCACGGAGGCCCGCGGCGGCGATCTTGAGGCTTTTCATCAGGTCCATCGGCGGCTATTCCCTTCAGGCGCGGCGCCCGAGCGCGGTTTTCAACAGGCCAATTCCGCGCGCGTACAGGCCGGTGGCCATCTGGTAATCGAGCTGGGTCTCGGCGACCTTCATCATCTCTTCCTCGAGAACCACCGAGTTTCTGGACGGGGTGACCTCGAAAGTATCCTTGTCGTCTTGGTCCCAGGGCGACGCGGTGCCGGCGAAGCCCGCGAGGTGTCGGGAATGCGTGGCGAGCGGAGCGATGCGGCCGGGCGTGGCCACGCGATCGGCGCCGGGGAGGACGAAGGTCTCGACGTCGTTCGCGCGATATCCGGGCGTGTCGGCGTTGGCGACATTCGCCGCAAGCACGGTCTGGCGGGCCTGCAGCCAGGACATCTTCGACTTGAGGGCGGAGAAAATCGGGATCTCGGCGATCGACACGATTGCTCCTTTCCAGCTTGCCATGTCGTCGTAGAATGGGCACACATTGCCGGGTCCATGGTTAATGGGATGTTAATGCCGTTAACCGCTTGTTCATGATCCGATGGGGCGGAAAGTCGGGATTCCGGTGTTTCTGGCCTAATGTGTTAACTTTTTGTTAGCCTTGATCCCGGCAAATTCTGCCGACGAACGTTAACGAGTTCCGTGTGCGCGGCGGACGCAGGAGGCACGTCTGATGGAGTTTCTCGAAAACCTTTTAGGGGTCCAGCTGGGACTGCCGGCGAGATTCATCATCGCCTTCGTCTTCGTGCTGCTGCTGATCGCGGTGACCGCGTGGATCATCCGGCGCGTCGCAGCGGGGCGGGGCGGATTCGGCGGATCCCTGCGCGCCAAGCAGGACCGGCTGGCCATTGTGGACGCGACCCATGTCGACGCCAAGCGACGGCTGGTGCTGGTGCGCCGCGACGATGTCGAGCATCTTATCCTGATCGGCGGCCCGGCCGACGTGGTGGTGGAAGCGGGCATCGGCGACCGGTCGGTGGCCCATGCCGCCGAGCGCGTGCGCATGGAAGCGCCGGAGCCGGCAAGGCCGGCACCGCGCGGTCCGGAAGCCCCGATGCGGACGATGCGCGCCGAACCCAGCGTGCCGCCGCGCCTGTCCGACACCCAAGGCACGCGGCCGATGCGTGCCGTCGAACCGCCGGTCCCGCCGCGGCCCGCCGCGCCGCCACCCCGGCCCGCGGCCCCGGTGCGCCCGCCTGTGAGCGAGCGTCCGGCGCCCTCGGCACCGGCGCCCTCCGGACCTGAAGCCTCCGCCCCGGCACCCTCCGCACCGTCGGTGCAGCCGCCCAGGCCTTCGCCGGCCCCGGCGGCTCAGGCCCCCGAACGCCAGGCCCCTGCGACCGAGGCTCCCGCGCCCCAGGCCCCGGCGGCCAAGCCGTCCGCGCCTCAGCCCGCAGCTCAGCCGCCGGCCCAGCCGCGTGTAACGCCGCCTCCGCCTCCTTCCGCGGCGCCCGCTCCGGCGGCCCCTCCCGCAGCGCCGCCTCCGCCATCTGCGGCCAAGCCTGCCGCGCCCAGGGAGCCGTCGCATCCCGAGCCGAGCCGCCCCGAGCCGCCCCGGCAACCCATAGCAAGGCCGTCTGCGCCATCGCCATCGCCTTCGGCGCCGCCCTCAGTTCCGCGGCCCGCCGTGCCGCCGCTCGCCGTGCCGTCGCCTGCATCGTCGACTGCGGCAGGATCTACGCCTTCAGAGCGGCCGAAAGCGCCGGAACCGGTCGCGGCAAGGCCTTCGCCAGCGCCGGTGCCGCCGGCTCCGTCCCCAGCTTCGGCTCCGGCCCCTTCGGCACCGTCCCCGGCGCCCTCCGCGCCGAAGCCGGAAGCGTCTGCGGACGACGAGGCCAAGCCGGCCGGCGCCGCGCAGGGGCGCGATGCACAGCTGGAGGAAATGGCGCAGCGTCTGGAAGCCGCATTGAAGCGACCGCTGACACCGTCCGGCACACCTACGCCAGGAGCGCCTGCGTCCGGGGCGCCCGCCCGTCCGGCGGCCCCACTTCCGGCCGCTCCGCCCCCGGCGGCACCGCCGCCTTCCTCCGGATCGGGCGAAGCCGGTGCTTCGGCACCTCCGCCGCCGAAGCGGGAACCGGACTTCGATCTGGCGGCCGCCGTTGCCGCGGAACTCAATCTCGAGGCTGACAAGCTCGAAGACGAGGCCGACGCCGAGAAGAAGTCGGCGAAAGACATCAGCATCTACGACGAGATCCTGAAGCGGGATACCTGATCATGCGCCGCTCTGCGCTGCGCCGGCGCACCGTGAGCGGTGCGGCGGTCCCGGGAGGAGTCCGCCTGCTGCTTGCGATCCCGGCGATCGCGATGCTGGCGGTCACTGTCCTGACGGTCACGGTCCTGGCGGTCGGGGGGCTGGCGCTCCTGCCGGCAACTGCGGCGGCGCAGTCCATCAACATCGATCTCGGCGAGGGAGTCGGCCTGACCGAGCGGGCGGTCCAGCTCGTCGCGCTGATCACGGTCCTGAGCCTGGCCCCGTCGATCCTGGTGATGGTGACGTCCTTCACCCGCATCGTCGTGGTGCTGTCGCTGCTGCGCACGGCCATCGGCCTGCAGACGGCGCCGCCCAACTCGGTGATCATCTCGCTGGCGCTGTTCCTGACGGCCTTCGTCATGGCGCCCGCGTTCCAGACCGCCTACCAGGACGGAATCGAGCCGATGATCAACGAGCAGATCGAGCCGTCCGAGGCGTTCACCCGTTCGGTCGCGCCGTTCCGTACCTTCATGCTAGCCCAGGTGCGTGAAAAGGACCTGGAGCTTTTCGTGAACATGGCCGGCGCCGAGCGCCCGGCGACGCCCGACGACATCGAGCTGCGGGTGCTGGTGCCCGCCTTCATGATCTCGGAGCTGCGCCGGGCCTTCGAGATCGGCTTCCTGATCTTCGTCCCCTTCATCGTCATCGACATGGTGGTCGCCTCGATCCTGATGTCGATGGGCATGATGATGCTGCCTCCGGTGATCATCTCGCTGCCCTTCAAGCTGATCTTCTTCGTGCTGGTGGACGGCTGGAGCCTGATCGCCGGCAGCCTGGTGGAAAGCTTCAACGCGGTCTGACGTCCGCGCGCCCGGAGTCCGCTATCGGTCCGGAGTCCGCGCCGCGCCCGGACACTGCGACGCGCCTGGACCCTGTTTTTGCGCGTCAAAACGGGGCCGCCCATACCGTCTGACAATCCGTGTGGCCTGCCTGCGCGCCCGAACCGCTGCGGGGCCGTATCAATTTTTTTGTTGCGAATGAGTTGCATTTCCATTCTCGGGCGATAACGTATTGCAAGTCATTCGCAACACGGAGATCAATCGGCATGGCAGGCACCTTTGGGGGCAGGAGACTGGCGGGCATCGCGACCGGATTGGCGATGACGCTCGCGGTCGCGGCGGTGCCGGCCGTGGCGCAGGACAAGTTCAAGGCGGTCACCACCTTCACCGTCATCGCCGACATGGCGCGCAACGTCGCCGGCGACGCGGCGATCGTGGAGTCGATCACCAAGCCGGGCGCGGAGATCCATAACTACCAGCCGACGCCGCGCGACATCCTCAAGGCGCAGGACGCCCGGCTCGTCTTCTGGAACGGCCTGAACCTGGAACTGTGGTTCGAGAAGTTCTTCCGCAACCTCAGGGATGTTCCCGGCGCGGTGGTATCGCAGGGCGTCGAGCCGATGAGCATCGGCGAGGGGCCGTATACGGGCAAACCCAATCCGCATGCATGGATGTCGCCGGACACCGCGCTGATCTACATCGACAACATCCGCGACGCCTTCGTGGAGCACGATCCCGACAACGCGGAGACCTACAAGGCCAACGCCGAGGCCTACAAGGCGCGGGTCACCCAGGCGATCGGCCCGATCCGCGACAAGATCGCCGCGATACCCGACAACCGGCGCTGGCTGGTGACGAGCGAGGGCGCGTTCAGCTACCTGGCGCGGGACTTCGGTCTCAGGGAGGCCTTCCTGTGGCCGATCAACGCCGATCAGCAGGGCACGCCGCAGCAGGTGCGCAAGGTGATCGACCTGGTTCGCGACAACGACATTCCCGTCGTGTTCTCGGAAAGCACCGTGTCGGCCGATCCGGCCCAGCAGGTCGCCCGCGAGACGGGAGCGGCCTATGGTGGCATTCTGTACGTGGACTCGCTGAGCGAGGCGGACGGGCCGGTGCCGACCTATATCGATCTCCTGAAGGTAACCTCCGATACGATCGTCAGGGGGCTCGCCGAATGAACGACCAGCGCGGCCATCGCGCCGACGTTGCGTCCATGGATGCAGGGTCGGGACTGTCGGTGAAGGACGTGACCGTCACCTACCGCAACGGCCATACGGCCCTGCGCGACGCGACCTTCGAGACGCCTGTCGGCACGATCACCGCGCTCGTCGGCGTCAACGGCAGCGGCAAGTCGACCCTGTTCAAGGCGATCATGGGCTTCGTGCGCGTCGCCAGGGGCTCGATCTCCATCCTCGGCAAGTCGGTCGACGCGGCGTTGAAGGCCAACGTCGTCGCCTACGTGCCGCAGGCCGAGGAGGTCGACTGGAGCTTTCCCGTCCTCGTCGAGGACGTGGTGATGATGGGCCGCTACGGCCACATGAACATGCTGCGCATTCCCCGAGCCGCCGATCACGCGGCGGTGGAGGAGGCGCTGGCGCGGGTCGGCATGAGCGAGTTCCGCAAGCGCCAGATCGGCGAACTGTCGGGCGGCCAGAAGAAGCGCGTTTTCCTGGCGCGCGCGCTCGCCCAGGACGGGCAGGTGATCCTGCTCGACGAGCCGTTCACCGGCGTCGACGTGAAGACCGAGGAGGCCATCGTCGCCCTGCTGCGGTCGCTGCGGGAGGAGGGCCGGGTGATGCTGGTCTCCACCCACAACCTGGGCAGCGTGCCGGAGTTCTGCGACCGGACGGTGCTGCTCAAGGGAACCGTGCTCGCCCACGGCCCGACCGAGCGGATATTCACGCAGGCCAATCTGGAGAAGACCTTCGGCGGCGTGCTGCGCCATTTCGTGCTGGGCGGCACGGATCTGCACGAGGATGCCGACGACCGGCGCCTGACCGTCCTGACCGACGACGAGCGGCCGCTGGTCTTCTACGGTGACGACGACGATGCCCGGACGTCGGACCGGACGGCGGGCCGGTCGTCAAACCGGGCAGGCAAACGCGGACCGGCACCATGATGGCGACGCTGCTGGAACCCTTTGCCTACGGCTACATGGTCAACGCCATGTGGGTCAGCGCGCTGGTCGGCGCGGTCTGCGCCTTCCTGTCGGCCTACCTGATGCTCAAGGGCTGGTCGCTGATCGGCGACGCCCTGTCCCATTCGATCGTGCCCGGCGTCGCCGGCGCCTACATGCTGGGCCTGCCGTTCTCGCTCGGCGCGTTCCTGTCGGGCGGCCTTGCCGCCGGCGCCATGCTGTTCCTCAACCAGCGTACCCGGCTGAAGGAGGACACCATCATCGGCCTGATCTTCACCTCCTTCTTCGGGCTCGGGCTGTTCATGGTGTCGCTGTCGCCGACCTCGGTGAACATCCAGACCATCGTGCTCGGCAACATCCTGGCGATCACGCCCGGGGATACGCTGCAGCTCGCCATCATCGGCTTCGTCTCGCTCGCGGTGCTGGCGGCGAAGTGGAAGGACCTCATGGTGACCTTCTTCGACGAGACCCATGCCCGCTCCGTCGGATTGCGGCCGACGCTGCTCAAGATCGTGTTCTTCACCCTGCTGTCGGCCTGCACGGTGGCGGCCCTGCAGACCGTGGGCGCCTTCCTGGTGATCGCTATGGTGGTGACGCCCGGCGCGACGGCCTATCTGCTCACCGACCGGTTTCCCCGGCTCATCCTGCTCAGCATCGCGATCGGGGCCGCGACCAGCTTCGTCGGCGCCTATGCGAGCTATTTCCTCGACGGGGCGACCGGCGGCATCATCATCTGCCTGCAGACGCTGATCTTCCTGACGGCCTTCTTCCTGGCGCCCAAGCACGGGATGCTGGCGGCGCGGCGGCGCGCGGCCGAGGCGCTGAAGGCGGGCCGGCTTGCGGAGCCGGCGCTGGAACGCGAAGCGGAGGCGGCGCAATGAGCCTGATCGAGACCCTCGTCCAGCCGTTCCAGTTCGCGTTCATGCGCGACGCGCTCTTGATCTCCGTCCTGGTCGCGGTGCCGACGGCGCTGCTGTCGTGCTTCCTGGTGCTGAAGGGCTGGTCGCTGATGGGCGACGCCATTGCCCATGCGATCCTGCCCGGCGTCGTGATCGCCTACATCCTGGCGATCCCGCTCGCCATCGGGGCCTTCGCGGCCGGCATGACCTGCGCGCTCCTGACCGGCTTCCTGAAGGAGAACAGCCGCATCAAGCAGGATACGGTGATGGGCGTGGTGTTCTCCGGCATGTTCGGGCTCGGCATCGTGCTCTACACCAAGGTCCAGTCGGATGTGCATCTCGACCACATCCTGTTCGGCGACATGCTGGGCGTCGGCCCGGCCGACCTGTTGGAATCCGGTGTCATCGCGCTGGTGGTAACGGCGATCATCGCGGTGAAGTGGCGCGACCTGCTGCTGCACGCCTTCGATCCGGCGCAGGCGCGCACCCTCGGCCTGCCGGTGCGCCTGCTGCACTACGGCCTGTTGTCGATCCTGTCGCTGACCATCGTCGGCGCCCTCAAGGCCGTCGGCATCATCCTGGCGATCGGCATGCTGATCGCGCCGGGCGCCATCGCGTTCCTGATCACCCGCAGCTTCGGGGCGATGCTGGTGGCGGCGGTGCTGATCGCCGCCGGCGCGTCGTTCACCGGCGTCTATCTCAGCTTCTTCATCGACAGCGCGCCGGCGCCGACCATCATCCTGCTGATGACGGGACTGTTCGTCGTCGCCCTGGTCGTGTCGTCGCGGCGGATCGCACGGGCGCAGCGGCTGGAGCACGCGGAGACGCCCCGGACGTCCTGATCGCGACGGTGTCCGGCTGATCTTCGATCAGAGGCAGTCGGGGCTACGGTCGAAACGTCTAGACTTCCTGGCGGCAGCCTGCGGTCGCTCATGGAGGAATCCGGCCTCGACCCGGCTTCGTCTCCCGACAGGCAAGAGGCCCTTCGCGAGGACGCCAGTACCCTCTATTTCGCGGCTAGCATCAACCGGGTCTGGGTGCTGGGGCTGATATTCGTCGGCGCCGCGATCCGGATCGCGATCGAGCTCGTGCGGGCCTGGCAATGGCTTGAGACGTTCGCGCCCGGCTAGGCCGGGCCGACCGCCTCAGTGCTTCTCGACGAAGCTGTCGAGCACCCGCTTCGGGCCCGAATGGTCGAACTTCACGGTCAGCTTGTTGCCGTCGACCGCGGTGATGCGGCCGTAGCCGAACTTCTGATGGAAGACGCGCTCGCCGACGGAATAGCCGGAGTCGGTGCCGGTCGAGCGGGCGAGCACCTCGCCCTCCAGCATCGGCGGTTCCTTCCACGGATTGCTGTTCGCCGTGCGCTCCCGGTTCTTCTGCGCCCGCTGCCAGCCAGGGGTGGAATAGGTCGAGGCGAAGGGCTCGCGCTCGTCGAAGCGGCTGTTGCCGTAGCCGCCCCCGTAGCCGCCGCCGCTCGTCCTCAGCGAGCCGGTGTCGACGACCTCGACATTCTTTTCCGGCAGTTCGTCGAGGAAGCGCGAGGCCGCCGTCGACTGCCACAGGCCGTGGATGCGGCGGTTGGTGGCGAAAAAGAGCGCGGCGCGGCGCTTGGCCCGCGTGATGCCGACATAGGCGAGGCGGCGCTCCTCCTCCAGCCCGGCGCGGCCGCTCTCGTCCAGCGAGCGCTGATGCGGGAACAGGCCTTCCTCCCAGCCGGGCAGGAAGACGGTGCCGAATTCCAGGCCCTTGGCTGCGTGGAGGGTCATCAGGCTGACCTTTTCCCCGTCGTCGCCGGACTCGGTGTCCATCACCAGCGAGATATGTTCGAGGAAGCCGAGCATGGACTCGAACTCCTCCATGGAGCGCAGCAGTTCCTTCAGGTTCTCCAGCCGGCCCGGCGCGTCGGCCGAGCGTTCGCGCTGCCACATCTCGGTATAGCCGGATTCCTCGAGGATGATCGCGGCGAGCTCCGCCTGGGGCAGGGCGTCGAGCTGGCCGCGCCAGCGCGCGAAGGATTCCATCAGGCTGCGCAGGCTGTTGCGCGCCTTGGCCTTCAATTCCTCGGATTCGGTCAGCTCCAGCGCCGCCTGCATCATCGGGATGCCGCGCGCCCGCGCCACGTCGTGGATGGTGCGCACGGTGGCGTCGCCGATGCCGCGCCGCGGCGTGTTGACGATGCGCTCGAAGGCGAGGTCGTCGGCCGGCTGCATGGTGGCGCGCAGATAGGCCACGGCGTCGCGGATCTCGGCGCGCTCGTAGAAGCGGGGGCCGCCGATGACGCGGTAGGGCAGGCCCAGCGTGATGAAGCGGTCCTCGAACTCGCGCATCTGGAACGACGCGCGCACCAGGATCGCCATGTCGTCGAGCGATTCCCCGTCGCGCTGCAGCCGCTCGATCTCGTCGCCGATCAGCCGGGCCTCCTCCTCGGAATCCCAGGCGCAGGTGACGGTCACCTTGTCGCCGGCGTCGCCCTTGGTGTGCAGGGTCTTGCCGAGCCGGCCCTCGTTGTGGGCGATCAGGTGCGAGGCGGCCTCGAGGATGTTCGACGTCGAGCGGTAGTTCTGCTCCAGCCGGATCACCACGGCGCCGGGGAAATCCTTCTCGAAGCGCAGGATGTTGTCCACCTCGGCGCCGCGCCAGCCGTAGATCGACTGGTCGTCGTCGCCGACGCAGCACAGGTTCGGCTCGTCCTTCTGGGCGAGCAGGCGCAGCCACAGGTACTGGGCGACGTTGGTGTCCTGGTACTCGTCGACCAGCATGTAGCGGAAGCGGTCCTGATAGCTCGTCAGGATGTCCGGGTTCTCGCGGAACAGTCGTATGACCTCCAGGAGAAGGTCGCCGAAATCCACCGCGTTGAGGGTCTTCAGCCGCGCCTGATAGGCCTTGTAGAGCTCGTCGCCCATGCCGGCGAAGGCGTAGGCGTCGCCCGACGGCACCTTGTCGGGGGTGAGCGCGCGGTTCTTCCAGCGGTCGATGGAGGCGGCGAGCTGGCGCGCCGGCCAGCGCTTCTCGTCGAGGTCGGCGGCCTGGATCACCTGCTTCAGAAGGCGGATCTGGTCGTCTGTGTCGAGGATGGTGAAGTCGCGCTTGAGGTCGACGGCCTCGGCGTGGCTGCGCAGGATCTTCACGCAGATCGAATGGAAGGTGCCAAGCCAGGGCATGCCCTCGACGGATTCGCCGATCAGCTTGCCGATGCGCTCCTTCATCTCGCGCGCCGCCTTGTTGGTGAAGGTCACCGCCAGGATCTGGCCGGGGCGGGCAAGGCCCTGCGTGAGGATGTGGGCGATCCGCGTGGTCAGCACCCGCGTCTTGCCGGTGCCCGCGCCGGCGAGCACCAGCACGGGACCTCCCAGCGTTTCGATCGCGCGCGATTGCTCCGGGTTCAGCCCCTGGAGATACGCGGGGCCCGCGGCCGCGCGCGCCCGCGCGGCAATGCCGCCGGGGCGGGGAGATGTCGCCGGTGGGGGCGTGTCATGCATGGGGTCTATGTGGCGTTCGGCCATCGGATGGATATGGCGTGTTCCTGATTCGGGCTCAAGAGACTGTAGCGCGAAATGGCGGCGGGGAGGGGAATTGGCGGGTTTGTTCCCCTACTCCCCCATTCGCGCATCAGCCGTTCGATCAGCGCGACCGCCTGGTCCCGACACGGGACCCGGTCCTTCACCCGCCCCGGCGGCCTAGCGCTTCGGCCAGTCCCACGCCGGCGGATCGGGACAGTCGGTGACCGTTTCGCCGAGTTCCTTTCGCAGCTCGTAGGCGACGGTGTCGCGCTCCCCCGACAGCGCCTCGACGAGGCCCGAGGCATGGGAGACCACGATCACCTGGGAGCGCTCCGCCGCCGTCGCGATCAGCCGGGCGAGTGCCGGCAGCAGGTTCGGATGCAGGCTCGTTTCCGGCTCGTTCAGGACGATCAGCGGCGCGGGGCGCGGCGTCATGAGCGCGACGGCGAGCAGCAGGTAGCGCAGGGTCCCGTCGGACAGCTCGGCGGTCGACAGCGGCCGCAACAGGCCGTGCTGATGCATCAGGAGTTCGAACAGGCCGTTGCCGACCGACACTTCAATGGAGGAACCGGGAAAGGCGTCGGCGATTGCCTCGTCGAGCGCCACGGGATTGCCGATCTCGCGGATGGTCTGGAACGCGGCCGCGAGGTCGGCGCCGTCGCCGGCGAGCGTCAGGGTGCGCGTGCCGATCTGCGGGCGGCGCGCCGGCGCGTCACGGTCGGTGCGCAGGTGGTCGTAGAAGCGCCAGCCGCGCATCCGCTCGCGTAGCTCCAGAAGCTCCGGCGCGCTCGTCGGGTCGGCGGCGTGCGTCATCATGGAATCGAAGCTCGGCAGCGTCGACAGGACGGTGTCGCGCGTCCCCGTCTCGCTGAGCACCTGCACGGCCGGTCCGCGCCGCGAGGCGATCTCGTTGGCGCGGCGCAGGCACTCGCCCGCCCACAGCGCCTCGGCCTTGATCTCGGGATCCTGGTTGAAGGCCGAGGTCGCGTCTGCGGGCGGCAGGCCGAGATCGATCGCGTAGCCGTAGTCGTCGCTGGCGAAGCCGAGCTTCAGCGCGACCCGGCCCTTGCGCAGCGTACCCTGGACGGGCTGGTGTCCGGCCTTCATGGCTCGCGAGAAGGCTTCCGGCCCCGCCCAGAGCGTCGACTCCAGCCCGCCCTCGCGGGCCAGCGCGCCGATCACCCGCCCTTGCGCCACATCGGCGAGCAGGCGGACGGCACGGTAGAGGCTCGACTTGCCGCTGCCGTTGGCGCCGGTGACGAGCGTCAGCCGCTCGAGCGGCATCACCAGCTCGCGGATGGAGCGGTAGCCGGAAATGGCCAGCGTGGTGATCATCGGCGCACTAGAGACGGATTCGCGCCCCACGTCGCCGGTATGGCGGTGTGCCCGCCGGCGGGCCCCCGGGGCCGTCCACGGCTCCACCGATCACGCGCAGTCGCACATCAGCCGTTCGATCAGCGCGACCGCCTGGTCCTGGCTCAGGCCCTGTTCCTTCACCAGTGCGCGCCATGTCTCGAAGCTGAGCGCCATGACGAGGCCGGCGCGCAGCGCCGTCTCGTCGTCGCGCGGCAGCCAGGCGTCCAGAATGATGTCGGCAGCCGCCGCCCACAGGGCGTGGTAGGGTCGCACGACTGGATGGTCGCGCGCGTCGGCCAGGACGTGGCCCATCATCTGCTGCGTCTCGGCGTGATAGGCGTAGGCCTCGCCCAGCCCGTGGCGCAGCCGTTCCAGCGGATCGTCGATCCGCCGCCAGGTCTGCGGGTCGGGGAAGGGGTGGCGCTCGAAATAGAGGCCCGAGCAGGCGCGCGACAGCGTCGGCTCGTCGGGAAAATGGCGATAGACCGTGACCTTGCCGACGCCGGCCTGCTTGGCGACGTCGGCCATGCTGGTCGCCGCAGGGCCCTTGGTCTGATGCAGCGCGATCGTCGCCTCGACGATCCTGCGCCGCGTCTCGGCCTGGCTTTCGGCGCGCTTCCGCATCCGGTAGGGGCGTTTGTTCATGACGTTCGGAGTATAGCAGATCCGGGCTATGTCGTGCGGTCAGCCGATGATGTCGATCAAAGCGTGGCGGGCGTCACGGGGCGCCCGCGCGCCGGCGCATCCACTCGGCGAGCGCTTCGTGATCGCGCTGCGGGCAGGCGCTGTGGCGGTCGAGAAACGCGGCGAGCTCGGCCTGCCGCGCGCGGGCGGTTTCGCCGCCGGTGCCCGCGAAATAGGCCCCGGCGAGCTTGTTCGCCTCGTGGCAGCGTCCGCAATAGGCATCGAAGATCGCCGCCCCGGCCGCGTCGTCGCCGGCAGACATCGGCGGAACGTCGGGACAGGCCTCGGGTTGCGTCTCCTGCGCGTGCGCCGGCCCTGCCACCAGGGCCGTCATCAGGGCCAGGCCCATGAGAGCCGAAAGGATCACCGACATCCGCATCCGAAAAGCCCGCTTCTGCGCGTCCGACAGGGATGGCGACAGATTACCGGGTCTCGATCGGCGCTGCCAACGGTCACGCTGTCACAGGCCGATCACATCGGTCCGTCTGCCGAAACGGCAGGCATGGCTACGGATGCGCCGTGACCCGGGCCGACAGCGTGTTGCTCTTATAGAGCCGTCCGGCGGTCTGGTACTCCACATAGCCAGCGATCGTGTAGGCCTTCGCCTCCTTCATCGTGAGGCCGGTGTTTATCTGTCTGGCCTGGGCGTCGACGCTCAGGAAGTCCCAGCAATAGGGCCCGTCGCCCGACCAGAGGAAGCAGACGCGCTTCACGTCGGGCGCATGGTCGCCGGCATAGGACAGCGAGACCGGAACGCTGGCGCCGACGGACGGATCGGGATCGATGCGCATCGCCGTCAGTTCGATGTGATGGGGCCTCTCCACCGCCGGTGCGGGCGCCGGCGCCGCCCGGGGCGCCTGGGGCAGGGTCGCTACCGCCATCTCCTGCGGGGGAGCCGCGTCGCCGTCGCTGCCGTCCGCCGGCGTGGCGGCGCTATCCCCGGATTGCGGGATTGCGGTCTCGACCGCATCCGGGGACGCGCCGAGTTGCGTGCCAAGTTGCGTGTAGGAAGGCCTGGGCCCCTCGCATGCGGCAGCGAGGCCTGCAGCCAGCACGATGACGATAAGTCTCATAAGCGGCGATGTGCCCTGATTGGCCGACTGTTCGGGATAGCCCGCGCTCAGTGACGGCCGCGCGATTTCGATTGCTCCGGGGCGATCGGTCGGATCGCCATGCCGATGTGCGACGCCGGATAACAAAGATCCTATACGTATGGACGAGGGCGGTGGACAAGTCCCCTGACGGGTATCCGACAGGATTATTTTTCCGGCGCGGCGTCGTGGGCACCGGGCTGTGGCTTTCTGCTGAAATATCCGGCTTTGGCCGCCCCATGCCGCCGGTTCGTCGGGCGCCGATTACGTCGGCCGGCCCTGAGTCCCCGGAAGTCGGGCGCCCCTTCGTCCCCGGTCGTCGGCCGCCCCTTGCTACCCGGCCGTCGGCTGCCCGCTGCTTCCCGGCCGTCGGCCACGTGGCCTCCGGCGTTCGGCGCTCGAAACGCGATGCGTTTCGTCGGCGCTTTCAGCGCCGACCGCGCCTCACCCCATCTCGCGGGTCGCGAGGAACCGGATGTCGGGATAGTTCTTCGCCGCGCGGTCAAGCGCCCATCTGGAATTGGCGAAGAAGACGGGTGATCCGTGCCGGTCCTGGCCCATGGTCGAGCGGTTCGCGGCGATGAAGTCCTTCAGCGCCTTGGCGTCGTCGCTGGCGACCCAGCGGGCCGTATCGTAGTTCATGCTCTCGAAGGCGATCGGCACGCCGTATTCGTTCTGCACGCGGGTGGCCAGAACGTCGAGCTGCAGCGGGCCGACGACGCCGACGATCCAGTCGGCGCCGATCATCGGGCGGTAGACCTGGGTGACGCCTTCCTCGGCCAGATCGTTCAGCGCCTTGGCGAGCTGCTTGGCCTTCATGGCGTCCGACAGGCGCACGCGGCGGATGATCTCGGGCGCGAAGTTCGGGATGCCGGTGACCTTGACGGCCTTGCCTTCGGTCAGCGTGTCGCCGACGCTCAGGGTGCCGTGATTGGGGATGCCGATGACGTCGCCGGCGACCGCCTCGTCGGCGGTCTCGCGGTCCTGGGCGAAGAAGAACATCGGGTTGGACACGGCCAGATCGCGGCCGGCGCGTACGTTCCGGAGCTTCATGCCGCGCTTGAATGTGCCCGAGCACAGCCGCAGGAACGCGATACGGTCGCGGTGGTTCTTGTCCATGTTGGCCTGGACCTTGAACACGAAGCCGGTCACGTCGTCGGAGGCCGCGGAGATCGGCTCGGGATCGGCCGGTTGCGGGCGCGGGGCGGGCGCCCAGTCGCCGATCGCGCGCAGCAGTTCGGGCACCCCGATCGCCTTCAGCGCCGAGCCGAAGAAGACCGGCGTCATATGGCCGCCGCGATAGGCCTCGACGTCGAAGTCCGGCAGGGCGGCGCTGGCGAGCTGGAGGTTCTCGATCGCGCTGGCCGCATACGGGTTGGCCATCAGCTCGGAATCCTCGGAGAGCGCGTCGATATCGCCCGCGATCGCCCGGCCCGGCGCGCCGTCCTTCCCGATCAGCCGGTGCTGGCCGAGATCGACGCAGCCCTGGAAATCGACGCCCATGCCCAGCGGCCAGACGACCGGCACGACGTCGAGCGCCAGCGTGTCGGCGATCTCGTCGAGGATCTCCAGCGGATCGCGGCCCTCGCGGTCGATCTTGTTGACGAAGGTGATGATCGGGATGTCCCGGAGACGGCAGACCTCGAACAGCTTCAGGGTCTGGCTCTCGATGCCCTTGGCCGCGTCGACCACCATGACGGCGGAATCGACCGCCGTCAGCGTACGGTAGGTGTCTTCGGAGAAATCCGAGTGGCCCGGCGTGTCGAGCAGGTTGAAGGTCAGCCCGTCGCGCTCGAAGGTCATCACCGAGGACGACACCGAGATGCCGCGCTTCTGCTCGATCTCCATCCAGTCGGAGCGGGTGCGGCGTTGCTCGCCGCGGGCGCGCACCTGGCCAGCCTGGCGGATCGCGCCGGAGGCGAACAGCAGCTTTTCGGTCAGCGTCGTCTTGCCGGCGTCCGGATGCGAGATGATCGCGAAGGTGCGCCGCGCCTCATAGGGCTTGAGGCCGCCGGCGGCGGGGCGGACGGCTTGCGCAGACGTGGCGTCTAGGGTGTCGGTCATCGGCTGTTCAGGGCGATTTCAGGAAAAAGCGCGCGGACCATAAGGGAACCGCGCGCTAAAGTGTAGTCCGCCGGTGGAAATGGCGGTCAATGAGGTCACTCATACAGGTGGTGGTTCCGGGGCCGGATTACCAGAGGGGGGGCGCCGATTTCCGCTCGCTCCCGCTTTCGCGGGGATGCGGGGCATCTTGAGACGTCAGCGGGCCAGATGCTCGTCGAACCAGCGCAGGGTGCGCCCCCAGGCGATCACCGTGCTGCCGGGATCGAAGCTTGCCCGCTCGTCGCAGGAAAAGCCGTGCCCGGCCGGATAGACGTGGATGTCGCAGTCCGGCCGCTTGGCGATCACCGTCTCGACGTCGCGCATCGGGATCGACTGGTCGGTCTCGCCGTAGTGGAGCTGCGTCGGCACCTTGGGCGTCTCGTCGGCATGGGCGGTGATGCGGCCGCCGTAATAGCCGACGGCGGCGGCGATGCCGTTCAGGCGGGTGGCGGCGAGGAAGGCGATCGAGCCGCCGAGGCAATAGCCGACCACGCCGGCCTTGCCGGTGCCGGACAGGGCGGCGATAGCGGCCTTGGTGTCGCGCAGCATGGCATTGACATCGATGTCGGCGAGGAATTTCCGGGCCGCTTCCACCTCCTCGGGCGTGTAACCGCTCTCGAAACCGGGTTGCTGGCGGTCGAACAGGGCCGGCGCGACGGCCGCGTAGCCGAGCGCCGCGTAACGGTCGCAGACGGCGCGGATATGCGTGTTGACGCCGAAGATCTCCTGGACGACGACCAATCCGCCGCGAGGCCTTCCCTCCGGGTCGGCGCGGTAGGCGCCGAGCTCGAAGCCGTCCTCGGCGGTAAGCTTGATCATCTGGCCCATGGGTCCCTCTTGTCCGTCGGTTCGTCGGTCCTCCCGGCTCTAGCACCGTTTCGGGACGGAATCATGTTCGATCGGACGCCCGTTACCGGTGCTCCTCGACGTTGGCTTCCACCAGTTCCTTGGAAAACCGTTCCAGCGCGTCGATCTGGTGGGCCCAGCCGATCACCATGGGCGGTTCGGTGCGGGAGACGACCGGAAGATGCGGATTGCCGGTCTCGTCGAAGCGGCGCAGGGCAACTTCGAGGATGTCGTCGGCCTTGAGGGTCGGCGTTTCCTCGGATTCGATCTGTTGCGGCATCTCGCCGGAGGCGAGTGGGCGCATGAAGTCGGACACGCGGACGTTGCGGACGATGCGGCGGTGGGCTCCCTCGGTCAGGAACAGGCCGCGGCTTTCCAGCTGCCACTGGAAATAGGATCGGCCGTGGATCGCCCGGTTGAAGCCGTTGGCGATGGAGACGGTCAGAAGCAGCGCGATGGAGAGCGCGTAGCCGCCGGTGAGCTCGAACACGATCAGCGTCGTCGAGATCGGCGCGCCCAGCACGGCGCCGGCGACCGCGCCCATGCCGAGGATGGCATAGAGACCGTGGCTGGAGGCCATGTCCGGGAAGGCGCTGGCGGCGATCAGGCCGAAGGCGCCGCCGGTCATGGCGCCGAGATAGAGCGAGGGCGAGAAGATGCCGCCGCCGAAGCGGCTCGCCAGCGTGATGGCGGTCGCCGCGGTCTTCACCACGATCAGCGACAGCATGATCGTCAGCGGCAACTGGTGCCGCAGCGCGAGATCGGTCGCCTCGTAGCCGACGCCGAGGATCTCGGGGAAGGCCAGGCCGATGGCGCCGACCGCCAGGCCGCCGAGGACCGGGCGCAGGATTAGCGGCATCGGCGTGCGGCGGGCCAGCCAGTCGGTGCCGATCAGGCCGAACTGGAACAGGATCGCGACCAGCCCGCAGGTCAGGCCCAGCAGCGCGAAGGCCGGCACCTCCCAGTACGAGGTCACCTGATAGTGCGGCACCACGAAGGCGGGAAAATCGCCGAACCAGGTGCGCGAGATGACGGCGGCGACCGTCGAGGCGATGACGATCGGCACGAAGGCGGTCGGTGCGAAATGGCCGAGGATGACCTCGTGGGCGAACAGGACGCCGGCGATGGGAGCGTTGAACGAGGCCGAGATCGCCGCGGCGACGCCGCAGCCGAGCAGCGTGCGGCGCGCCGCCATCGGCAGGCTGAGCAGGCGCGTGAGGGCGGCGGCGAGCGAGGCACCGAGATGGACGACGGGCCCCTCGCGCCCGGCGCTGGCCCCGGTTCCCAGCGACAGCGCGGAGATGAAGGCGCTGCCGAGGCCGACGCGCATGGTCAGCTGGTGCGAGGGCAGGGCGCGCGCCTCGATGACGTCGGCGACGACCTCGACGCGTTTCCCGGGCATGAAATACTGGAGCAGCAGCCCGACGATCAGGCCGCCGGCGGCAGGCGCGAGCAGCACCATCCACCACGGCGCGGCGCGGGCGGCGGTGGCGACGTGCTCGCTCATGGTGCCGAGCCACGGCAGCTGGAAGACGGCGATGCCGAGCCGGAAGAGGATGGCGCCGACGGCCGCCGCGACGCCGACGACGATCGCCGTCAGCCAGACGACTGGCTGGCGTGAACCGATGAAGACGCGCACATTCGGAGCGATCCAGTCGCCGACCAGGCCGATACCGCGACGCAACAGACCGATCATCCGGCCAAATTCCCCGCCGATATTCGTTTTCGATTTTCAAGACATACGCTGCTATGCGGATTCGTGCGAGGCCGCGGCCGGGAATCCCCAAAAAGCGCGGTTCGGGCGCCGTTTCAGCGTCTTCGGGCCGATGCGATGCGCGAATGCAGGGGACGCGGCGCCGGTCCGCAAGCCGCCCGTGCTTGGCGCTCGGGTCGAGTCGGGTAATGTTTGCGGCCAGTATTCGCGTGGCAGAGGCCGCGCGTTTTCGGGCAGGGGACGGCCGGGTGGCGAAGAAGCAAGGCGAAACGCGGCGCACGGAGGGGCGTTTCTTTCTGCTCGCCGCACTTGTCGGCATCGGCGCCGGGGTCGGCGGCACCGCGCTGCACCTGTCCGTCGACGCGCTGATGACCTGGCCGCGGCTGCTGGTCGACCAGGTCGGCAAGGGCGCGCTCGCGGTCGTGCTGGCGGCCCTGATCACGGCCCTGATGGTTGTTCTGTCGGCGGCGATCGTGCGCCGGTACGCCCCGGAAGCCGCCGGCAGCGGCGTTCAGGAGGTCGAGGGTGCGCTGGAAGGCCTGCGGCCGCTGCGCTGGCGCAGGGTGCTGCCGGTCAAGTTCGTCGCCGGCGTGCTGTCGCTGTCCTCCGGTCTCGTGTTGGGCCGCGAAGGCCCCACCATCCATATCGGCGCGTCCATCGCCGCGGCGGTGTCGGACTGGCGCAGGCTGGGCAAGCTCGAGCGCAACGGGCTGATCGCCGCCGGGGCCGCGGCGGGGCTCGCGGCCGCCTTCAACGCGCCGCTCGCCTCGGTGCTGTTCGTCATCGAGGAGACCCGGCGGCAGTTTCCCTACACCTTCAAGACCTACATGGGCGTCACCATCGCGTGCGTCCTGTCGGCCTTCGTGACCGAGGACATCGCCGGGGTCGGACCGGATCTCGATATCGCGGTGGCCGCGGTGCCGCTGTGGAGCCTGACCGCCTTCCTGGGGCTCGGTCTGGTCATCGGCGCGCTCGGCGTTTTGTTCAACTTCCTGGTGCTCAGGGGCCTCAATCTCGCCGCGGCCATCGGCGCGCGCGCGCCCCACGCGGTGCCGATCGGCGTCGGGCTCGTGATCGGGGCGCTGGTCATCGTGCTGCCCGAGGCGACGATGGGCCACGAGGAACTCATCCTCGAGTTGGTCGCGGCCAAGAACGGCGCGATACTGCTGCTCGCCGTCGTCGCGGTGCGGCTGATCACCTCCGTGGCGAGCTATTCGTCCGGCGTGCCCGGCGGCATCTTCGCGCCGATCCTGACGCTCGCCGCCTGCACGGGACTGGCCTTCGGCGGCGTGCTCGGCACGGTTCTGCCGGACTTCGGGCCGGTCTCGGTCGCCCTTGCCGTCGCCGCGATGGGGGGACTGTTCACCGCCTCCGTCCGTGCGCCGCTGGTCGGCGTCGTGCTGACGCTGGAACTCACCGGCGCCTACGAGATCCTGCTGCCCGTGCTGGTGACGTGCCTGGTCGCCAACGTCACGGCGGAATGGCTCGGCGGCCGGCCGATCTACGAGCAGCTTCTCGACCGCACGCTGAAGCGGGCGGGGATCGAACGCACCAGACCGGAACGCGAGACGAGCGGCCTCGCGTGAACGCCTAGCGCCGGATCTTCATCACCCGGCCGACCTGCGGCGGGACCGGCAGCCCGGCATGGGCGGTCTGCATCGCCTGAAGGCGTTCCAGCACATCGTCCGGCCACCGGGCCGCCTTTCTGGCGGTCATGTCGACATGCAGCGACATCTGTTCCAGCGTGGCGGCGGTCCAGCCCTCCTCGGCATGCACCAGTTCCTCGAAGAAATGGGCGCGCTTGCCGTCGTGGTCGAGCAGCCGCAGGCGGACGCGGACCGGATCGTCGAGCCCGATCTCGCGCAGGTAGCAGACATGCGCCTCGACGGTGAAGAAGGACGCCTGGCGGGTCTTCATGTACTCCTCGCTCAGGCCGAGCAGCAGGACCGCCTGGTCGATGCCGCGGTCGAACAGGACATGATAGTAGGCCATGTTCAGGTGGCCGTTGTAGTCGATCCATTCCGGCTGGACGGTCATGACCGTCGAGACGAACGGGGTGGGCATCGGGGTATCGGCTGGGATATCGGGCATTGCTCGTTCCAATGGGCCGCGGTTCGGTCCGGCTATGCCGTTTTGCGAACCGGGGCATTCTGCTAGTGTGCGGCGAACATTAACGGTTTTCGCCCCGTACGGAAGAGTGTGCACGGCGTGAAAACCCGCGAAATCGCCTGAAAGGACGCGAATGTCGGGTACGGTGCAGTGGGGTGTGAGGGAAGCCGGCGATCTCGGCGCGGCTCTGGCGGCGTTGTCCGGCCGGTTCCATAACCGGCTGAGCACGGCGCAGGCGGTGCGCGAGCAGCACGGGCACACCACCACCTGGCACGACAACATGCCCCCGGACGCCGTCGTCTTCGCCCAATCGACCGAGGACGTGGTCGATGTGGTGAAGATCTGCGCCGAACATCGCGTTCCGATCATTCCCTTCGGCACGGGAACGTCGCTCGAAGGCCAGGTAAACGCGCCGTATGGCGGCATATCGATCGATCTCAGCCAGATGGACCAGGTGCTCGACGTCCATGCCGAGGACCTCGACTGCGTGGTCCAGCCCGGCGTCACCCGCAAGCGGCTCAACGAGGAACTGCGGGCCACCGGGCTGTTCTTCCCGATCGATCCCGGTGCGGACGCCAGCATCGGCGGTATGGTCGGCACGCGCGCGTCCGGCACCAACGCCGTGCGCTACGGCACCATGAAGGACAACGTGCTGGCGCTGAAGGCGGTGATGGCAGACGGCTCGGTGATCCATACCGGCACGCGGGCGAAGAAGTCCTCGGCGGGCTACGACCTGACCAGGCTCCTCGTCGGCTCGGAAGGCACGCTCGGCATCGTCACCGAGATCACGTTGAAACTGCACGGCATTCCCGAGGCGGTCGCCGGCGGCGTCTGCCCGTTCCAGACGCTCGAGGACGCCTGCAACGCGGTGATCGCGACCATCCAGTCGGGCATCCCGGTCGCCAGGATCGAGTTGCTCGACGATTTGCAGGTGCGCGCCTCCAACGCCTATTCCAAGCTGGAGCTGCGCGAGGTTCCCACGCTGTTCCTGGAGTTCCACGGCACCGAGGCCGGCGTGAAGGAGCAGTCCGAGCTGTTCGGCGAGATCGCCGAGGATCTCGGCGGCGGGCCGTTCGAATGGGCCGACGACCCCGACGTGCGCGCCCGGCTGTGGCAGGCGCGGCACGATGCCTATTTCGCCGACCTGTACCTTCGGCCCGGCGTCGACGGCGTCGCCACCGACGTGTGCGTGCCAATCTCGCGCCTTGCCGAATGCATTCTGGCGACCAAGGCCGATATCGACCGGCTCGGGCTGGTGGCGCCGATCGTCGGCCATGTCGGCGACGGCAATTTCCACGTCTCGGTGATGGTCGACATGGACGACAAGGCCGAGGTCGCGCGGGTCGAGTCCTTCATGGAGGCGCTGGTCGAGCGCGCCATCGCCATGGACGGCACCTGCACCGGCGAGCACGGTGTCGGTCACGGCAAGACGAAGTATCTCGATGCGGAACTCGGCGGCGCCGTCGACGTGATGAAGACGATCAAAAAGGCGCTCGATCCACTGAATATTCTGAACCCTGGGAAAATTGTCCGCATATAGTAGCCGTTTAGAGGCAATGGGAGGCGCGATGTCGCCTTGGCGGCGGCACCGTGTCTTCGCTGTCGGAAAACGGGATAGGGCCAGGTGAACTCGTTCCTGCTATCGCTGGGAATTGCCGTCGCGCTCATCCTGATCGCGGCGTTCGGCGCGCCGTTCTTTATCGACTGGTCGAGCTACCGGACCTATTTCGAAACGCGCGCCACCGAAATGATCGGCCGGCCGGTCGTTTTCGAGGGCGATCTGAACGTTCGCATCGTGCCGTTCCCCAGCCTGACCGCCGACGGCGTGCGGATCGGCGGGCCGGGCTCCGGCGAGGGCATCGAGCGCATCGACGTGCGCGCCGGCCTGACGCCGCTTCTGAGCGGCGAGCTGGACATCACCGACCTCATCCTCGAGCGGCCCCGTGCCGTGCTGCGCATCGACGGGGCGGGCCGCATCGCCTGGGGCGAGGCCGGCGACCTGATGACGCCGCCGGTCGATCCCGACCGCGTCGCCATCAAGCGCTTCGAGATCGTCGAGGGCGAATTCGCCGTCGAGGACGCGCGTTCGGGCGAGACGCAGATGCTGACCGGCGTCAACCTGAGCGGTTCGGCGACGTCGCTACTCGGGCCGGTCAAGGTGGAGGGCGGCGGCGTCCTGAACGGCGAGCGCTACACGGTCCGGGTCGCGACGGGCCGCGTCACCGAAGACGGCAGCGGCATGCGGATCAAGGCGTCGATCCTGCCGGCCGCCAGGCCGATGGCGGTGGAGCTCGACGGCGCGCTGCTGCGCATCGAGGACGTCCTCGCCTTCGACGGGCGGCTGATCATGGAACGCCCGGCGCCGGATCCGGATACCGCGACATGGCGGATGGACGGCCGGCTGACCGCGTCTGCCGAGCAGTTGGTGCTGGAGGACCTGTCGGTCCGACTCGGGACTGAGACGCAGAACGTGTCGCTTGCCGGCGCGGCCAACGTCCGGCTTGGTGCCGATCCCCGTTTTGACGCGGTGATCTCGGCGCGGCAGGTCGATCTCGACCGGGCGTTCGGGGCCGGGCCGGACAGTCCGGTCAGCCCGAGCCAGGCGATCGCCCGGCTCGGCGCGCTGCTCGATCCGGACATCTTTCCGCTGCCGGGCCATCTCGCCCTCGATGTGGAGTCGACCGTGCTCTCCGGCGGGCTGCTCGAGGGCCTGTCCATCGACCTGGAGGTCGACGCGGCGACGTGGTCGCTCGAGCGGGCGACCGTATCGGCACCGGGGCGCACCAGCCTCGGGCTGGCCGGAACCATCGGCTTCGGCGGCGAGGCGCCGGTGTTCGACGGCGCCGCCCGCCTTTCGACCGATCAGGCGACGGTCTTCGCCAACTGGGTGTTCGGGCCGCAGGCGCGGCTGCCCGGCTTCGCCATCCCCGCCGGCGACCTGGACGCATCCGGCCAGCTGCGCATCGACGGCGCCGGCATGATGTTCGACCGCGCCGAGGTGCGCACCGGCGACTCCCGCATCGAGGGCTCGATCGGCTACCGCGCGCCGACTTCCGGATCGCGCGGGGCGGTGGCGCTGTCGCTGACGGCGGACGAGCTGGACCTCAGCAAGCGCGGGGCGCGGCCCTTGCGCGACGAGATCACGGTGGCCGGCGCGGTCGAGGCGCTTCTGTCGGGGGTCGACCTGGAACTGGAACTCGGCGTCGGCAATCTGGCGGTCGACACGATCCAGGCGCGCGACGTGCTGGTCTCCGGCCGGGTCTCGGAAGGCGACATGCGCTTCGACCGGCTCGAGATCGGCGATATCGGCGGGGCCAGGCTGGCCGGCGGTGGCGAGATCCGCAGCTATGCCAAGGCGCCCGACGGCACTCTCGGTCTCGAGGTTTCGGCGGGATCGCTCACCGGCGTCGTCGCGGCGCTGCGCGCTCTGGACCTGCCCGCGCTCGCCGACGCCTTGGACGAACGGGCGCAATCGCTGGTCCCCGCCGCTGTGACGGTCGACCTGTCGGCGACGCGGACGGAGACCGGCAGCAGGGGCACGCTGACGCTTGCCGGGACGCTCGACGGCAGCCGGCTCGACGGCAGCTTCGGCTATGACGGCGCGATCGACGATCTCGGCGCGGCGGCGATCACCGTCGCCGTCGACGCCGCCAATCCGGACGGGGCCGGGCTCGCCCGGCAGATCGGACTGATTGCGACGGAGGCCGGAGCCGTACCGGGCAGGATATCGCTGGCGGCGAAGGGCCGGCCGCGCGACGCGGTGACCTTCACGCTGGAAACGGCCGGAATCGGCATCGACGGCACAGCCGAAGGAAGCGCGCGCTGGCCGCGCGCGGGCGGCAAGGAGATCACGGCGGAAATCGGGATCGGCATCGCCAATGCGGAAGCGATGCTGGCGCTCGCCGGTATCGCCGTGCCACCGGATGGCGGCACGGCGCTGCGGGTCGACGGCACCCTGTCGGTGACGGATGACATCTGGCGGATGTCGGGCCTGACGATCGGCCATGGCGGCGATCCGGTCACCGGGGCGCTGACGGTGGACCTGGGCGGAGCGGAGCGGATCGTCGGCGGCAGGCTCGAAACCGCCCGCATCGATCTCGCCTGGCTGCTCGGGGCGCTGGTCGGCGCCGATGCCGTGCAGTTTCCGGACGCTGCCTACGGCGATCCCGCCTGGCCGTCCATGGCGCTGATCCCGGCGCGCAAGCCCGGCTGGCGCGGTCGGATCGAACTTCACACGCCCGAGTTCACGCTGTTCGACGATCTCGCTCTCAAGGGGGCGGAGACGATCTTCAGCTTCGATGCGCGGCGCGTGTCGCTCGAGACCCTCAGGGGCGATCTGGTCGGCGGACGTCTGGTCGCCGGGTTCGACCTGACGGAGGCCGACGGCGTCGCCGTGCTGTCCGGCCGGGCCGAGCTCGCCGACGGGCGCCTGGAGGAAATCGTCTGGAAGGAGCGCGGCAGGGCGGTGGCGACCGGCGCCGTGTCCGCCGGCGTCGAGTTCGACGGGCGCGGCCGCAGCCTCGCCGCCATCGTGGCGTCGCTGTCGGGCACCGGCTCGTTCAAGGTCACAGACGGCGCGCTGCGGCGGTTCAACCCGAATGCCTTCGACCAGATCGTCAGCGCCGCCGACGCCGGGCTCGATCTTACCGAGGACCGCGTTCGCCAGACCTTCGCGGCCCACCTGGATTCCGGCAGCCTGCCGTTCGAGACGCTGGAAGGCGCGTTCTCGATCACCTCCGGCATCCTGAGGGCGAGCACCATCCGCATCGATGCCGAGGCGCTGACGTCCTTCGCCTCGGCAACGGTCGATCTGCCCGTGCTCGGGCTCGATTCCGAATGGACGCTGCGGACCGACGCCGAGGAGGAGGGCGGGCGCAGCCGCGAGGTCGGCGTCGTGTTCGCCGGGCCGATCGACGCGCCGACGCGCCAGATCGACGTCAGTCCGCTGCTCGGCTACCTGACCGTGCGCGCCTTCGAACAGGAGGTCGAACGGCTGGAGACGCTGCAGTCGGAAATTCTCGAGCGGCAGAAGCTCGGCCGCGAGCTCATCCGCCAGGGCGAGGAGCGCGCGCGCCGGGCCCGGGAGAGCCAGGAACGGGCGCGCCAGGAGCAGGACCGCCAGGAACGCGACCGCCAGGAACGTGAGCGTCAGAAACGCGAGCGCGAAGAGGAGGAAGCCAAGCGGCGGGCGGCGGAAGAGGCCGCCGCGGAGGACGCCAGGCGGCAGGCGGAGGAAGCGGCCCGTCGCCGGGCCCGGGAGCAGGCGCAGCCGCCGGCGAGTCCGCAGGCGCCCCCGCCGGTGAGGCCGCCGTCGCCCCTGCCGCAGATGGAGTCGCAAGGCGGTCCTGTCGGCATCGAGGACACGAGCGAACTGCAGCGCCGCATCGAGGAGATCCTGCGCGAGGTGCCCTCGGAGCGGGACGGCGACCTGCCGGTCGGCGGTGCCATCGCGCGCGAGCCGGTCGCGCCTCCGGCCCCCGCGCCCGGCACGACGACTCCCGCGCCCGGCACGCCGGCGCCCCCGCTCGGGGAACCGCTGGTGATCTCGCCGCAGCCGGGCCGGCCCCAGGCGGCCCCTTCCCAGATCGGGCCTACCCAGATCGTGCCGCCGCAGACCATCATCCGCGAGACGCCGGAGCCGTTGGTGGAAAATCCGGTGGAGCCGGACGACAGGGTCTTCCGCTAGACCCGTTCCGGCCCGCGCCTGTCGCGGAAATAGGCGAGCACATGGACGCGGATCGCGGCCGACAGGCCGCGCGGGCCGCGGTTTTCGTCGATCTCGGCGATCAGGCTGGACACCGACATGCCGCGCTCGCCGGCGATGTCGCCGAGTGCCTGCCAGAATTCGTCTTCCAGGGAAACGCTGGTGCGGTGGCCGGCGACGGTGACCGAGCGCTTGCGGTCGTCGGCAGGCTCCCGGGCGCTCATTCGGCCTCGTCGTCGGTCAGGCGATGGCCGGCGAGATCGCGGGCGGCCTTGTCGGCGCGCGCCTTGTCCAACGCCTTGTCCGCCTTCGGGCGTCCGAATTTCGCGCGGTTCTCGGTGGCCCGCGCCTGCTTGTCGGCGCGGGCCTTCTTCTTGCGGGCCTTATTCAGATTGACGATGTCAGCCATGGGCCTGCTGCCGTCCAATCCAATGCCACGGGGGCGAGGGGTGTCGCCGTCCCTGTCAGTTCGTCCCGATCAGTTCGGATGCACCATCTTCTCCGGCCGGACGATCTCGTCGAACTCGGCCTCCGTCACGTAGCCGAGGCGGGTGGCCTCCTCCCGCAGCGTCGTGCCGTTCTTGTGCGCGGTCTTCGCCACTTCGGTCGCCTTGTCGTAGCCGATCTTCGGGGCGAGGGCGGTGACCAGCATCAGCGAGCGTTCCATCAGCTCCCGGATGCGCTTCTCGTCCGCCTTGATGTCGACGACGCAGTTGTCGGTGAACGAGATCGAGGCGTCCGCGATCAGCCGGATCGACTGCATCATCGCGTTGGCCATGACCGGCTTGTAGACGTTGAGCTCGAAGTGGCCCTGGCTGCCGGCGACGGTGATGGTGGTCTGGTTGCCGAACACCTGGCAGCAGGCCATCGTCAAGGCCTCGCACTGGGTCGGATTGACCTTGCCGGGCATGATCGAGGAGCCGGGCTCGTTCTCCGGCAGGATCAGCTCGCCGAGGCCCGAGCGCGGGCCGGAGCCGAGGAGGCGGATGTCGTTGGCGATCTTGAACAGCGAGGTCGCCACCGTGTTCAGGGCGCCGTGGGCGTAGACATAGGCGTCATGGGCGGCCAGCGCCTCGAACTTGTTGGGCGCGGTGCGGAAGGGAAGGCCGGTGATTGCGGCAACCTTCGCGGCGAACGTCTCGGCGAAGCCCTTCTTGGTGTTGAGGCCGGTGCCGACCGCGGTGCCGCCCTGGGCGAGGTCGTAGAGGCCGTCGAGGCCTTCCTTCACGCGCCGGATGCCGAGCTCCACCTGCGCGGCGTAGCCCGAGAATTCCTGGCCCAGCGTCAGGGGCGTGGCGTCCTGCGTGTGGGTTCGGCCGATCTTGATGATGTCCTTGAATTCCTTCGCCTTCCTGTCGAGCGCGGCATGCAGGTGCTGCAGCGCCGGGATCAGCGACGTATTGAACTCCTCGGCCGCGGCGATGTGCATGGCGGTAGGGAAGGTGTCGTTGGAGGACTGGCCGCGGTTGACGTGGTCGTTCGGATGGACCGGCGTCTTCGACCCCATCGTGCCGCCGAGCAGCTCGATCGCGCGGTTCGAGATCACCTCGTTGGCGTTCATGTTCGACTGGGTGCCCGAGCCGGTCTGCCAGACCACGAGCGGGAAGTGGTCGGTCAGCTTGCCGTCGATCACCTCCTGGGCGGCCTCGGAAATCGCCTTGGCGATCTTCGGGTCGAGGTTGTCCTGCTCCTGGTTGGTCTCCGCGGCGGCCCTCTTGATGATGCCCAGCGCGCGGACGACGGCCGGCGACATGCGCTCTCCCGAGATCTTGAAGTTGCCGAGCGAGCGCTGGGTCTGGGCGCCCCAGTAGCGGTCGGCGGGAACTTCGAGCGGGCCGAAGGAATCGGTTTCGGTGCGAGTCGACGACATTCTTGGTGTCCTCAGGCGATTGATGAAGGATTTTCGCCGGCCTTCTAGCACGCCTTGCCGGGCTTCGGAATTCGCCCGGGGCCGCAAAACGTATCGAATGGATGGATTCTAGGGCGCAAGCCCGGCACGGCTATGCGCCAAGACAATGCTGCTGGGGCTATACGGCGGGGGGGGGGATGCGGCTGGGGGGCGCCGTCAGGTCTTCTTGCGGAAGGTGTCGAGGCTGACGACTTCGGCGCCCTGGCTTTCCTGCGGCTCGGCCTCGGCGTCGGCGGCGTCCTCGGCCGTTTCCGCGGCGGGCGCGGCCTTGTCCTTCTTGCGCCTGGCCGGCTTGGCCGGCTTTGCCGGGGCCGCCGCGTCATCGGGTGCCGCCTCGGCGGCGGGCTCGGTCACCGCGCCGGCATCGTTGGCTTCCTCCGGCAGGCCGGTTTCGAACTGCAGGCCGAACTGGACGCTCGGGTCGAGGAAGCCCTTGATGGCGGAGTAGGGCACCACCAGGCGCTCGGGGATGCCGTTGAAGGACAGGCTCACGGAAAAGCCGGAGTCGGTGACCTCGAGATCCCAGAACTGGTGCTGCAGGACGACGGTCATCTCTTCCGGGTAGCTTTCGCGCAGCCGGTTGGAGACGCGCACGCCCGGCGCGGTGGTCGAGAAGCCGATGAAGAAATGATGGTCGCCGGGAAGGCCGTTCTTGGCGACGTCGGCCAGCACGGTACGCACGACGCCGCGCAGCGCGTCCTGGGTCAGCAGATCGTAGCGAATGAGATCCTGCGCCATTGCCTGCCCTGATCGACCCCCGATTGAAATCCCGCTTTACAATGAACACGGCCGTCAGCGCGGCCGTGAAATTAAGTGGAGGCTTCTGTTGCCAGGTGCCTCCGAACCCCGCCTGACGGAGCTAACCCGTCAGGGCTTTGATCGGTGTTTCAAACCGCCTTACGCGGCCTGAGCAACCGGAGCATAGTTGTCGTTGGCAACTATAAAGATGGCCCGATACGGTGGTACCATGCCGAGCGAAAGTCCGCCCTTTACGCCCTCGTCGATCCTGTTTCGCCCCCGCCACAGCCGACCGACATCCGGTTCGATCGGTTCTGGTGGAGGCGCCGGGTACTGCCCCCGGGTCCGATGGGTTTATTCCGACGGCCGTTTATCGCCATAGTCGGCTCGCGCCGACGCACCCAATATAGGGACGGAATCGGGCCGTGAAAAGGCGCGCGCCCGACCGGAAAAGCGAAACGGGATAATCAGATCGCCAAAAAACGGGGGAATTGAGCCATGAGCGTGACGATCGAGCGCAACGGCGGGGTCCGGACCGTCGTCCTGAGCCGGCCGCAGGCGCGCAACGCCGTCGATCCCGACACGGCGGAGGCGCTGGTCGCGGCCTTCGACGCCTTCGAGGCGGACGAATCCGCCTCCGTCGCGGTGTTTTGGGGCGCGGGCGGTACATTCTGCGCCGGTTTCGACCTGAAGCACGCCGCCGGCGGGGCTGCCGAGATCGGCAATCTTTCGTTCTCCGAGGTGCCTGCCGACGACAGGGTGGGCGATCCGGCGGTTGAACCGCGCGGGCCGATGGGACCGACGCGCATGCAGCTGTCCAAGCCGGTGATCGCCGCGGTCTCCGGCCCGGCGGTCGCCGGTGGCATGGAGCTGGCGCTGTGGTGCGACATGCGGGTGATGGAGGAGAATGCCTATTTCGGCGTCTACTGCCGCCGCTGGGGGGTGCCGCTGATCGATGGCGGCACGATACGCCTGCCGCGCCTCGTCGGCATGGGCCGGGCGATGGACCTGATCCTGACCGGGCGAAAGGTGGCGGCGGACGAGGCGCTGCGCATCGGCCTGTGCGACCGGGTGGTGCCGCCCGGACAGGCGCGCGCGGCGGCGGAGGACCTGGCCCACGAAATCGCGCGATTTCCCCAGATGTGCCTGCGGGCCGACCGGGCGTCGGCCTATGCCCAGTGGGACATGGACATGCGGGCGGCGCTGCGCCGCGAGTTCGAGGGCGGGTTGCCGGCGCTGGAAGCCGAGGCCATCGGCGGCGCGGCCCGGTTTGCCGGTGGCAAGGGACGCGGCGGCGACTTCAACGCGATTTGAGTTGGCCGCGCCGTCGCGGTGGTGGATGCTGCCTGTCGGTGCTGGAACCGGAGCCTGTCACCGGGGGCCCTACACCGGGGAGACAACGATGGATCGATCCGCCGTCCTTGCCAGCGTATTCGGCGCGACCGTGCTGGCCGTTGCCTTCGCCGGTCCGGCGCGGGCGGATGCGATCGACGGGACGTGGTGCGCCGCCGACGGCCGGAT
Organism: Microbaculum marinisediminis; assembly: GCF_025397915.1. Lineage (NCBI taxonomy): Bacteria > Pseudomonadati > Pseudomonadota > Alphaproteobacteria > Hyphomicrobiales > Tepidamorphaceae > Microbaculum > Microbaculum marinisediminis. The sequence continues at coordinate 179,156 of NZ_JALIDZ010000005.1, forward strand.
CATGGAAATCCATGGCCCCGCCATCACCACGCCGGGCGGCACGGAGACGATCGGCGACTACAGCCGCCACGCCTTCGCCTACGAGGTTCCCGACGGTGAAACGGCCGCTGGCGCGACCGTGCGCATGGTGCTGGCGAGCGAGGACATCATCCACCTGACAGTCGGCCACCCGAAATTCGGCGCACAGGCCGCCGATCCCGAGGTCTGGCAGCGCTGCGACACGGTCAGCCGGCTTCAGGTCATCCCCTCGGTCTCGATGTTGATGAGCCGGCCGCAATGCTTGCAGTGGACCGCGTCCGGATCGTGCAGCGTCAGGCCGCAATCGGGGCAGGTGTAGCGGACCTTGTTGGGCCGGAAGACGGTCTGCACCAGCCGCAGGAACAGGGCCACGCCGACCACCATGATGACGATCGACAGCAGGCGGCCGTTGCGGTCCTGCAGGGTGATGTCGCCGAACCCCGTCGTCGTCAGCGTCGTCACCGTGAAATAGAGCGCGTCCAGATAGTTGGTGATCTGCGGATTGATCTCGTCCTCGATGACGTAGACCAGCGCGGTGATCGTGAACACGAAGACGGCGAGATTGATCAAGCTGTGCAGCATTTCCTCGTTGCGCCGCACGAAGGGCACGTCGCGCCGCAAGTCCCGCATGACGTGATGGGAGCGCAGCAGCCGCAGCGAGCGCAGCACCCGCAGGAAGGCCAGGTTCTCGAAGAACAGCGGCAATAGCAGCGAAACGATGATCAGCATGTCGGCGATCGAGGTGATCTGGAGCAGGTAGGCCGACTTGCTCCGCGATATCCAGAGGCGCGCCACGAAGTCGAGCGTGATCGGGATCACGATGATGATGTCGAGGACGATGATCCAGGGCGGATTGTGCAGCGGCGTCGTCAGGACGAAGAACGCGATCAGCGCCAGATCGAAGGCCAGCAGACCGTAGCGGAACCGGCTCGCCCGCTTGTCGGTCCCCTCGTAGAGGCGGAGGACCTGCGCCTTGCGCTCGCGCCACGCCGCCGCCCGGGGGGATTCCGTCTTTCCCGTCGCGCGCGCAGGCTTGTCCGTCGCCGGTTTCCGCGCCGCCTTCGCGGCGGCTCCCTCGGCGGTCTTGGCGCCTTGCTTCTTTGCCGCCCTTGCCATGGATGACAGCAGACCCGATCCCGCTGCCGAGGTCCAGATGCCCGCGGCCGCGGGCTACCCGCGGCGGATCAGTCGGGCAGGCCCGCCTTCGCCAGGCCCTCGCGGATCCGCTGGGGGTATTCGGGCCGCTGGAACGGCAGGCGGCCGACATGGGCGTCGAACGAATAGCTCGGGTTGATCGTCTTCAACTCGCCCCAGACCCGCCGCGCCTCGTCGATCTCGCCGAGGTGGCCGAGCGTGGCGGCCAGATAGGCGCGCGACATGTCGGTTTCCGGAACCTGCACAATGCGGGCGCGCAACTCGGCGGCGGCGGTTTCGTACTTGCCGGACAAAAGGTGGGCGAGGCCCAGGAAATGCAGGTAGCTGTGGCCGTTCGCCGGATCCAGGCGCAGGGCGCGCTCGATCTCCGGGACGGCCGCGTCCGGTTGCCCGCCGAAGATGTGGCGGACGCCCTTGGAGTTGATGGCGGGCGCGAAGTTGGGGCTTAGCGCGAGCGCCTTCTCGACCTCGATTTCGGACCGGTCGTAGTCCTTCGAGAACCCGGCGGCGACCGAGGCCACGTAGTGGCAGTAGGGATCGTTCGGCGCCTTCTCGACCGCCTGGTCGGCATAGCGCATCGCGGTCTCCAGCGATCGATCGGGTTCGTCGCTCCAGCGGTTCTGGAAGTCGTAGAGATAGGCCATCGCCATGCCGCCGTAAGATTCGCCGTAGTCGGGATCGAGCGCGATGGCGCCCTCGAGCAGGGCGACGGCGCTGCGGAAGATCGCGGCGTCCTTGGCCGCGCCGTGCAGAAGGGCGCGGGCGCGCAGGACCAGATCATGCGCCTCCACGTTCGTCGTCGCTTCGCCGGACAGGCGGGCGGATTCGGACGCGCTCAGCTTCACCTTCAGCGCGTCGACGATCATCCGTGTCACCTCGTCCTGAAGCTCGAAGATGTCGGTCAGGTCGCGGTCGTAGCGCTCCGCCCACAGGTGCGCGCCGTTGGCCGCGTCGATGAGCTGGGCGTTAATGCGCACCCGGTTGCCGGCCCGGCGGATCGAGCCTTCCAGCACCGACTTCACGCCGAGTTCGCGGGCGACCGTGCGGATGTCGATGCTCCGGCCCTTGTAGGCGAAGCTCGAGTTCCGCGCGATCACGATCAGGCCGGCGACCTTCGACAGGTCGGTGATAATGTCCTCGGAGATGCCGTCGGAAAAATACTCCTGCTCGGGATCGCCGGACATGTTGTCGAACGGCAGCACCGCGATCGAGGCCCGGCCATTGGACTTTTGCGCCGGCTCGGGCGCCTGCCGATCCGGCTGGGCGGCCGCCCCGTCGCCGTCGGGATGCCATTTCCACGTGCGGATGGGGCGGTCGATGTTCTTGGCGCTCACCTCGCCGCAGTCGCTGAAGGCGATGTCGATCCGGCCCTGGACGCTTTCGTTGACGATCGAGGAGATGCACACGCCGCCGGGCTCCGCCAGGGATTCCAGGCGCGCGGCGATATTGACGCCGTCGCCGTAGATGTCGTCGCCCTCGATGATGACATCGCCCAGATTGACGCCGATCCGCAGGACGATGCCGTCGTCGTCGGACCCGGCCGCCGCCTTGACCGCGCGCTGGATGGCGAGGGCGCACCGCACCGCGTCGAGCGCGCTGGCGAACTCGACCAGGGTGCCGTCGCCGACAAGCTTGACCACCCGCCCGTTGTTCTCCGCGACGGTCGGATCGAACAGGGCCTCGCGATGGTGCTTCAGCGCTTCGAGCGTGCCGGCCTCGTCGGCCCCCATCATGCGGGAATAGCCGACGACGTCGGCTACCAGAATGGCCGCGAGCCGCCGATTTGTGCGTATTTCAGGCATGCCCCATTCGTAGCGGATAATCGCTGAAGCCGATAGTCTGGCAATAGCGCCGCGACACGGGACCGGCGCGCGAAGCACTAGGCCGGTCTGGGGCGTTTTCCCCCGAAGAGCCGGTCCTGCTTCTAGTCGGTGCCGCCACCGCTGAACGCGGCGGCGGAATCGCGTAGACTGGCGTGCCGAGACTGGAAACCGCCATGCGCCAATATCAAGATCTGCTGCGCCGCATCCTGGATGACGGCCTGGAAAAGGACGACCGCACCGGCACGGGCACTCGTAGCGTGTTCGGCCATCAGATGCGCTTCGATCTCGCCGAGGGCTTCCCGATGGTGACGACCAAGAAGCTGCACCTGAAGTCGATCGTCCACGAGCTGCTGTGGTTCCTGAAGGGCGATACCAACATCGCCTATCTGAAGGAACACGGCGTCAGGATCTGGGACGAATGGGCCGACGAGAACGGCGATCTCGGCCCGGTCTACGGCCATCAGTGGCGCTCGTGGCCGACACCGGACGGCGGGGCGATCGACCAGATTTCGCAGGTGGTCGCGCAGATCCGCTCCAATCCGGACTCGCGCCGCCTGATCGTCACCGCCTGGAACCCGGCGGACGTGGAGAAGATGGCGCTGCCGCCGTGCCACTGCCTGTTCCAGTTCTGGGTGGGCGACGGCAAGCTGTCGTGCCAGCTCTATCAGCGCTCGGCCGACGTGTTCCTCGGGGTGCCGTTCAACATCGCCTCCTATGCGCTGCTCACCATGATGGTGGCGCAGGTGACGGGTCTGAAGCCCGGCGACTTCGTGCACACGCTCGGCGACGCGCATCTGTATTCGAACCATCTCGAGCAGGCCCGGCTGCAGCTTTCGCGCCCACCGCGTCCCCTGCCGACGATGCACATCAATCCGGCCGTCACCGACATCTTCGGCTTCGTCTACGAGGATTTCGCGCTGGAAGGCTACGACCCGCACCCGCACATCAAGGCCGAGGTGGCCGTCTAGGCCGCCCCACGGCGTTTTTCCCGGAGCACGCATGCCGATCCATCTGGTGCATCTGATTGTCGCCATCATCGCGGAAGTCATCGCGACGTCGGCGCTGAAGGCCTCGAACGGCTTCACGGTGCTGGTGCCGTCCATCGTCGTCATCGTCGGCTATGCGATCGCGTTCTATTTCCTCGCCCTGACGCTCAAGGTCATGCCGGTGGGCGTGACCTACGCGATCTGGTCCGGGCTCGGCGTCGTGCTCGTCGCCATGGTCGGGACCGTCCTGTATCGGCAGGTCCCGGATGTCTGGGCGATGCTGGGGATCGCCCTGATCATGGCGGGGGTCATCGTCATCAACCTCATGTCCAAGACGGTGACGCATTGAAGACGGTCGCGGGGGACCATGCCGAAAACCGATAGGTCCGGACGCGACGGCCGAATCGCCATACGACCCGCCTGGCCCGGCGAGGCGGGGCTGGTGCTGTCCTTCATCCGGGAGCTCGCCGAGTTCGAGAAGCTCGGACACGAGGTGACCGCGAGCGAGCAGCGCATCGACCGGGCCCTGTTCGGGCCGATGCCGCGCGCCTACTGCGACATCGCCGAGTGGGAGGGCGAGCCGGCCGGCTTCGCGCTGTGGTTCTACAATTTCTCGACCTTCCGCGGGCAGCACGGCATCTACCTGGAAGACCTGTTCGTGAAGCCCGGGTTCCGCGGCAAGGGAATCGGCAAGGCGTTGCTCGCCCGGCTGGCGCGGCGCTGCGTCGAGGAGGGGCTGGGCCGGCTCGAATGGTGGGTGCTCGACTGGAACGAGGCGGCGATAGACGTCTACCGGTCGCTCGGCGCCGAGGCGATGGACGAGTGGACGGTCTTCCGGCTCAGCGGCGAGGCGCTGGACCGGCTGGCGGGGCAAGCGGAATGACCATTCGACTTTCGATCATCGTCGCCATGGCCGAGAACCGCGTCATCGGGCGCGACAACGGGCTGCCGTGGCGGCTGCCGACGGACCTGCGGCACTTCAAGGCGGTGACGATGGGCAAGCCGGTCGTCATGGGCCGCAAGACCTTCGACTCGATCGGCCGGCCGCTGCCGGGGCGCGACAACATCGTGGTCACGCGCGGCACCGGGATCGCCTCCGACCAGGTTCACGTCGCCTATTCGCTGGGCGAGGCGGTGGGCCTGGCCGAGGATTTCGCCCGCGACCGCGGGCTCGACGAGATCTTCATCATCGGCGGCGCGCAGATCTACGAGGAGGCGATCGGCCGGGCGGAGCGACTTTATGTCACCGAGGTCGCCGGGACACCGGACGGCGACGCCCATTTCCCGGTCATCGATCCGAAGGCCTGGCGGCAGGTTTCCCGCGAGGGACCGGTGCAGGGCGAAAAGGATTCCGCGCCGATGACCTTCGTGGTCTACGAGCGGGTCATTTGAAGGGCACTTTTTGTGGGCTGCCGGAGCCGGGCCCGGACAATGCGCGATGGCCGGATGGCTTGTTCACACAAGGTTAGGCCTAAATGGCCAAATTCGGTGGCCTGTCCGGGGAGGGCTAATCGGTCCGGATGGCGACGAGAACAAATATGACAGGAAAATCAAAATGATGGATCGACGCGGCGTACTTGGTTTGTCAGTCCCGGCGGCTCTTGGGGTAATGACCCTGCCAGCGGCGGCGGAGCGACGTCCGAGGTTCAATATCGACGAGCCGTTGCAAAAGCTCGCCGAGCTGCCCGGCACGTCGAGCTACAAATTCGAGGTCGGAACGAACGGCACGATTTTCAATGCTGCATACCGCTCGGATGCTCAGATGTTCGTCGGCAGCGCGGTCAAGACATTCTTCCTTTTGAAGTTCCTCCAGGACGTGGAGCGCGGCAAGAAATCGGAATCGGACTTGCTGCCGGTCAACAATAAAATCCGTTCCCTCAGCAGCCCGGTTTTCCTGAATTTGAGGGGGGAGACGCCGGCCCGCTCGCTGCTCGAGGCGATGATCACGCACAGCGACAATACGGCAACCGATGCCATCCTGAAGAGCGTTGGCCCGCAGCGGGTTCGCAGGTTGGTCAGGCGCATGGGCCTGAAATCCATCAGGTTTCCGGGATCCACCCGGCTCTTGTTCTCCTATCTCGCCGGAGCGCCGTACGGCGTCGACAAGGGATGGCGGGGCATGAAGGCGATCATGCAGGACAAGCTGTTCGGCTTTCCCCGGTCCCCGGACAACGGCCGCGAGACGATGAAGGGGTCGGCGGATGACTTCGTCGAGTACTATACGCGGGCTCTTTCCGGCGAATTCTTTAAAAGCCCGGCGACGCTGACGGAGTTCAAGAGAATCCAGGCCATGGCGAGTGCCATCGTGCGCGTCGTTCCCGCCGATACGGTGGCCTACGCCAAGGGCGGTAGCATCGAGTGGCTGGACTTCAATGCTTTATGTCTGCCCGGCCAGATGATCGTCTCCGGAACCCCGGTCACGTTCTGCGTCACCGTGAACTGGGATGGCCCTCCTGATACGATCCCCGTAGTCTCGGGGCAGTTGGTGGAGGCGATGTCCGAAATCTTGCTGGAAATCGCCAAGACGCTGGCGCCCGGGCAGTACAGCTAGGCATTTGGCCCCTTTGTCGGGTATTCACGCTGCGGACTTCAGGCGCCGCTGTTTGTTTTGAAAAGGAGATCACACGTATGAAATCTCGCGCCGCTGTGGCCTTCGAGGCCGGTAAGCCGCTCGAAATCGCCGAAGTGGACCTGGAGGGCCCGCGCGAGGGCGAGGTCCTTGTCGAGATCAAGGCGACCGGCATCTGCCACACCGACGAATTCACGCTTTCGGGCGCCGATCCGGAGGGGTTGTTCCCCGCGATCCTCGGCCACGAGGGCGCCGGCGTCGTCGTCGACGTGGGAGCGGGCGTGAAGGGCCTGAAGAAGGGCGACCACGTCATCCCGCTCTACACGCCGGAATGCCGCGAGTGCCCGTCCTGCCTGTCGCAGAAGACCAACCTGTGCACCGCCATCCGCGCCACCCAGGGCCAGGGCCTGATGCCCGACGGTTCGTCGCGCTTCTCGCTCGATGGCAAGCCGCTGTTCCACTACATGGGCACGTCGACCTTCTCGAACTACACGGTGCTGCCGGAGATCGCCCTGGCGAAGATCCGCGAGGACGCGCCGTTCGACAAGGTCTGCTACATCGGCTGCGGCGTCACCACCGGCATCGGCGCGGTGATCCACACGGCCAAGGTCGAGGAGGGCGCCACCGCCGTCGTGTTCGGCCTCGGCGGCATCGGCCTCAACGTCATCCAGGGGCTCAGGCTCGCCGGCGCCGACATGATCATCGGTGTCGACCTCAACAATTCCAAGAAGGAATGGGGCGAGCGATTCGGCATGACCCATTTCGTCAACCCGACCGAGATCGGCGGCGACCTGGTGTCCTATCTGGTCGACCTGACCAAGCGCGGCGCCGACCAGATCGGCGGTGCCGACTACACGTTCGACTGCACCGGCAACGTGACGGTGATGCGCCAGGCGCTGGAATGCGCCCATCGCGGCTGGGGCCAATCGATCGTCATCGGCGTGGCGCCGGCGGGGGCGGAGATCTCCACCCGGCCGTTCCAGCTCGTCACCGGCCGGGTGTGGAAGGGCACCGCCTTCGGCGGCGCGCGCGGCCGCACCGACGTGCCGAAGATCGTCGAATGGTACATGGACGGCAAGATCGAGATCGATCCGATGATCACCCACACCCTGCCGCTTCAGGACATAAACAAAGGCTTCGACCTGATGCACGCGGGTGAATCGATCCGTTCGGTGGTGATTTACTGAGAAAGCCGCTCGACCGTTGACATTTTTGCCGGCGGAACCCACGTCTGCCGGCAACTCGGCTTTCGTTGAAAGGCCGTGAAGCCTGACCTATAACCCCGGCGACAAGCAAAACGCCGGGGACCGGCACAATTCCGACAAGGAGCATTCATGCCCTGGAGCAATCAAGGCGGCGGCGGCGGTGGCTGGCGCGGAGGCAGCGGGGGCCCCTGGGGCAGCCCGCCGAGCGGCGGCGGATCGGGCGGACAGCCGCCGGATCTCGAGGAAATCCTCCGACGCAGCCAGGACCGGTTGAAATCGGTCATGCCGGGCGGTTCCATGGGCGGCAAGGGCCTTGCCCTGATCCTGCTCGTGCTGATCGCGCTTTGGGGCTTCAGCGGCGTCTACCGCGTCAACACGGACGAGCAGGGCGTGGTGTTGCGCTTCGGCCAGTTCGTCACCCAGACCGGTCCGGGCCTGCACTATCACCTGCCGTATCCGATCGAGTCCGTGCTGACGCCGCAGGTGACGCGCATCAACCGCATCGACATCGGCATGCGCCTGCTCGAGAACGGCCGTTCGACGACGACGAGCGACGTGCCGGAGGAAAGCCTGATCCTGACCGGCGACGAGAACATCATCGACGTCGACGTGTCGGTGTTCTGGAAGATCAACAATGCGCCGGACTATCTGTTCAATATCCAGAATCCGGAAGGGACCGTGAAGGCGGTGGCCGAAAGCGCCATGCGCGAGGTCATCGGCCGCAGCCAGCTGCAGCCGGTTCTGACCCAGGCGCGCGCCATCACCGAGCAGGACGTGCTGGAGCTGATGCAGCAGACGCTGGATACCTATGGATCGGGCATCCAGATCACCCAGGTGCAGCTGCAGAAGGTGGACCCGCCGGCGCAGGTCATCGATGCGTTCCGCGACGTGCAGGCCGCCCGCGCCGACCAGGAGCGGCTGCGCAACGAGGCCCAGGCCTACGCCAACCGGGTGGTCCCGGAAGCGCGCGGTCAGGCGGCCCAGATCACCCAGCAGGCCGAAGCCTATCGTGAGCGCACGGTCAACGAGGCGAAGGGTCAGGCCGACCGCTTCACCAAGGTCTACGAGGAATACAAGAAGGCGCCGGAAGTGACCCGTGAACGCCTGTTCCTGGAGACCATGGAACGGGTGCTCGGCCAGACCGACAAGATCATCATCGACGAGAAGGCCGGCGGCTCGGGCGTCGTGCCCTACCTGCCGCTCGATCAACTCAATCGCCAGAGCCCGCGCGCGACGGGCACCGCTTCGGGAGCCGCGCAATGAACCGGTCGTTCCTCATAGGTTTCCTGGTTCTCATCGTGATCGGGCTGGTGGCGCTGTACAGCTCGCTGTTCACCGTCTACCAGACCCAGCAGGCGCTGGTGCTGCGCTTCGGCGAACCGCTTCGCACCATCAGCGAGCCGGGGCTGCACTGGAAGGTGCCGATCGCGGATAACGTGGTGTTTCTCGACAAGCGGATCCTCGACCTCGATTCGCCGGTTCAGGAGGTCATCGCCTCCGACCAGAAGCGGCTCGTCGTCGATGCCTTCGCCCGCTACCGGATCACCAATCCGCTGGTGTTCTACCAGTCGATCGGCAACATCAGGGACGCGAACTCCCGCCTGTCCACGATCCTCAATTCGGCGGTCAGGCGTGTGCTCGGTGATGCGACCTTCTTCGCGGTGGTGCGCGACGACCGGCCTCAGCTGATGGCTCAGATCACGAGCCAGATGAACCGCGAGGCGCAGAGCTTCGGCATCACCGTCGTCGACGTGCGCATCCGCCGCGCCGACCTGCCTCAGGCCAACTCGGAGGCGATCTTCCGGCGCATGCAGACGGAACGTCAGCAGGAGGCCGCCCAGATCCGCGCCGTGGGCGAGGAGCAGGCGCGCCGCATCCGCTCGCGGGCCGATCGCGACGCCACGGTGATCGTGGCGGAGGCGAACCGGGAATCCGAGCAGATCCGAGGTTTGGGCGATGCCGAGCGCAGCGGCATCTTCGCCGAGGCGTTCAACCAAGACCCGGACTTCTTCGCCTTCTATCGGTCGATGCAGGCCTATGACCAGGCGCTGGCGCAGCAGGATACCCGGTTCCTGCTGTCTCCGAATTCGGATTTCTTCCGCTATTTCGGCACGCCGTTCGGGGCCGAGCGTAGGCCCGGTATCGGAGGTCCGCCCGCCGCTCCGACTCAATGAGCGACCTCGTCGTCGCGCTCGGGCTGGTGCTGGTGATAGAAGGCGTGATCTACGCCGCATTTCCGTCCGGCTTGAAGCGGATGCTGGCGAGTGCGCTCGCCACGCCCGATTCGACGCTCCGCGCCGGCGGGCTGGCGGCCGCGGTCTTCGGCCTGCTGCTGGTTTGGCTGGTCAGGGGCTGAGGGCCCTCGGGCTTGGGGCACACCAGCCCGGGGCACACGAATGCGTGACTACCGGCCGCGCCGTCGGCCGGTAGTATAGTCTGTTCCAAACCACGGTCGGCGCAGATGCCAGTGAGCATCGGCGTTACCCTCTTGCAGGTAATCGGAGGCTTTCACATGGCGGTTGAGCAACGGTCGTTCCCCCGCGAAATCGGGCGCCGGATCGGGCGCGGGATCGGGCGTCTGGGGGCCGTCGCGTTGGCGGCGACCCTGATCGGCACCGCCGGGATCGGCGGCATTGGCGATGCCAGCGCGAAAGGCGCGCCGGATTCGTTCGCCGATCTGTCGGAAACGCTGATCGACGCGGTCGTGAACATTTCGACGTCACAGCGTGTGTCGGGATCGCGCGGCCTGCCCATGCCGAACGTGCCGGAAGGTTCGCCCTTCGAAGAGTTCTTCGACGAATTCTTCGACCGCAAGGGCGACAACGAGGAGGAGGACCGGCCGCGGCGGGTCAACTCCCTCGGCTCGGGCTTCGTCATCTCCGAGGACGGCATCATCGTCACCAACAACCACGTGATCGCCAAGGCGGACGAGATCGTCGTCAACTTCAACGACGGCTCGAAGCTTCCCGCCGAACTGATCGGCTTCGACGAGAAGACCGACGTGGCGGTCCTGCGGGTCCAGCCGCCGGAGCCGCTGAAGGCGGTGACTTTCGGCGATTCAGAATCGCTTCGCGTCGGCGACTGGGTGCTGGCGATCGGCAACCCGTTCGGCCTCGGCGGAACGGTGACGGCCGGCATCGTCTCGGCCCGCAACCGCGACATCAACGCCGGGCCCTACGACTCCTTCATCCAGACGGACGCGTCGATCAACCGGGGCAATTCCGGCGGGCCGCTGTTCGACATGGACGGCAAGGTCGTCGGCATCAACACCGCGATCATCTCGCCGTCGGGCGGCTCCATCGGCATCGGTTTCGCCGTCCCCGCCAACCTGGCCAAGAACGTCATCGACCAGCTCATCGAGTACGGCGAGACCCGGCGCGGCTGGCTCGGCGTGCGCATCCAGACGGTGACCGACGACATCGCCGAGAGCCTGGGCATGGATACGGCGAAGGGCGCGCTCGTCGCCGGCGTCAGCGAGGGCGGCCCGGCCGAGGACGGCGGGCTCGAGACCGGCGACGTCATCCTGGAGTTCGACGGCCGGCCCATCGACGAGATGCGCGAACTGCCGCGCGTGGTCGCCGACACCGAGATCGGCAAGGAAGTCGACGTCAAGGTGCTGCGCAAGGGCGAGGAGCAGACGCTCAAGGTCACAGTCGGGCGCCTCGAGGAGGGCGAGAAGCTGGCCGCGCTCAAGGACGAGCAGGACGAGGCGGAGCCGGACGGGCCGAAGAGCACCACGGTGAGCGCGCTCGGGCTCGACCTGTCGGACCTCAACGACGAGCTGCGCGAGCTCTATCAGGTCGACGAGTCGATCGCCGGCGCCGTCGTCACCGAGGTCGATCCCGCCGGGCCCGCCGCCGAGCGGCAGATCCGCGCCGGCGACGTGATCGTCGAGGTGGCGCAGGAGAAGATCGCCTCGGCCGACCAGGTCCAGGACGAGCTCGAGAAGCTGAAGGACAAGGGCCGCAAGTCGGCGCTGCTGCTGGTCGCCAATCCGGCCGGCGAGCTGCGCTTCGTGGTCGTGCCCTTCGAGGACTGACCGGGCCTTATCGGACAAATGCGGACGGCGGGTCGGAAACGGCCCGCCGATTTCGATTCAGGCGGGGCGATTCATGCGCTTCGCGTCAGGCGCTTCACAGCAGCTGGTTCGGGTCAGGCGCGGAATTCGCCGGCGTCGTAGCCCTGCAGGAACAGCAGCGCGGTGAGGTCGCCGTGGTCGATGCGTACATCGGCGACTTCGGCGACGGCGGGCTTGGCCCGGTAGGCGACGCCGAGACCGGCGGCATCCAGCATGGCGAGGTCGTTGGCACCGTCGCCGACGGCCAGCGAGGCGTTGTCGGCGATGCCGAGGCGCTCGGTGAGATCGGCGAGCGCCTGGCGCTTGGCGTCGCGGCCGAGGATCGGCTCGCGCACCACGCCGACCAGCCGGTCGCCGTCGACCATCAGCTCGTTGGCGCGGTTTTCGTCGAAGCCGACACGCGCGGCAATCTGCTCGGTGAAGAAGGTGAAGCCGCCGGAGACCAGCGCGGCGTAGGCGCCGTCGGCGCGCATGGTGGCGACGAGCGCCGCGGCGCCGGGATTGACGGTGATGCGTTCGGCGATCAGGCGGTCGAGCGTGGCGACCTCGATGCCCTTCAGCAGCGCGACGCGTTCGCGCAGCGCCGGCTCGAACGCGATCTCGCCGCGCATGGCCCGCTCTGTGATCGCGGCGACATGCTGCTTGAGGCCGACCAGGTCGGCGAGCTCGTCGATGCATTCCTGGCCGATGATGGTGGAATCCATGTCGGCGATGAGCAGTTTCTTGCGCCGGCCGTCCGCCGGCAGCACGGCGACGTCGACGGGCGCGCCGCCCAGGCCTTCGCGGAGGCGGGCTTCCAGCGATTTCGGTTCGGCAACCGCCTGCGGCAATGCTATGTCGCAGGCAACCGCCTGCATCAGCCAGCGCGGCGCGGCGCCGTCGACGCCGGAGCGGACCTGGTCCGCCAGCTCGGGCGTCACGGCGGGGGCGGCGGGATCGGAGATCAGAACGACGACGTGGGACATGAACGGTCGCGAAATACCTGTAGTTGAGCGGGAAACCGGCGCGGTGCTGATCGCCGGGCCGACGGCCAGCGGCAAGTCGGCGCTGGCGCTCGAGATCGCCGAGCGCCTCGCCGGACACCGCGCGGCTACCGTCATAAACGCGGACTCGATGCAGGTCTACGGGGAGCTGCGCATTCTCACCGCCCGGCCGAGCCCGGAGGAGGAGGGCCGCGTGCCGCACCGCCTGTACGGCCACGTCCCGATCCGGACGCCCTATTCGGTCGGCCGCTGGCTCCAGGACGTCGCGGCTGCGCTCCGCGAGACATGGGCCGGGGGCGGCATTCCGATCGTCGTCGGCGGCACCGGCCTCTATTTCAAGGCGCTGACCGAAGGGCTGTCGCCGGTCCCGGACATCCCCGACGCGGTGCGGGCGTCCGTCCGCGGCCGGCTCGATGCGGAGGGCGCCGAGGCGCTGCATGCCGAGCTCGCCGCGCGTGATCCGGCGTCCGCCGGCCGCATCTCGCCGCGCGACCCCCACCGCATCGTGCGCGCGCTGGAGGTGCTGGAGGCGACCGGACGGCCGCTGTCGGACTGGCAGAAGGAGCCGGCGGGATCGCCGCTGCTCGATCCGCGGTCGGCGCGCCGCCTGGTGCTGTGGCCCGACCGGGACTGGCTGCGCGCCCGGATCGACGCCCGGTTCGGGGCCATGCTGGAGGCCGGCGTGCTGGACGAGGTGCGCGCCGTCATGGACATGGATCTCGAACCGGATCTGCCGGGCTACCGCGCCCACGGCCTGCGCCCGCTGATCGCGCATCTTCGCGGCGAGATCACGCTCGAGGAGGCTGCGGAACGGACCAGGGCCGAGACCCGGCAGTATGCCAAGCGGCAGTTCACCTGGTTCCGCCACCAGATGGCGGACTGGGAGCGGCTGGCGCCGGGGGAGGGGCTCGCCGACGTCCTGGTCGCCAGCTAGTCGGACCCTTTCACGCGGCGCCTACCGGCCCATCGGCGGCCTCGAGATCGAGATGGACGTCGTCGCGCGGCTCCGCTTCCAGTCGCGGTTGCCGCGGAAGATCACCTTCAGGGCGTGCCGGCCCGGCCCCAGGGCGCCAAGCCGGACATTCGCCCGGCCGCTACGCACCTTGAAGGTGCCGACCTTGCGGCGGCCGTCGCGCACGATCAGCTTGCCGGCAGGGCGTCCCTTGGCCGGTGCCAGCGCCTTCACCCGCACATTGAGGCGGACGAGGCTCCGTGTGTTCGGTTTGCCCGGCCTGACCGCGATCTTCGTCCTCGTCTTGCCCTTCCGCACGACCTGCGTCAGGGGCGGAAAGGCCGTGGCATCGTAGACGCCGTCGCTGCCGTATTGGGCGGTGATGCGGCGTTTGCCGCCCCTCAGTTTCGCGGTCGAGATCGTCGCCTCGGCCCGAACCAGGGCCGTGCCGGCGCCGAAGCCGACGACGTCGACCGGGGTGTCGCTGTCCGTCGGCGCATTGCCGTCGCCGAGTTGTCCCCAATTGTCGTTGCCCCAGCACTTCACCGCGCTGCTCCTGGTCAGCGCGCAGCTGTGAAAGCTGCCGCCGGCAAGGGTGGCGGTGCTGCCGGAAAAGCCAATGACCGGCACCGGTGTGTTGGTGGCGACCGGAGCACCGCCATTGCCGAGCTGCCCGTAGGTGTTGTTGCCCCAGCAGAATGCGGTGCCGGCGTCCGTCGCGGCGCAGCTGTAGCCCCAGGCGGTATCGATCGCGGCGACGCCGCTGCCGAGCCCGATGACCGCCACCGGCGCGTTGCTGTTGGCGTTGTCGCCATTACCGAGTTCGCCGCTCGTGCCGTCACCCCAGCACCAGGCGGCGCCTGCCTTGGTGACAGCACAGGTCTGATTACTGGCCGGCTTGATGGCCGCGACGGGGCCCGGCAGTCCTATGACATCGACCGGCGTGTCGCGGTTCGTCTGCGTGCCGTCGCCGAGCTTGCCGTGAGCATTGCTGCCCCAGCACCTGGCGGCGCCTGTCTCGGTGATGGCGCAGGTGGATTGTGACCCGGCGGCGATGGCGACGACACCGCTGGACAGCCCCTGAACGGGCACGGGGCTCGCGCTGTCGACCCCCATGTTGCCGTCGCCGAGCTGGCCGCTGCCGTTGTCGCCCCAGCATTTGACGGTGCCGGCGGCGGTGACGGCGCAGGCGCTGTGGAAGCCCGCGTCGATGGCGGTGACACCGCTGGCGAGGCCGACGACCGCCATGGGTACGTGGGCGTTGTTCGGTGCGTTGCCGTCGCCGATCTGGCCGTTGCTGTTGTCGCCCCAGCATCTGACGCCGCCGGCAACGGTCAGCGCGCATGTAAAGGTGCTGCCCGTGCTGATGGTGCGTGGATCAGACCGAAAGCGCAGGGCGCCGCTGCCGAGTAGCTTCGATCCATCCTTGAGCGTCACCGTTCCGGTCGGCGCGCCGCCATTCACCCGGGCGGTGAAGGTCACCGTCTGGCCGACGGTCGAGGGATTGGGCGTGCTGGTCAGCGCGGTCGGCGAGGATCCCGCAAGCGCGGGGCCGGCAAACAGGGGGCCGACGGACAGCCCCGTGAGGGCCACAACCGAGAGGGCGATCCGGGAAAAGGAAGAAGACGCGCGAACGAAGCAGACAACGGCGATAGACCGCATCGAGAAACCCCTCCGAGAACCCGCGGAAGGCATTTCCCCCGCATTCCGATCGCCCGCCGAATCCGTATGCGGTACCGGCGAATGCTACCAGCATAAAGCGACGTAAGGGAAGGATGTCAACCGGAGGGTGAGGCGATCGCTCCGGCCGGCGCCTAACGGCCCATCGGCGGCTTCGGAATCGTGACGGACGTCGTCGCGTGGCTCCGCTTCCAGTCGCGGTTGCCGCGGAAGAGCACCTCCAGGGCGTGCCTGCCCGGGGCCAGGGCGCCTAGGCGTACATTCGCCCGGCCGCGGCGGACCTTGAAGGTTCCGATCTTACGGCGGCCGTCGCGCACGGTCAGCTTGCCGGCGGGGCGGCTTTTGGCTGGCGACAGCCCCTTTACCCCCACATTGAGGCGGACGAGGCTCCTTGCGTTCGGCTTGCCCGGGCTGACCGCGATTTTCGTCCTCGTCTTGCCCTTCCGTACGATCTGCGTCAGGGGCGGAAAGGCGGAGGCATCGTAGACTCCGTCGCTGCCGTACCGGGCGGTGACGCGGCGTTTGCCGCCCCTCAGTTTCGTGGTCGAGATCGTCGCCTCGGCCCGAACCAGGGCCGTGCCGGCGCCGAAGCCGACGACGTCGACCGGGGTATCGCTGCCGGTCGGCGCGTTGCCGTCGCCGAGCTGGCCCCAGGCGGCGTTGCCCCAGCACTTCGCCGCGCCACTGCTGGTCAGCGCGCAGGTGTGTATGCTTCCGGCGGAAACGGCCACGATGCGGTCGGAGAGGCCGGTGACCGGCACCGGTATGTTGGTGGCGACCGGCTCGCCGCCATTGCCGAGCTGACCGCTGCTGTTCCGGCCCCAGCACCAGGCGGTGCCGGCGTCCGTTACGGCGCAGCTATGGTTCCCGCCGGTATCGATGGTCGCGACCCCGCTACCCAGTCCGCTGACGGCGACCGGAACGTTGGAGACGGCGTTGGCGCCGTTGCCGAGCTGGCCGTCCCAGCCGTAGCCCCAGCACCAGGCTGCGCCGGCCTCGGTAACGGCACAGGTATGTGTGTGGTGCGGGCTGATGGCCGCGACGGGGCCCGGCAGTCCAATGACGTCGACCGGCGTATCGCGGTTCGTCTGCGTGCCGTCGCCGAGATTGCCGTAGCCGTTGCTGCCCCAGCACTTGGCGGCGCCCGTCTCCGTCACGGCGCAGGTGTCGTCGCCATACCCGGCGGCGATGGCAACGACGCCGCTGGACAGTCCCTGGACGGGCACGGGGATCGCGCTGTCGACCCCCATGTTGCCGTCGCCGAGCTGGCCATCGCTGTTGTCGCCCCAGCACCAGACGGCGCCGCCATCGGTCAGCGCGCACGCATGGAGGTAGCCCACCGCGACCGAGACGATCCCGGCGGGAAGGCCGAGAACGTCGACGGGCCGGTCGCTGCCGTTCGGCGCATTGCCGTCGCCGAGCTGGCCTATGCTGTTGTCGCCCCAGCATTTGACGGTGCCGGCGTCGGTGACGGCGCAGGCGGTGTAGAAGGCCATTTCGACGGCGGTGACGCCGCTGTCGAGGCCGATGACGGTCCCGGGGACGTCGGTGCCGTTCGGTGCGTTGCCGTCGCCAAGCTGGCCAGAGGTGTTGTTGCCCCAGCATTCGACGCCGCCGGCAGAGGTCAGGGCGCAGACGGTGTTGCGGCCCGCGCTGAGCGCGCGCGTGTCAGGAAGGAAGCGCAGCGCGCCGCTGCCCAGCACCTTCGATCCATCCTTGAGCGTCACCGTCCCGGTCGGCGCGCCGCCGCTCACCCGGGCGGTGAAGGTCACCGTCTGGCCAACGGTCGAGGGATTGGGCGTGCTGGTCAGCGCGGTCGGCGAGGATCCGGCAAGCGCAGGGCCGGCAAGCGCAGGGCCGGCAAGCGCAGGGTCGGCAAGCACGGGGCCGACGGACAGCCCCGCGAGGGCTCCAATCGCCAGGGCGAGCCGCCCGGAGCGGGCAAAAGACGCGCAAACGAAACCGGCAACGGCGACAAACCGCATCGAGAAATCCCTCCCTGAACCCGCGGAAGGCATTTCCCCCGCATTCCGATCGCCCGCCGAATCCGTATGCGGTACCGGCGAATGCTACCAGCATAAAGCGACGCCAGGGAAGGATGTCAACCAGGGCGTGAGACGATCGCTCCGGCGATCGCTCGGGCCGGCCTCTCCGGCCGGCCGCCGCAACTGGCCGCGCGCGAGGCGCCTAGAACGACGGGCGTGTGGTATCCGATCCATTCGCCGTCACGGTCACGGTCTTCTTCACCCGGCTGCGCTTCCAGTCGCGATTGCCGCGGAAGAGCATCTTCAGGGCGTGCCTGCCCTGATCCAGGGTGCCCAGCCGGACATTCGCCCGGCCGCGGCGGACCTTGAAGGTGCCGATCTTGCGGCTGCCGTCCCGCACGGTCAGCTTGCCGGCGGGGCGGCCCCTGGCCGGCGACACCGCCTTCACGCGAACCCTCAGGCGGATATGGGTCTCGGTATCCGGCTCGCGCGGCCGGACCGCGGCCTTCGTCTTCGACTTTCCCTTCCGCACGACCTGCGTGAGGGCGGGGGAGACCGAGGGGTCGTTCCCGCTGTCGCCGCCGTAGTGAACCGTGATGGGGCGCTTGCCGCCGCGCACGTCGCGGGTCTTGAGCTCGGCCCGGGCCGGAACCAACGCGGCACCGGCGCCGAAGCCGGCGATCTGTACCGGCGTGTCGCTGTCGGTCGGATTCTTCCCGTCGCCGAGCTTTCCGTTGGCGTTGTCGCCCCAGCACATGACAGCGCCGGCCGCGGTCACGGCGCAGGTGTGGTACTGGCCCGCCGCGAGGGTCACGACGTTCGACAGACCGGAAACGGCCTGCGGCGTGTTGGCCTGGGCGGGCGCATTGCCGTCGCCGAGCTGGCCGGCATTGTTGTAGCCCCAGCAGAAGGCCGCTCCGGCTTCGGTCGCGGCGCAGGTGTGGGCCCAACCGACCTCGATCGTGGCGACACCGGCGCCCAGTCCGCTGACGGGGACCGGGGATGCGCTGTTGCCGTTGGCGCCGTTGCCGAGCTCGCCCTCGCCGCCGTAGCCCCAGCACCAGGCGGCGCCGGCCTGCGTCACGGCGCAGGTGTGGTTCTGCTGCAGGCTGATGACGGAGACCGGACCCGGCAGCCCGATGACGTCGACGGGGGTCTGGCGGGGCGTAGTGGTGCCGTCGCCGAGCTTGCCGTCCCCATTGGAGCCCCAGCACTTGGCGGCGCCCGTCTCGGTGATGGCGCAGGTATGTCCGAACCCGGCGGCGATGGTGGCGACGCCGCTGGACAGCCCCTGAACCGTGACCGGGACCGGGACGTCGACCACTGTGCCGTTGCCGACCTGGCCGGCGTTGTTGCTGCCCCAGCACCAGGCGGCGCCGCCATCGGTCAGCGCGCAGATATGGGAGCCGCCGACGCTGACGGCCGTGATGTCGTCGGGAAGACCGGGGATATCGACGGGTTCGTCGCTGTCGTTCGTCGTGCCGTCGGCGAGCTGACCGAACTGGTTCCTGCCCCAGCATTTGACGGTGCCGGTCCCGGTCAGGGCGCAGGAATTGTAAAAGCCCACGGAAATGGCGACGATGCCGCTTTCAAGGCCGACGACCGGGACGGGCGTGGTGGCGTTGACACCCATATTGCCGTTGCCGAGCTGGCCGTAGGTATTAACGCCCCAGCATTCGACTCCGCCCGCGGCGGTCAACGCGCAGGTGTGGTTTGCCATTATTCCGAGCGATGTGGTGGCGTCGAGCAGGCTGAGCGTGCCGGTTCCGAGCGTTTTCGACCCGTCCTTGAACGTCACCGAGCCGGTGGGACCGCCACCGTCGAGCCGAGCCGTGAAGGTGACCTTCTGACCGTAGGTCGAGGGATTGAGCGAGCTCTCGACGTCGATCGACATCGGGCCGGCCAATGCAGGCCCGGCGATCGCCAGGGCGACCCCGGCAGGAACAAGGGCGGCATGAGCAAGGACCGTGCGGAGCACCCGGGAAACGGCGGCAAACGGCATAGCGAAACTCCTTCCCTGGAACGCGGAAGGACTTCCGCGCAAATTGCTATCGGTTCCGTGCTTCGATTCGATGCGCGGTCCGATTTCGGAATTAGGCGGCATAACAACGGTGATCGGATAACAAGTCAACTAAATTGAGGGGGCCGGACGAGGCGGCTTCCCGTTGCGTAAACGGCTCCGAATGCCGCATGGCCGCTTGACGCAGTGCGGCCCCGCGACTACCTTGCGCGCGCAACTTTGGTGATGGAGACCCGGTGTGACCGGCAACATCCTTATCGTAAGACAGCGCACCACGGACGTGACGGCCCGATAACCGTCGCGAACGCCGGTGCGCATCCCAGGCCCCTCGAGGGCCTTTTTTATTGCCTGAATGCGCGCTTTTAGGGAGAAAGCCCGGGCGCGAGCGTGCGAGGAAGAGGAATTTCGCCATGAGCGAACCCCGGAATGAGCCATTGAACGGCGCAGAGATCGTCCTGAAGGCCCTGAAGGATCAGGGTGTCGAATTCATTTTCGGCTATCCCGGCGGGGCGGTCCTTCCGATCTACGACGCGATCTTCCAGCAGGACGACCTCCAGCACGTACTCGTGCGCCACGAGCAGGGCGCGACGCATGCGGCGGAAGGCTATGCCCGCTCGACCGGCAAGGTCGGCGTGGTCCTCGTCACCTCCGGCCCCGGCGCGACCAACGCCGTCACCGGGCTCACCGACGCGCTGATGGACTCGATCCCGATGGTCTGCATCTCGGGCCAGGTGGCGACGCACCTGATCGGCAACGACGCCTTCCAGGAATGCGACACCGTCGGCATCACCCGGCCGTGCACCAAGCACAACTGGCTGGTGAAGGACGTCAACGATCTGGCCCGCGTCATCCACGAGGCCTTCTATATCGCCAAGAGCGGCCGTCCCGGCCCGGTCGTGGTCGACATCCCGAAGGACGTGCAGCTCTCGCTCGGCGAGTATGTCGGGCCGAAGAACATCGAGCACCGCACCTACAAGCCGCGGCTGAAGGGAGACCTGGACGCGATCCGCACGGCCGTCGACCTGATGGCGAACGCCAAGAAGCCGATCTTCTATACCGGCGGTGGCGTCATCAATTCCGGTCCCGAGGCGAGCCAGCTGCTGCGCGAACTGGTGCACATGACCGGTTTCCCGATCACCTCGACGCTGATGGGGCTCGGCGCCTACCCGGCCTCCGACAAGCAGTGGCTGGGCATGCTGGGCATGCACGGCACCTACGAGGCCAACATGACGATGCACGGCTGCGACGTCATGGTCTGCGTCGGCGCGCGCTTCGACGACCGCATCACCGGGCGTCTCGACGCGTTCGCGCCGAATGCCACGAAGATCCACATCGACATCGATCCCTCGTCGATCAACAAGAACGTCAGGGCGGACGTGCCGATCGTCGGCGACGTCGGCTACGTGCTCGAGGACATGATCCGGATCTGGCGGGCCAATTCCGCCCAGCCCGACAAGGCCGCGATGGCCGAGTGGTGGAAGCAGATCGACGCCTGGCGGGCGCGGGACAGCCTGCGCTACACGCCGAACGAAGACGTCATCATGCCGCAATACGCGATCCAGCGACTCTACGAGCTGACCAAGGACCGGGACACCTACATCACCACCGAAGTCGGCCAGCACCAGATGTGGGCGGCGCAGTTCTACAGGTTCGACGAGCCGAACCGCTGGATGACGTCGGGTGGCCTCGGCACCATGGGCTACGGCCTGCCGGCGACGCTGGGCGTGCAGATCGCCCATCCGGATTCGCTGGTCATCGACATCGCCGGCGACGCCTCGGTGCTGATGACCATGCAGGAGATCTCGACGGCGGTTCAGTACGAGCTGCCGGTGAAGATCTTCATCCTCAACAACCAGTACATGGGCATGGTGCGCCAGTGGCAGCAGTTGCTGCACGGCAACCGCATCTCGCATTCCTACAACGAGTCCCTGCCGGACTTCGTGCGGCTCGCCGAGGCCTATGGCGCCGTCGGCCTGCGGGTCGACAAGCCGGCCGATCTCGACGGGGCGATCGAGGAGATGATCAAGGTGAAGCGGCCGGTCATCTTCGACTGTCGCGTCGCCGCGCTCGCCAACTGCTTCCCGATGATCCCCTCGGGCAAGGCGCACAACGAGATGCTGCTCGGTGCCGAGGTCGACGACGAGGCGGTGGCCAAGGCGATCGACAAGGAAGGCGCGATGCTCGTGTAAGGCGGGGTGGCACGCGCCCCGTGCGCCGGCATCCCGGACCGCCGCCTTCGCGCCGGCCGGGATGACGAGGGCAGGGGGCGGCTCCCGCATGAAGATGGAACGGTTCTGTCATGCTGACGCTGGTAATCGGTAACAAGAACTATTCGTCCTGGTCGCTCAGGCCGTGGCTGGCCATGCGCCATTTCGAGATCCCCTTCGAGGAGGTGCTGATCCCGCTCGATCAGCCGGACACCAAGACGCGGATCCTCGCCCAGTCTCCGGGGGGCAAGGTGCCCGTCCTCAAGGATGGCGACCTGACCATCTGGGATTCCCTGGCGATCCTGGAATATCTGGCCGAGAGGTTTCCGGAGAAGCGGCTGTGGCCGGAACGTCCGGCGGCGCGGGCGCTGGCGCGCTCGATCGCGTGCGAAATGCATTCCGGCTTCACCGCGATCCGGTCGGCCTGTCCGATGAACCTGCGCAAGCGGTTCGCCTACCGCGACCGCGGCGCCGACGTGACCCGCGATGCCGTGCGCATCCAGCAGGTATGGGCGGACTGCCGCCGCCGCTATCGCGACGAAGGGCCGTTCCTGTTCGGGGCGTTCGGTGCCGTGGACGCGATGTTCGCGCCGGTGGTAACGCGCTTCGAGACCTATGCGATCCCCGTCGACGATGAGGTCGGCGCCTATATGAATGCTGTCCTGTCGCTGCCGGCCTTCCTGGAGTGGAAGGACGCCGGCGTGCAGGAATCCTGGGTGCTCGACCACGACGAGGTCGACGAGCCGGCGATCACGGCCGCCTGAGTTTCAAGAGGAAGAACCATGCTCCAGACTGTTCCGACCGTCGAGCAGCACACGCTTTCGGTGCTTGTCGACAACGAGCCGGGCGTTCTTGCCCGCGTCATCGGCCTGTTCTCCGGCCGCGGCTACAACATCGACTCGCTCACCGTGTCGGAGACCGAGCACGAGAAGCACCTGTCGCGGATCACCATCGTGACCACCGGCACGCCGATGGTGATCGAGCAGATCCGCCATCAGCTCGAGCGGCTGGTGCCGGTGCACCGCGTCGTGGACCTGACCGCCGGCGGCCCCCCGATCGAGCGCGAGCTGGCGCTGGTCAAGGTGGCCGGCAAGGGCGATCTCCGGGTGGAGGCGCTGCGCCTGGCCGATGCCTACCGCGCCCAGGTGATCGACGCGACGACCGACCATTTCGTTTTCGAGATCACCGGGCGGATCTCCAAGATCCAGCAGTTCATCTCGATCATGCAGCCGCTCGGCCTCGTCGAGGTGGCGCGCACCGGCGTCGCCGCCATCCAGCGCGGGCCGGAGCCGATGTGACCGGCTATCCGCCCGGCTGCGCCTTTTTCGATGGGCGCTTCTGCGCGATAGAGGACGCCAGGATCTCGGTCCTTGACTGGGGTTTCCTGCGCTCCGACGCCACCTACGACGTCGTCCATGTCTGGAAGGGCCGGTTCTTCCGGCTCGACAGGCATCTCGACCGTTTCTTCGCCTCCGCCGAGACGCTGAAACTCGCCATTCCCCACAGCCGCGACGCGGTCGCCGCGATCCTCGCCGAGTGCGTGCGCCGGTCCGGCCTGGAGGACGCCTATGTGGAGATGGTGATCACCCGCGGCGTCTCCCCCACCTTCAGCCGCGACCCGCGCGACGCCGTAAACCGCTTCTTCGCCTTCGCCATCCCGTTCGGCTGGATCCTAAGGCCCCAGGAGCGCGAGGCCGGGCTGGCGGTGGCCGTGGCGCGGACGCAGCGCATCGGGGCCGCGTCGGTCGACCCCACGGTGAAGAACTACCACTGGCTCGATCTCGTGATGGGGCTCTACGAGGCCTACGACAAGGGCGCCGGCACCGTCGTGCTGCCCGATGACGCGGGCAACGTCACCGAGGGCCCCGGCTTCAACATCTTCGCCGTCAGGGACGGCCGCGTCGCGACCCCGGCCGCCGGCGTGCTGCACGGCATCACCCGGCTGAGCGCGCTCGAGCTGCTGGCCGAGGCCGGCATCGCGACCGAGACCCGCGCGGTGCCGCTCGACGAGCTGCGCGCCGCCGACGAGATCTTCGCCACCTCGACAGCCGGCGGCATCATGCCGGTGACCTCGCTCGACGGTAGCCCGGTCGGCGACGGGCGTCCGGGACCGGTCACGCGCGATCTGATCGCCGCCTACTGGGTCGCCCACGCCAGACCCGACTGGAGCACCGCGGTAGCCGACCCCGCGGCGACCGAACCGACCGGATAGCCGACCCGGACCTGCGGCAATGCGGCGCCGCCGCGCGGTCCGTATCCGGGGGGCAAACCCGCGGGCGCGGATGGTGTAGATTGGTCGGGCAGGAAGTGATTCACGGACCCGTTTGTCTTGAAACTCTCGCCCGAACAGGACGATGCCCTGATGGCGGTGTCGCGGTGGCTGAAGGCCCCGGGACCGCAGGTGTTCCGGCTGTTCGGCTTCGCCGGAACCGGCAAGACCATGCTCGCCCAGCACTTCGCCCAGGGGCTCGACGGCGACGTGCTGTTCGCCGCCTTCACCGGCAAGGCGGCGCAGGTGATGCGCGCGCGCGGCTGCGAGAGCGCGCGCACCCTGCATTCGCTGATCTACCGGCCGCGCGGCGAGGAGGTGGTCGAGGACGAAGAGAGCGGGAAAACCCAGGTAAATCCTACGTTCTCGCTCAATCGCACCAGCCCGGTCGCCAAGGCGAAGCTGGTCATCGTCGACGAATGCTCGATGGTCGACGAGGCGCTCGGCCGCGACCTGCTGAGCTTCGGCACGCCGGTCCTGGTGCTCGGCGATCCCGGCCAGCTGCCGCCCGTCTCCGGCGGCGGTTTCTTCACCGACCACGAACCCGATGCGATGCTGACCGAGATCCACCGGCAGGCGCGCGACAATCCGATCATCCAGCTCGCCCAGATCGTTCGCGAGGGCGGCACGCTCGACTACGGCGCCTATGGCGACAGCCGGGTGATTAGCCGCGGCGATATCGACAGCGACCGGGTGCTCGATGCCGACCAGGTGCTGCTCGGGATCAACCGCACCCGGCGGCGCTACAATCAGCGCATCCGCCAGCTCAAGGGGTTCGAGGGCGCGCTGCCGGCCGCCGGCGACAAGCTGGTGTGCCTGCGCAACAACTCCGAGAAGGGGCTTCTGAACGGCAGCCTGTGGCAGGTGATGTCGGTCGGGCGCGGCAAGGCGCAGGCGCTGTCGATGATGGTGCGGGCCGAGGACGAGGGGCCCTACGCGAATATCGTCAAGATCCGCGTCCTGAAGGCGCTGTTCGAATCCGCGGAGGAGGTGCCGTGGGCGCAGCGGCGCAATTCCGACGAGTTCGATTACGGATACGCGCTGACGGTCCACAAGGCGCAGGGCTCGCAATGGGACGACGTGGTGCTGTTCGACGAGAGCTTCGCCTTCAAGGAGACCCGCGAACGCTGGCTCTATACGGCGATCACGCGGGCGGCGGAGCGGATCACGATCGTCCGGTGACGCCTACGGTTCTGCCGGTGCCCAGGGCGGGGCGACGATCTCCATCGCCTCGTCGGCGAACCGCGTCGCCTCTTCGCCGATCACGCGGCCGGAGAGCACCAGGCCGGGCCGGATCTCGGCGAGCGGGACCAGAACGAAGCCGCGGTTGAAAAGCTCCCTGTGCGGGATCGCCAGGCCCGGCTCGGAAATCTCGTCGCCGCCGTAATAGAGGATGTCGACGTCGATGACGCGCGGCCCCCAGCGGAACGTGTCCTGACGGCCGACGACCTGCTCCACGTGCTTGCAAAGGGCGAGTAGGCGTTCCGGCGGCAGGCTGGTCTCCCCGACGGCGCAGAGGTTCACGAACCAGTCCTGGTCGGCGTAGCCCCAGGGCGCGGTCTTGTAGAACGAGGAGCACGCGACGAAGGCGAGGTCCGGGCCGGCGAACAGGGCCTCGAGGGCGCGGATCAGACGGCCGGTCTTGTCGCCGATATTGCTGCCGAGGCTGAAGCCGACTTCCGTCATGGTCGCTTTCGGTCGCGGTGGATCTCGATGCCGACCGTCTCGAAGACCCCGGGAATCGGGGCCGACGGCTTGCGGATCTCGACGCGGACCGCTTCCAGCGGCTCGAACGCGGCGAGGAGGCGGTCGGCGATCCGTTCCGCCAGGGCCTCGATCAGCTTGTAGCGCTCTTCCTCGATGATGGCGCGCACCGTCTCGTAGACGCGTCCGTAGTCGATCGTGTCTCCGAAATGGTCCGATTTTCCGGGCTTCGACAGGTCGACGTGGCAGTCGAGGTCGATCTCGAAACGCTGGCCGAGCCGCTCTTCCTCCTCGAACAGGCCGTGGCGGCCGAACAGGACGATGCCGCGGAAGAAGATGCGGTCGCTCATGTCAGGCTCCCTCGATCGCGGCGACGATCTCGCGGGCGTCGACATGCTCGGCGACGTCGTGGACCCGGATGATGTCGACGCCGTCGCGCATCGCCCACACGTTCATGGCGACCGTGCCGATCAGCCGCTCGTCGACCGGCTTGTCGAGGATGCGGCCGATGGAGGATTTGCGGGAGACACCGAGCAGGACGCGAAAGCCGAGCGCCTTGATCTCGGGAAGCCGTTTCACGGCCGCGAGGTTCTGCTCGAGCGTCTTGCCGAAGCCGATGCCGGGATCGAGGATCAGCTTCTCGTCGCGCACGCCGGCTTGTCTTGCGATCGCGATCGACCGATCGAAGAACCGGCGGATATCGTCGACGATGTCGATCGTGGCGTCGATCTCGTCGCGGTTGTGCATGGCGACGACATCGGCATCCGCGTCCGCCGCCACGCGGGCGATCGCGTCGTCGCGCTGCAGGCCCCAGATGTCGTTGACGATCGTCGCGCCTGCCTGGATCGCGGCGGCCGCGACCTCGGCCTTGCGGGTGTCGACGGAGATCGGGATGGAGAGCCGGGGGGCGACGGCCTCTATGACCGGCAGGACACGGGCGCGTTCGGTCGCCGCATCGATCGGCTCGTAGCCGGGACGCGTCGACTCGCCGCCGATATCGACGATATCGGCGCCCGCTACGGCCATTTGCAGGGCCTGGGCGACGGCGGTGTCGACCGCCTCGAACCGTCCGCCATCGGAAAAGGAGTCCGGCGTGACGTTCAGTATTCCCATGATACGAGTGCGGGGGGCACCGGAATCGCCATGCGTTCCGCTCATGGCTCGCTCGCCTTCCTACGCATTACGCCGCTTTTCTCTTCCAACACGCCGTCGCCGACGCTACAACCCCTGCCGACCCTTTCCGGCGCGGGGCGATCCAAGGTCTCCCCGCGTCATTCACACGGATTCCCAAGGAGAAGCAATTCCATGCGCGTCTACTACGATCGTGATGCCGATCTCAATCTGATCAAGGGCAAGAAGGTCGCCGTCGTCGGCTACGGCAGCCAGGGCCATGCCCATGCGCTGAACCTCCGCGATTCCGGCGTAAAGGACCTGTGCGTCGCCCTGCGTCCCGGATCCGCCTCGGCGAAGAAGGCCGAGGCCGAAGGCATCGAGGTCAAGTCCGTCGCCGAGGCGGCCGCTTGGGCCGACATGATGATGATGTGCACGCCCGACGAGCTGCAAGCCGACATCTGGCAGGACCACATCGAGCCGAACATCCGCGACGGCGCGGCGATCGCCTTCGCCCACGGCCTGAACATCCATTATAACCTGATCGAGCCGAAGCCGACCATCGACGTCATCATGATCGCGCCGAAGGGCCCGGGCCACACCGTGCGCGGCGAATACGTCAAGGGCGGCGGCGTGCCCTGCCTGATGGCGATCTCGCAGGACGCGTCGGGCAACTCGCACGACATCTGCCTGTCCTACGCCTCGGCGATCGGCGGCGGCCGCTCGGGTATCATCGAGACCACCTTCCAGGAAGAGTGCGAGACCGACCTGTTCGGCGAGCAGGTCGTCCTGTGCGGCGGCCTGGTCGAGCTGATCCGCGGCGGCTTCGAGACGCTGGTCGAGGCCGGCTACGCGCCGGAGATGGCCTATTTTGAGTGCCTGCACGAGGTGAAGCTGATCGTCGACCTTATCTACGAGGGCGGCATCGCCAACATGAACTACTCGATCTCCAATACCGCCGAGTTCGGCGAATACGCCTCCGGCCCGCGCATCGTGACCGACGAGACCAAGGCCGAGATGCGCCGCGTGCTGAAGGACATTCAGACCGGTGCCTTCACCTCGGAATGGATCCGCGAGTGCAAGGCCGGCCAGCCGAAGTTCAAGGCGACGCGCCGCATGAACGACGCCCACCCGATCGAGGAAGTCGGCGAGAAGCTGCGCGGCATGATGCCGTGGATCAAGGCGAACCAGCTCGTGGACAAGGAAAAGAACTGATCGCCTCGCGCGTTCGGATCGTTTCGAGGGCCGGCGGAGACGCCGGCCCTTTTCTTTTGATTTATCAAATGCTCTATTTCGCCGCCTGCCTTTTCAGGCCGGATTCGGCCATAAGTCCCTGTTATTTATAAGGTAACAAAAATGCAGAATTGTCTTTCCAGGCTCATTGCGGCCTTGGTTTGCCTTGTTCCCATTGCGGTGTCCGGGCCGGTCGGTCCGGCGCGGGCGGACGGTGCAAAGGTCATCCTCGTTCTCGACGCCTCCGGTTCCATGTGGGGCCGGATCGACGGCCGGACGAAAATCGAGGTGGCGCGCGAGACGGTCGGCGGCATCGTGTCGAGCTGGCGCGCCGACGACGAGATCGGACTGATTGCCTACGGGCACCGGCGAAAGGGAGACTGCTCCGACATCGAGCTCCTGATGGAGCCGGGGCCGCTCAACGGCGACCGGTTCTCGAGCCTCGTCAACGGGCTCAACCCGAAGGGCAAGACACCGATGACCGAGGCGGTGCGCCAGGCCGCGGAGGCCCTCAGGTCGAGCGAACAGAAGGCCACGGTCATCCTTGTCTCCGACGGGGAGGAGACCTGCAACGCCGATCCGTGCGCCGTCGCGCGCGAGCTGGAGGAAGCGGGCGTCGATTTCACGGTCCACACGGTGGGCTTCGATATCGCCGACCCGAAGACGAAGGCACAGCTGCAGTGCCTTGCCCGCAATACCGGCGGCATGTTCGTCACGGCGGATGACGCGGAGGAGCTGGAAAAGGCGTTGCGCACGACGGTTGCCGCAGCGCGGGACGGGACGGTCGCCGCTCCGGTCGCCACTCCGGTCGACGAACCGGCCGAAACAGCGGACCCCGCGCGGACGCTCTCGGCAACGGCGTTCGAGACCGACGGCGGAACCCGGATCGAGACCGACATCGCCTGGGAGGTCTACAAGGCCGGAGCCGGCGGCGAGGCGGAGGGCGACCTGGTCGAGTCCGGTTACGACGTGCCCTGGCAGCCCGCCATCGATCCCGGTGCGTACGTCTTGCGCGCCCGCTACGGGATGGCGACGGTCGAGCAGCCGGTGACCATCGAGGCCGGCGAGGTCGCCGAGGTGTCCGTCGTGATGAACACGGGTGTCGCGCGTATTCGTGCCTACGAGAGCGAGGACGCCGACGAACCGATCGATGGCAGCTTCACCCTGTCGAACGGGACGGAAGAGGACACGCAGTACGGTGTGGAGGCCGCGTTCGTCGCACCGGCGGGCCGCTGGACGCTCGCCGTCAAGCACGGGGAAGTGACGTTCCAGACCACCGTCGAGGTGGAAGCCGGCAAGACGACGGAACTGGATCTCGTCGTGGGCGCCGGATCGGTGGCGGTGAACGCCGTTCTGGTCGAGGGCGGGGCGCCGCTCGAAAGCGATATCGTCTTCGAGATATTCCCCGACGGCGGCGATATGAATGATCCGCTGACCTACTACTATGATCCGACGTCGGTCTTCACGATGCCGCCCGGGCGCTATGTGCTTCGCGCCACGTCGGGGCTGGCTAAGGCGACGCAGGCGGTTGAGATCGAGGCAGGCGGAGAGGGGTCGACGACGATCATTCTCGATGCGGGTGTTCTCGTCGTCCGGAAGGACCCGGCCTTCTCCTCCTGCGAGCTGTTCGATGCCGCGACGCCGGAGTCGGGCGAGCGCGTCTCGCACGGCTACTGGTACGACGAGGAGCACCGGACCGCGGCGCCGGCCGGCGACTATGGTGTGATCTGCACGCGGGAGGACGGCAGCACTGCCGAGGCAGCCGTCTCCGTTTCGCCCGGACAGGTATCCGACGCCAGCCTGTAGGTGACTCGAAGACGTCTTGGATGGGGCCGGCGATTACGCCGGCCCTATTCGTTTGTCCCGTTCCGTTCGGGCGACTTGAGAAACCGATTCAACGACTTCACGCTCCGGCTCAAGACGGTGGATAGCGAGTCTCCTCAATCCCTTACGGCGATATTTGAATGGCCCGATTCAGGCGCTTTCGATAGGCTCGTTCGCATGCTGGAGGAGCCGCATATCCGCCGCGCCCGCGTCGACGAAGCCGGGCTGCTGACCGATCTGGTCCTGCGCGCCAAGGCGCATTGGGGCTACGACGACGCCTTCATCGAGGCGTGCCGGGAGGAGCTGACGGTGCAGCCGCGGCGCATCGAGACCGGGGAACTGTGGGTCGTCGAGGCCGAGGGTAGGCCCACCGGTGTTCTGGAGGTGCTGTTGGAGGATCGACACGCCGAGGTCTTCCTGTGCTTCGTCGATCCGTCCGCGATGGGCCGCGGCATCGGACGGGTGCTCTGGACAAAAGCGGAAGAGATCGCGCGCAGGGCGGGACTGGACGTGATCGGCGTGGATTCCGACCCTTACGCGGAGGGTTTCTACAGGACAATGGGCGCGGTTCGGGTCGGCGAGGCGCCGTCGGGATCCATTCCCGGGCGGATGCTGCCGCGCCTCGTCAAACAGCTCGACTGAAAGCGGTCCTATCGAGGGGGCAGCCTACCGCTGCGTCGGCGTTCATGCTAAAGGGCGGCTCCCGCCGGGTTCAACAGTTCGAGAGCCGAAATCCCGTGAAACGCGCCTATCACGTCCTCGACGTATTCACCGACAAGCCGCTGGCCGGCAATCCGCTCGCCGTGGTGCATGATTGCGAGGGGCTCGACGGAGAGGCGATGCAGCAGATCGCCCGCGAGTTCAACCTGTCCGAGACCGTGTTCCTGCTGCCGCCGGAGAACCCGGCACACACCGCCAGGGCGCGGATCTTCACGCCGGGAACGGAGCTGCCGTTCGCCGGCCATCCGATTGTCGGCTCCTCGGTCATCCTGGCGCGCAAGCGCTGGGGCGCGCCGGAGGCGGGCAAGGAGCAGGACGGTATCGTCGTGCTGGAATGCAAGATCGGCATCGTGCGCGTCGGCGTCGTTTTGCGGAACGGCACGTCGTTTGCCGAATTCGACATTCCGAAGAAGCCGGAGTCGCTTGAAAGCGGGATCGATGCCGAGCTTGCCGCCGCGGCGCTGGGGCTGGCGAAATCCGAGGTCGGCTTCGAGAACCACAAGCCCAGCCGCTGGTCGGCGGGGGTCGACTTCGATTTCGTCCCCGTCCGCGATCTCGCGGTCTTGAAGCGCTGCCGTATCGACCGGCGGGTTTTCGACAAGGCGTTCGCGTCTGGCTCTGCCTACGTCTATACCCGCGAGACCTTTTCCAACGGGAACGACTTCCACGCCCGCATGTTTGCGCCCGGCCTCGGCGTGGAGGAGGACCCGGCGACCGGATCGGCGGCGGCGGCGTTTGCCGGTGTCGTCAGGCGGTTCGACCAGCCGCCGGGCGGCCAGCATCGCTATCGTATCGAGCAGGGTCACTTCATGGGCCGACCGAGTTTGATTTCGCTGGAGATCGACGTGCAGGGCGACATTCACGCGGTGCGGATCGGCGGCGGGGCCGTTGTGGTCTCCGAAGGCATCATAGACGTGTAGGGGGGGGGATGGTCACGACGCTGCTCATCGTCCACTACCTGAGCTTCGTCGTCGGCGCCGGCGGTTCCTTCATCGCGTTTCTGATCGCCCGCCGGATCGCGGCGAGCCGGCCCGAGGAGGCGGCGGTGCTGCGCACCCTGCCGCCGCGGATCAGCGATGCCGCGATGGTGTCGCTCGCCCTGCTGTGGCTCACCGGGATCGCGCTCGGCCTGCTGAAGTACGGCGGCTTCTCCGGGCTCGGCTGGGCCTTTTCCGTCAAGATGGTGTTCGTCGTGGCGCTGACGCTCGTCGGCGTTGCAATCCGGATCGAGATGCGGCGGGCGCGCCGCGGCGTCGCGGTCGCGGTCGCCAACCTGGCCCGCCTCGGCCCGTGGACGCTGGTCACCAGCTGGCTCGCCATCGTCTTCGCGGTGATCGCCTTCGGATAGGCGAGATCGCAAGCCGCTTGCCTCATCCCGACTGCTCGTCTACATAAGTCGGGTTGCGGCGCGCGCGCGAAAGCAATCGTTAACGCTCGGGTCGCACCATCGCCTCACACGGCGGGAACGACAGGGTTTCGCGATGTTTGAACGGGACGTCATCGGTATGAACGGGGCCAACGCGCCTCGCGCCGACGCGTGCCCGGCGGCCCGCGACCTTATCGCGCTCCTTCTCCTTACCGGCCCCTGAGAGCCGGCGGCCCGCGCGTGCGGGCAGGCACTCAGGGGAGCGATACCGGTAACCTGCGCCCAGGCCCCAAGGAGCATCCCGGGGGGCCGTACGTATCGAGAAGGACTACATCAATGACCACGGAACATGGTAACGGCGGCGTATCGCAGTCCGACAGCGACCGCGTCGTCATCTTCGACACCACCTTGCGCGACGGCGAGCAGTGCCCCGGCGCCTCGATGACCTTCGAGGAGAAGCTGGAGGTGGCCGAGCTTCTCGACAGCATGGGCGTCGATATCATCGAGGCCGGGTTCCCGATCGCCAGCCAGGGCGATTTCGAAAGCGTCCAGGAGATCGCCCGGCGGTCGAAGACGGCGGTGATCGCCGGCCTGTCGCGCGCGGCCTTCAAGGATATCGACCGTTGCGGCGAGGCGGTGAAGGTCGCCGCCAGGCCGCGCATCCATACCTTCATCTCCACCTCTCCGATCCATATGAAGCATAAGCTGCAGATGGAACCGGAGGCGGTGCTGGAGGCGGTCATCGCGTCGGTCGCCCGGGCGCGCAATCACGTCGAGGACGTGGAGTGGAGCGCCGAGGACGGCACCCGCACGGAGTTCGAATTCCTGTGCCGCTGCGTCGAAGGCGCGATCAATGCCGGCGCCACCACCATCAACATCCCCGACACCGTCGGCTACACGACGCCCGAGGAATATACGGAGCTGTTCCGCAAGGTGCGCGAGACCGTGCCGAATTCCGACAAGGCCGTGTTCTCGGTCCACTGCCACAACGATCTCGGCATGGCGGTCGCCAACTCACTGGCCGGCTTGAAGGGTGGGGCACGGCAGATCGAGTGCACCATCAACGGCATCGGCGAGCGGGCCGGCAACGCGGCGCTGGAGGAGATCGTGATGGCGATCAACACGCGCCGCGACGTTCTGCCGTACACGACCGGCATCGACGCGACGATGCTGACGCGGGCCTCCAAGCTTGTCGCGGCGGTGACCTCGTTCCCGGTGCAGTACAACAAGGCGATCGTCGGCCGGAACGCGTTCGCCCATGAGTCCGGCATCCACCAGGACGGCATGTTGAAGCACACCCAGACCTACGAGATCATGACGCCGGAATCGGTCGGCGTGAAAGCGACCTCGCTGGTGATGGGCAAGCACTCGGGCCGTCACGCTTTCGTCGAGAAGCTGAAGGAACTCGGCTACGACCTGGGCGACAATGCCTTCCAGGACGCCTTCAAGCGGTTCAAGGATCTCGCCGACCGCAAGAAGCATGTCTACGACGAGGACATCGAGGCGCTGGTGGACGAGGGCATCGGCGCCGCGCATGACCGCATCAAGGTCGAGGCGCTGACCGTGATCGCCGGCACGGGCGGGCCGCAGAAGGCGACGCTGACGCTCAGCATCGACGGCGAACGGCACACGCGCGAGGCGACCGGCAACGGCCCGGTGGACGCGATCTTCAACGCGATCCAGGCGCTGGTGCCGCATCAGGCCAAGTTGGCGCTGTATCAGGTCCATGCCGTCACCGAGGGCACCGACGCGCAGGCCGAGGTCTCGGTCCGGCTCGAGCGCGACGGCCGCGAGTTCTCCGGCCGCGGCGCCGATCCCGACACCCTGACGGCCTCGGCGCGCGCCTACGTGCATGCGTTGAGCAAGTTCCTGGCGAAGCGCGACCGGCTGCACGCCCAGGCGGGCTGACGGGTCGCGCTGTCCCGGATAGTCGGGCACAGACGCTTCAGGCGCGGATACTTCCGGCGAGGGGGCATAGGCCCCCTCGCTTACAATTTGCGACAGTTTCCCTTGATCGAAATCACTGTGGCGTCGCGGCGGATGCGGATACGCTCCCACGGATACTCGTGAGGAACGGAGACGCCGCCCATGGCCGCTCGAATGGTTCGCGTATGGGATCCGCTGGTGCGGATCATTCACTGGCTTCTCGTCATTGCCTTCATCATCGGATACGTCACCGAGGGCGATCCATTGTGGCTGCACACCTGGGCCGGCTACGTGGTTGCCGGACTGGTGGTGGTGCGCATCGTCTGGGGATTCGTCGGCCCGCGGCACGCGCGCTTTTCCGATTTTGTCACCGGACCGCGCAAGGCGGTCGGCTATCTGGCCGGGCTCATACGGCGAAAGGCGCCGCGCTACATCGGCCATAGCCCGGCCGGCGGTGCCATGACCGTCGCGCTGCTGGTCTTCCTCGCGGCCATCAGCGTCACCGGCATGATGACGCTAGCGGACACCGACAATGCCGGGCCCCTGGCGGCCTGGTTCGGCAATCCGGACGTCGTCGCCGCGCGCGAGGCCGCGCTGGCCGCCGGGCAGGAATTCCGCTACCGCTCGCCCTTCAAGGAACCGCACGAGGTGCTGGTGAACATCACGCTGGTGCTGATCATTCTGCATCTGGTGGGGGTGGCGCTGGCGAGCGTCGTGCACAGGGAAAGCCTGCCGCGCGCGATGGTCACCGGCATGAAGCGCGCCGAGTGAGCGTTCGATACGGCGCGTCGAGGGCGAGGGGCTCTGCCAGAGCGACCAGATGTGCCGGGCAGGCTGTGCAGTCGCTGGCGCCGAAACCGGGCAGCGGGATGGTGGCGCCGGGCAGGTCGCGGAGCCGGGCAAGCAGGAGGCATTCGTACGCCCCGGGAAACGCGAGCGCGTCGATCCGGGCTGCGGCGCAGGTCAGCCGGTCGACGTGCCAATGCGGCGTCTTTCCGATTCGCAGGTGCCGCGCGATCCGCGCCGCCAGCCCGCCGGGCCCGCGCGCCGAGCCGGCATAGGCATACCAGCCCGGCCGCAGGCTCGCCGCCGGCAGGCCGCGCACGGTGATCTCGACAGGTCGCGCGGTGCGGATCGCCAGTATGTAGGCGCCGGAAATCGGCGGGATATCGGCGACGTTCGGTCCGCGTGCGCCGGATTTGCGATCCAGGTCAGTGGTCATCTGGCCATTCTGACGCCTATTAAGGACGGGTGAGGAAAACGTACCAGGGTATCTGGACGCGGGCGGTTTGCATTGCTATATCCCGCCAACGGACCTCGCGGCGTCTCGGCCGCATTCTCCGCTTTTTCGGCGGGCGCATAGCTCAGTTGGTAGAGCAGCTGACTCTTAATCAGCGGGTCCACGGTTCGAGTCCGTGTGCGCCCACCAATCTTCACAATACCTTAGCTCTAATCGGCCCGAGTTGGTTAAACCGGCTCGGCAGCACGTTGGCAGCACCGAGCGCGAGCGTGATAGCATCCGTGCGCGCCAGGGGCATTGCGTACCCGAAGAGACCGACCTCCCGCACTGTCCGAACTGGCCCCATGACTATTTGGCAAGGCCCGAAGTCGGCGCAGGCAGCGGACGCGGATAGATGACATACGAGATAGTCTGCGTATCCAGCGTCCGTTCCGACCTCGGCGAAGGGCCGGTGTGGGACGATCGCGATCGTTGCCTCTGGTGGGTGGACATCACGGCAGGCCTGATCCACCGGTACGACCCCGGGACGGATACCGACGACAGCTTTGTCTGGGGAGAGCCTGTTGGGTGCCTGGCGGTCCGCGAGGCGGGTGGGCTCGTCCTGGCGACGAAATCGGGATTCTGGTTCTTCGATCCGCAGACCGGTGACCGGGACTTGATCGCGGACCCGGAAGCACACCTGCCGGAAAACCGGTTCAACGACGGCACGACCGATCCGCTGGGCCGGTTCTGGGCCGGGTCGATGAACACGCAGGGGGCTGCGGATCCTGCGGGCAGCCTCTATTCTCTCGAGCGAGACCTCTCGGTTCGATGCTGGAAGAGCGGGTTCAGAACCGCCAATGGTCTCGCCTTCTCTCCCGATGGCAGCCGCATGTACTATTCGGACAGTTATCCGTCCGTCCGCACGATCTGGTGCTGCGACTATGACGTCGGCACGGGCATGCCGGGGAAGGAGAGGGTGTTCTTCGACACCCGGTCCGTCGCGGGGCGACCGGACGGTGGCACGGTTGATGCGGACGGCTGCTACTGGCAAGCCGGCGTTTCCGGGTGGGAACTCTACCGCCTGTCGCCCGACGGCTCGGTTGTCACGGTGGTCGAGATGCCGGTGGAGAAGCCGACGAAGGCTGCCTTCGGCGGTGCGGATCTCGACATCCTTTTTGTCACGTCGATCGGTGCCGGCCTGGAAGGATCCCCCGCTCAACCGGACGCCGGACGGCTGTTCGCGATAACCGGGCTCGGCGTCCGGGGTGTTCCACAGGCGCGGTTTTCAGGGTGAAATGGCCCGATCTGCACCGGGAGCGGGGCGAACCCATTGCATGCGAGAGCGGGGACTGACGACATGAGAAGACTGGAACGCCTGCTGATCACCGGTGCCGGCGGCAGTCTCGGAAGGGTCTGCCGGGACCGGCTGACCCATCTGGCCCGCGTTATCCGCGTGAGCGACCTGTCGGACCTCGGTCCGGCCGCGCCGCACGAGGAAGTCGTTGCCTGCGATCTGTCGGACAAGTCGGGGGTCGAGGCGCTGGTGGCGGGCTGCGACGGGATCGTCCATCTGGGCGGCCAGTCGGTCGAGGCTCCATGGGACGTCGTCCGGGATGCAAATATCGAAGGCGTGGTCAACCTCTATGAGGCGGCCCGCAAGGCAAGCGTTGCCCCGCGTATCGCGTTCGCCAGCTCCAACCACGCGATCGGGTTCTACAACCAGAGCCAGCGGCTGGACGCCAACGCTCCGACAAGACCCGACAGCCTTTATGGCGTGTCGAAGGTCTTCGGGGAGGCGCTCGCCTCGATGTACCATGACAAGTTCGGGATCGAGACGGCCCTAATTCGGATCGGCTCCTGCTTTCCGGAACCGCGGACCCACCGGATGCTGTCGACCTGGCTGAGCCACGACGACTTCGTTCGGCTGCTCGAACGCATCTTCACGGTTCGCCGTCTCGGCTGCCCGGTGATCTACGGCGCCTCGGACAATTCGTCCTCGTGGTGGGACAACAGGGAGGTCGCCTATATCGGGTGGCGTCCCGAAGACAATGCGGAAGTCTTCCGCGAAAGGCTCGACGCCGAGATCGCCCCGCCGGGGCCGCGGGATGCCGAAGCCCTCTACCAGGGCGGACGGTTCTGCAGCGACGGCATCCACGAAGACTGAGCGGGCGCACCTTACGCGAAATAGGCGCGATTGGCCTCCATGATTTCCGGAAGCCGCCCGATGGTGCCGGACAGGTGATCCCGCATGGCGTCGACGGCGGCGTGGCGATCGCCGGCCTCGATCCGCTCCATGACCTTGCCGTGCCCCTCGATCACCGATTGCAGCTTGCGGTTCCTCGGCAGGTCGAGGGTGCGGAGACGGGCCATGTGGCTTGAACGCTCGGTAACATGGGCGTGGAGTGCTGCCTGTCCGGCGGCGACGAAGAGCGCGTGGTGGAACTTCTCGTCGAGTTCCCGGAAGAGTTCGATCTGGTCCGGGTCGTCGACCAGCGCCTTCTGCATCTTCAGGTATCCTTGCGCCTTCGTGAGATCGGCCGCGCCGGCCTTCCGGCACAGTTGGTCGACGATCTCGCATTCGAGCGCCGTGCGCAGCACATGCTCCTGCTCGAGACGGGCCGGGTTGATATGCGTGACCTCCGTGCGCGACTGGGGATAGGAGATGACGAGGCCGATCTCCTCGAGGCGAAGGATGGCCTCCCGGATCGGGGACTGACTGACGCCGAATGCCTCGGCCAGCTCGGCGCGGTGCAGGATCGTCCCGGGCGGCAGCTTGAGCGCGACCATCCGCGACCGCAATTCCCGGAAGACCCGTGTCGCGGACGACATGCTCGGACCGAGCGACAGCGTATCCGTCCCGGCGTCTGCGGCGCCGGCACCGGCCAGGGAGATAACTCGAGACTTAGACGCAGCCACGACCAGTTCCTTCTTCAGTTCATGACGGCGTTCGGCAACGCGAGCGATAGCCAGGGAAAGATCAGCAACAGGGCGAAGAATCCCGCCAGGGCGACGAAAAAGGGGATCGCCGCGCGTGTGTAGGCTCCCGTCTTTACGTCGAGAATCCCGCAGACCGTGAACATGATGACGCCGACGGGCGGCGTCAGCCCTCCGAAGTTGATGAGCAGTACAATAATGATGCCCATGTGCACCGGGTCAAACCCCGCGTGCACGAGGACGGGCATGACGATCGGCGTGACGAGGAGGATGTTCGCCGCGCCTTCGAGGAACATCCCCGTCACGACGAGTATCCCGCAGACGATGAGAAGCAGCCCGATCGGGTTCTCGGTCAGCGAGGTCATGAACGCCGTGATTTCCTGCGGCGCGCGCTCGATGGTCATCGCATAGCCCAGCACTGCGGCCATCATGATCAGGAGCATCACCATGCCGAGATCGGACATGGTGGCGTGGAACGCGGCGAGGATGCGTTTGATGCTCAGTTCGCGGTAGACGAGGGTGCCGACCGCGATGGCGTAGAGGACTAGGAAAACGCCTGCCTCCGTGGCGGTGAAGAAGCCGAAGCGGAAGCCGATCACCAGGAAGACCGGAAACATCAGCGCCCAGATGCTGTCGAGGAAGCTGCGCCCGAGCTCGCCTGCCCTGGGCCGGGCAGGCAGATCCGGCGCGTAGCCGTGGTGTCGCGCGACCAGGAAGGTCGCAAGTATGAGGATGAGCGTCAAAAGCAGTCCGGGCAGAAGGCCGCCGATGAAGAGCCGGCCGATGGACACCTCGTTGATGTAGCCGAAGAGGATCAGGCCGATCGAGGGGGGGATCGTCGCCGTGATGATCGAGCCGAAGGCGAGGACGGCGGCGATGAACGGTTGCGAATATCCCTGCGCGCGCATCGAGGGGCCGAGGAGGCGGGCCTCCATCGACGCGTCGGCGACGGCGGACCCGGATATTCCGCCCATCAGCATCGACAGGACGATCGAGACCTGCGCCAGACCGCCGGAGACCCAGCCGGTCAGAAGCCGCGAGAAGCGGACGAGGCGTTCGGTTATTCCCGCCTCGTTCATGAGGTTTCCCGCGAGGATGAAGAACGGAACGGCGAGGAGAGGGAAATTCTCCAGCGCGGTGACCATCTTCTGAATGGCGACCGTGGTGGGCATCGCCCCGGTCAGGACGAAGACCGGGATCGACGCCAGCATCAGCGCGAAGGCGACGGGCAGGCCGGCAACCAGGAAGACCGTGAAGAGGAGGGCGATGAGAAGCAGCATCAGCCGCTCTTCCAGATGGCGTGGAACTTGAACGCAAGCGTGCGCAGCCACAGCAGCAATCCGACCGGCATGGCCAGATGTATGTAGGACTTGGGAATCTGCAGCGCGCCGAGCATGCGCTTGTGCATCAGGGGTACGTTTGCCACGGCGTAGTAAAGAAGGTAGCAGAGCAGGACCATGACGACGGCTATGTTCGTCACCTCGATGATCCGGCGTAGCCTCGGGGTCGCATTATCGCTGACGATCGAGAGCCCGAAGTGTCGGTCGTCCTGCATAGCGATGTCGACGGTGAGCACCACGAGCCACACGAACAGCGCGGTCGAGACCTCGAGCGACCAGATGATCGGGCTGCCGAACTTGCGCGAGACGGCCGAGACGGCGACGAGGGCGACGATGGCGACCAGAAGGCAAGTGGCCAGGGCCAGTTCAATGCGCCGAAACATTCACGCCTTCTGATTTCGTGGCCTCGGATGCGGGGTCGAGCGGGCCGGGGCGCATTCGCCAGCGCTGCCCCGGCCGCCCGGCCGGTACGGTATCAGCGACCCAGCACCTTGTGGACCATATCGGCTTCCGCGGTCAGGTTCAGCTTTTCGTAGACCGGCTTGACCGCTTCCTTGAAGGGCGTGAGATCGACCTCCGAGATCGTGACACCCGCGGCCTCGACATCGGCGAGTGCCTCGTCGCCCATATCTATGGTCAGGTTCGACGCAAAGCGGCCGTTCTCCACGGCGAGGTCCCGGACGATCT
The DNA here is from genome assembly GCF_025397915.1 of Microbaculum marinisediminis. Classification (NCBI taxonomy): domain Bacteria; kingdom Pseudomonadati; phylum Pseudomonadota; class Alphaproteobacteria; order Hyphomicrobiales; family Tepidamorphaceae; genus Microbaculum; species Microbaculum marinisediminis. Next base: position 219,152 of record NZ_JALIDZ010000005.1, read on the forward strand.
TCTTGTGTTCGTCGGAGAGCTGATTGAAGGCGTCGGCGGAGACGACGAGCGCGGTCACGAGCTGGATATGCCCGGTCTTCGTGACGTTCTTGATCACCTCGTAGAGCTTCGCGCCGCGGATCGCGGTCGGCTGCGCCTCGGCGGCGTCCAGCGTTCCAAGCTGCAACCCGGAATAGACCTCGCCCCAGGGCATCGGCGTCGGTTCGGCACCCATCGCGCGGATGGTCTCGATCCAGATCGGCGCCCCGATGGTGCGCATCCTGACACCCGCCAGGTCCGCGGGTCCGCTGATTGGCTTCTGGGTCAGGGCGTGGCGGGGCCCCTGATACCAGTTGGAGGCCAGCATCACGAGGCCGGCCTTCTCGGCCAGCTCGTCGCCCCATCCCAGATAGGCGTCCGACAGGGCGAACTTGTCCGCGTCCTCGTAGGTGTCGAAGAGGAAGGGGGCCGACATGATCGCCAGCGAGGGCACGAATTCCGAAAGACGCGCCACGTCCGTCACCGTTCCGATCGCCGCGCCGGCGCGCGCCTGGTCGAGCATCTCCGTCGTGTCGCCGAGCTGGCTGTTATGGAACACCTCGACCACGACCTCGCCGCCGGTGGCCTTGGCGACCTCGGCGGCGAATTTGTCCAGCCCTTGCCCCATGGGATCATCGGGCGCGAGCACGGTCCCGATGCGCAAGGTGGTCTCCGCGAAGGCGACCGTGTTCAGCCCGATCAGACAGGCCGTAGCCACCGCGAGCGTCGCGGCCTTCATGGATATGGTCATGAATTTCCCTCCCTTTCACGACGTTCTAGATTGATATATTAGTATAGCTACAATACTATTGCGTTCGTAGTTGTTGTCAACTGCGCGTGAACGTGCGTCGGGAGGATGCGTGAAAAAGTACGAAGACCTAAGAAGCGCGCGCTTTTTCGCGGCGGACGATTTCCGGTCCTTCGGGCACCGCAGCCGGGCGATGCAGATGGGGCTGTCCCACGAGGACTGGGAGGGCAAGCCCGTCATCGCCATCATCAATACGTGGTCCGAGGCGCAGCCGTGCCACATGCACTTCAAGGACCGCGTCGAATGGGTGAAGCGCGGCATCCTCCAGGCCGGCGGGATGCCGATGGAGCTTCCCGCGCACTCGTTGTCCGAGCAGTTCCTGAAGCCCACCTCGATGCTCTACCGCAACATGGCGGCGATGGAGGTCGAGGAAATCCTGCGCGCGCATCCCGTGGACGGTGCCGTCCTCATGGGCGGGTGCGACAAGTCCACGCCGGCGCTGGTGATGGCGGGTATCTCCTGGGGGTTTCCCTTCCTCTTCCTGCCGGCGGGACCGATGTTGCGGGGCAATTACGCGGGCCGGGTGCTGGGGTCCGGATCAGACGCCTTCAAGTACTGGGACGAAATGCGCGCGGGAACGATCACCCAGGAGGAATGGAAGGGGATCGAAGGCGGCATCGCGAGGTCCTACGGCCACTGCATGACGATGGGCACGGCCTCGACCATGACGGCGATCGCCGAAGGGTTCGGCCTGACGCTTCCCGGCGCCTCGTCGATCCCGGCGGCCGACGCCAATCACCAGCGCATGGCGGCGGCCTGCGGGCGGCGGATCGTCGACATGGTCTGGGAGGATCTCACGCCGGATCGGATTCTGACCCGCGCCGCCACCGTGAACGCCGCAACGGTTGCCATGGCGACGGGGTGCTCCACCAACGCCGTCATCCACCTCGTCGCGATGGCGCGCAGGGCCGGGATCGACTGGGGGCTCGATGACCTGGACCGCATCGGCCACACGGTGCCGGTGATCGCCAACATCCGGCCATCGGGGTCGCAGTACCTGATGGAGGATTTCTTCTATGCCGGCGGCCTGCCGGCGCTGATGAAGGAACTCGGCGACACGCTCGATCTGTCGGCGCTGACGGTCAACGGCCGGACGCTGGGCGAAAACATCGCCGATGCGGTGAACTATAACGACGACGTGATCCGGCCGTTGTCCAATCCCGTCTATCACGAGGGCTCGCTCGCTGTACTGAAGGGCAACCTGGCGCCCGACGGAGCGGTCATCAAACCGGCTGCGTGCGACCCGAGGTTCCACCGCCACACGGGGCCCGCCATCGTCGCCGACAGCTATCCCGACCTGAAGAAGATCGTGGACGATCCGCACTATCCGATAACGCCGGACCATGTCCTGGTCCTCAGGAATGCCGGCCCCCAGGGCGGGCCGGGAATGCCCGAATGGGGCATGTTGCCGATGCCCAAGGCCCTTCTGAACCGGGGGCACCGCGACATGCTTCGCCTGTCGGACGCGCGGATGTCGGGAACGAGCTTCGGCGCGTGCATCCTTCATACCGCGCCCGAGGCGTATATCGGCGGGCCGCTTGCGCTGATCCGCAACGGCGACATGATCGCGGTCGACGTGCCCGTGCGGACGTTGAACGTGCTGCTGAGCGACGAGGACATGGCCGCACGCCGCGCCGCCTGGACGCCTCCGGCCCCGCAGTATGAGCGCGGTTACGGCTGGATGTTCTCGCGGCACGTCCAGCAGGCCAACCTGGGATGCGATTTCGATTTCCTGACAAGCGAATTCGGCGCGCCTGTGCCGGAACCGGACATCTACTGACGCGCGCCGGCGAGGATCTTGGGATGAAAGCAGCAGCCGGAGAGCGACACAAATGACCGAAGCGACCCCCGAAACCCTGGAAAAGCTGCGGCACGTCAGCGTCGCGACATTGGCGACGGCGCTCTTCAGGCGGGGCCTCAGATCTCAGGTGATCCAGAGCGTGGGGCCGGTGAGGCCGAAGGGCCGCAACATGGTGGGCCCGGCCTTCACGCTGCGCTACATGCCGGCGCGAGAGGACCGCAACCAGCTCGCCGTGTTCCGCAATCCGGCGCATCCCCAGCGCCATGCCGTCGAGACCTGTCCGCCGGGGCACGTCCTCGTCATGGACAGCCGCAAGGACGCGCGGGCCGCGTCGGCGGGCGACATCCTGATCACGCGGCTCATGGTCCGGGGCGGTGCGGGCGTGGTGACCGACGGCGGATTCCGCGACGCCATGTCGATCGCCGAACTCGATATGCCGGCCTATCACGCGCGTCCGTCGAGCCCGACGAACCTCACCAGCAACGAGGCCATAGACATCAACGTGCCCATCGGGTGCGGCGACGCGCCGGTCTTTCCGGGAGACATCGTTGTCGGCGACGACGAGAGCGTGATCCTCATCCCGGCGCATCTGGCCGACGAGGTCGCAGACGAGGCTACCGAGATGACCGCCTACGAGGATTTCGTAATCGGACAGGTCCGATCGGGCGAGACGATCATCGGCCTCTACCCTGCGACCGGGGAAGAGGTTCTCAAGAAATTCGCCGAATGGCGGAAAGCGAACGGACGCTGAAGCCGGCTTCGCGCGGGGGAGGCCAAACGCCGCCGCACACGATAGGCATCGATCGGCGGTCGCTGCGACCAGGGTGGAAAACGACCACCTCGACCATGCCGCATCCGCCCTGAGCAGGCGGCGTATTCGCGCCCGTTGCGCGGGCCCGAATGGCCGACGCCCCTTCGCACCACCCGCCTGGTAATCCATCGGGGCAATCCATCGGGGGCAATCGATCATCGCGGCTCGTTTTTTTTGAGCCGGGCACAGACCTCCTTAACATTTTGCCGGACAGTATTCGCGCCGCCTCGTGACGTCGGGCGTGCGACCTGCCGGTCCGACATTCCGGCCACGGCGGTTGTGACAAAACGAGATCAGCGGCGTTTCGCTGGCCTCGCGTCTGGCCCCGTCGACCGGGGCGGACGAAACAAGGGCCTGCCTTGCCTCAGAGCGGCAATTCGCCAGTAGCCCCAGAAAACAGGAGACACGCCGTGATCGGTTCGCCCCCCTCCACACGCGCCAACCGACTGGCAATCGACGGCGGAACGCCGGTTCGAACCGCCCCGCTGCCGTGGGAGCTTCCGGGCGCGCACTGGATCGGAGAGGAGGAGCGCGAGCTGGTCGATCGCGTCGTCCGCGCGCAAAGCCCGTTCCGCTTCTACGGTCCCGACCCGCAGCACATGGTCGAAACGCTGGAGACCGAATGGTGCGAGCGCTTCGGGCACCGGCACGCGCTGGCCGTATCGTCGGGAACGGCGGCGCTGACCATCGCGCTTTCCGCGCTGGAGATCGGTCCGGGCGACGAAGTGCTGGTCGCCGGCTACATGTGGGTGAGCTGCCTTTCCGCGATCGTGCGCAACGGCGCGATCCCGCGGCTCGTCGACATCGACGCGACCTTCTGCATGGATCCGGACGACCTGGAAGCGAAGGTCAACCCGCGCAGCCGTGCCATATTGCTGGTGCACATGAGCGGCGCGCCGGGTCATGTGCGGCGGATATCCGAGATCGCGCGCAAGCACGGCATTCCGCTGATCGAGGACTGCGCCCAGGCGGCGGGTGCCAGCCAGGACGGCACGCCGGTCGGTCGGTTCGGCGACATCGCCACCTTCAGTTTTCAGCTGAACAAGAACATGACGTCCGGCGACGGCGGCATGGTGGTCAGCGACGACGATCACCTGTTCCGCCGCATCGTCGCGCTGCACGATCTCGGATACGCCCGCAATGCGGCGGGTCGGCTGGATACGTCCGACGAGACCTGCCAGCTCTGGGGCGTCGGCGCGCGCATGTCGGACCTCGCCGGTGCGATGGCCCTGGCGCAGTCGCGCAAGCTGCGCGCGATCACCGGCGCCATGCGCGGTGCCAAGTGGCGGATCCGCGAGGCGCTGTCGGATATCCCGGACCTGACGTTTCGCGCGGTGCCCGACCCCAAGGGCGATAGCGGTCCCTTCCTCATCACCACATTCGCCAGCGCCGAGATATGCACGCGGTTCGTCGATGCGCTGCGGGCGGAGGGTATCCGCGGGCCCGAAGGTGCGCTGAGCTGCCTGACCATGCGCGAATGGGGCCTGCACTGGTATTTCAACATTCCGAGTCTGACCCACAAGCGATCGAACGCACGGGACGGATTCCCCTGGACCCACCCCGCGAACGCGTTCGCGGCGGAGATGTCCTACGACCGCGGAAACCTGCCGGTCTGCGACGATCTGCACGACCGGTCCGCGCTCCTGTCCATCGCGTCGAAGCTCAGTGACGACGACGTCGGGGACATCATTCTGGCTTTTCAGAAAGTCGCCAACGGCCTTTTCAATCGCTGATACCCCCGGGAGGAAACGTGTCGACACTCACATCGGTTCTCGCTGCAGATCCCTTTTCCATCGCCAAGGCGACGACGAATATCGACGCGCTGGTCGTCGGCTCGGGAACGGCCGGCGTCACCACCGCCATCGAACTCGCCCAGAATGGCCACTCGGTAGTCATTCTGGAGGCCGGTCCCTTCGTGCTGCCGAGCCATGTCGGATCGACCCCGTTCCGCAGCCGCGGCGATATCACGCCGCAGATCCACAATCTGGTGCGGTACCGGACCGCCTGGTCGGACCGCGAGCACTACCAGGATGGTGTCGCCTCGCCGCTCAACAACGATGCCTGGTCGGCCGTTGGCGGCCGCACCCTGTTCTGGGGCGGCTGCACGCCGCGCTTTTCCGAATGGGACTTCGCGGACTGGCCGTTCAGCTACGATGATTTCGAACCGTACTATCAGACCGCGGAACGGCTGATGCACGTGTCCGGCCGCAGCGCCAAGCGGCCGCCATTTTTTCGCGGCGAAGCGCAGGACACGCTCTTGCGGCGCTGCGAAAAGGCCGGCATCGGTGCCGAGCACGCCTATCTCGGGATCGATACCCAGGAGCCCCGCAACGGCTACGTGCCGCGGGGCTTCGATTGCGCCATCGACCGGCTGTTGCGCAGCGGGCTTCTGGCCCGCGAGGTGACGCGCGGACGGATCGTCGTCGTCCCCGACACGATTGCCGAGCGCGTCGACCACAACGGCAGGGAAGTCACCGGGCTGATCGCCAAGGAAACGCATGCAGACCGGCGGTTCCGCATCGTCGCGCGCCAGTATGTGCTTGCCGGTGGCGCCATTCAGTCGACCCGCCTGGCGCTGGCGTCCGGGCTGAAGGATCTGCATCCCCATGTCGGCACCCATATCGCGGACCACCTGTTCATCCAGGGGCTGTTCAAGCTGAAGGAACCGCTGAACGAGCCGATCTACGCCTTCATTCCGCCGACGGAGTCGCGGCCCTTCCACATGCAGATCCAAGGGCCGTTCAACGAGACCTGGTACAGTCCCTACCACGCGACGGTGTGGCTCGATTGCGATCCGCAGGGGCTCTACCTGCTCGCCTACTGCTTCGGTGTCGGCGATGCCGCCGAGCACAACGAAGTGATGCTGACGGACGGGCAGAGCGACGGCCCGGACTCGCTCGGGAAATACGTCGTTCTCAACGACCGAACCGCCAACGACCTGCGCATCCTCGATGAAATGCAGGCCTTCCTGCCGGACGTGGCAGACGCCATCGAAGGGGACCTCGTGCGCAGCCAGATCAACCCGCCCGGCGCGGCACTGCACGAGATCGGTGGCTTGCGCATGTCCGAGGAGCCGGGTGTGGGCGTCACCGATACATTCGGCCGGTTCTGGACGCTGCCCAACCTTTCCGTCGCGGACTCGGCGGTGTGGCCCTCGCAGGGATCGGCGAACAGCTACCTGACGATCACCGCGTGGTCGCTGCGGCACGCCGAGGGCGTTCTCGCCCGTCTCGCCGACTAGAACACCTAGGACGGAGGTTGGGATGCTTATCTATCTGGTCGCCCTCGCGGCGTTGTTCGGGCTGCTTTTCGGATTCGACGAGGGCGTGATCGCGGGGGCCTTGCCGCATATCACCCAGGTGTTCGACATCTCGGCCGGCGAGGAAGGCTTCATGACCGCGTCGGTGCCCCTGGGCGCCGTCGCCGGTGCAATCGTGGCCGCCGTATTCGCCGACAGGCTCGGCCGGCGGCTGGTGCTGTTCCTGTGCTCGGTCCTGTTCGCCATCGGCGCCATCGCCAGCGGCCTGTCCCACAACGAGTGGATGCTGATCTTCGCGCGCCTGATACTCGGCATCGCGATCGGCGCGTCCGCGATGGCCGCGCCGATGTTCCTGGCCGAGCTCGCGCCGGCGCGCCATCGCGGGGCGATCGTCTCCGCCTTCCAGCTCATGATCACGGTCGGCATCCTGGTGTCCTACCTGCTGAGCTACGCGCTCGATCCGCTCGGGGCGTGGCGCTGGATGCTGGGCCTGGGCGCCGTCCCCGCGGTGATCTGCCTGCTCGGGATCCTGCGCGCGCCGGAAAGTCCGCGCTGGCTGGCCATGCGCGGGCGGACCGGGGAAGCGCAGGAGGTGATCGCGGCGGTCCAGCCGCACCTCACGGACGAGGAAACGCGCCGTATCGTCGACGATATCGTCCACTCGCACTCGGTCGAAACGCACACCTCCGGCTGGCGTGCGTTTCTGTCCGACGAGGTGAGGCCCATCGTGTTCTTCACGATCGCCGCCTTCCTGCTGCAGCAGGTCAGTGGCATCAACGCGATCATCTACTACGCCCCGACGATCATGGGGCATGCCGGCTTCGACGGCATCACGACGCAACTCGCCGCCACGGTCGGCGTCGGCGTCGTCAATGTCCTGTTGACGATCGTTGCCATGTACGCCGTCGACAAATTCGGCCGCAGGCCGTTGTTCATCATCGGTTTCATCGGCACCGCGATCAGCCTCGCCGTCATCGCCGTCACCATGATGGAATCCACGCCGCACCTGGCGCCCGTGGCTCTCGTGGGCCTGTTCGCCTATATCGCCTTCTTCGCGATCAGCCTGGGGCCGCTGCCCTGGCTCTATATGTCCGAGCTGTTTCCGCTCGCCCTGCGCAGCAAGGGCATGGCCATGGCGTCGGTCGCCAACTGGTCCTGCAACTTCCTCGTGGTGTTCCTGTTTCCCGTCGTTGTCCTCTACTTCGGGGCAGCCGCGACATTCGCCATCTTCTGCGCGTTCTGCACGATCGGGGCCATCTATGCCTGGCGCTACGCGCCGGAGACCAAAGGCGTCACCCTGGAAGACATCGAAAAACAGCACGCCATGGCGGCGGCATGACGCGGTGGTCCGGAGCTGACGGCGCGCTCGCCTTCGCCCTTGCGCGCGTCGCCCTTCTGACGGCCTGCTGCGGCCTGCTGTTCGGCTACAGCACCGCGAGTATCGCCGGATGGCTGGACGAGATCGCCCGGGAATTCGATCTCGACACGTCCGGCAAGGAGTATTTCACCGTTTCGCTGGTGTTCTTCTGCTTCGTCGGCGCGGTTGCGGCGGGGCCGGCCGCCCGCACTTTGGGGCGGCGAATGGCACTGTTGATCGCGTTCGCGCTGGCCATCGCCGGATATGGCCTCACGCTGTTTCATCCTGGCCTTTGGTGGCTTATCGGCGCGCGTGTCCTCATTGGCCTGGCGGTCGGCCTGTCGTCCATGGTCGGGCCGATGTACGCGGCGGAGGCGACGCCGGCGCGCCACCGCGGCAGCGTGGTGTCGCTGTTTCAGCTGGCGGTGACGTTGGGCATCCTCGCCGCCTACGCGGTTCCCCTGGCGCTGGAGGATCCCACGCGGTGGGCATCGGCGATAGGTGGCGGCGGCATCATCGCCCTCGTCGGCATCCTGGCGCTGGCGAGCGTTCCGGAAAGCCCGATCTGGCTCGATGCGGCCGGGCGGGGGAGGGACGCCGCGTTCGCCGCGGCGAAACTCGGGTTCCTGCATCAGCCGCAGATGGACTCCGCGCGCGCCGACGCGCCCGGCGCCAAGGGGTCCGCGGGTCTCGAGACATTTGGGGCCTTGCTTCGCAACCGGACCGTCGTCGCGGTCCTGCTGCTGTGCTGCGGGATGTTCATCCTGCAGAACCTCAGCGGGATCGACGGCATTCTCTACTACGCGCCGACGATCTTCATCGAGCTCGGCTTCACCCCGGGCCTTGCGGCGCTCGGGGCCACGTTCGGCCTCGGGGTCATCAACGTCGCCGCCACTATCGTCGCCATCGCGACCGTCGACAGGCTCGGCCGCCGGCCGCTGGCGATCGTCGGATCGCTGGCGATGATCGTCGGACTGCTCGGCGTCGTGGCGGCGCAGACGCAGGACTATCCGATGCTCGGCCTCGTCGGCCTGTGCGTCTATATCGCCGCGTTCGCCATCAGCCTCGGGCCGCTGCCCTACGTGCTGATGTCGGAACTCGTGCCCTCGAAGATCCGGGAAACGGGCATCGCGGCGGCGTCGGCGACGAGCTGGCTGTTCAACGCGCTCGTCGCGCTGTTCTTCCTGACCGGGGTCTCGTTGGTCGGCCTGTCGGGCGTGTTCTTCTTCTTCGCCGCGGTCTGCGGCGTCGCGCTGGCGATCTCGATGATCTGGCTGCCGGAGACCAAGGGCCGGAACCTCGATGCCATCGAGGACAACGTCACGGCCGGCATGCCGCTGCGCCGGCTCGGGGACACCGCGCCGGTCGGGTGAGACGGGCTGCGGGGTCGGAAGACCCCGCCCCGGCGTCTGGGAGGATGGGGCGCCGGGGCGGGCCAAGGTGCTCTCGCGACCGTCCTCCGAATCGCGATCTCGGTACGCCGCACCTCGCATAATACAATGCCGGCAAAGTATGTGCGTATGGTTAACGCCGCCCGCCGGCCGCCGGCCAGAGGCTGGCCGGGCGGGGTGGCGAGGCGGGTTGAGTGCGCGCGACGCAGACTGTATGGTTTTGCCCCTGCAACCGGGGGTACGCAGTGAAGTCCTTCGCGGTAGTATTCATCTTCACCCAGGTGATCACGAGTCCGGAGCTCGGGCTCGTCTTCGTGCTGTGGGCGCTGGCGGTGTGGTATCTCGCCGCCGCCGCCGGGCAGATCGCCGAGGATCGCAGGGCCAGCCGCGCGCTGAAGGCCAGGATGGCCGGCTCTCGGGTCGCGGGCAGGGCCGCTGGAGCGACCGCCGGACCTGGCGGCGGACTATCGGATGACGGCCGCTAGCATCGTGACCGCCAGCGCGGCGGAGATGGCGACGCCGTAGGGCACCTTCCGGCTTTCCACCAGTTCCACCAGCCGCGCCGACCAGGGCGCTCCGGTGCCGAGGACGAGCCAGGAACTGCGGTAGATCGCAAGCATCAGGATCGCTCCGGCCAGCAGGGTGGCGGAGAAGAGCAGGGCCCCGCCGGGGCCCGCGAACGCGCCGGCGATGCCGAAGAGCTTGACGTCGCCGGCGCCGAGTTTTCCGGCGAGCCAGAACAGCAACGTCATCGCGAACAGAGCCGCGCCCACCGCGAGGTGCGGCAGCGCCGGGCGGGCCCCCGCCAGCAGCCAGAGCGGCAGGAGCGCGAGCAGCAGAACGAGGTCGCGATTGCGGATCTTCAGCGTCGTGAAATCAGACCGGGCGATCCTGGCGAGCAACACGGCGGCCACGGCGAGAACCGCCAGCTCTCCAGCGGCAGCCCAATCCAAGCGCGCCCAGTCCCAACGCTCCCAGTCCACGCGTCACGTCCTGCGCGGATACGAAACGCTGTCGCGCAGCATGGCGAGGTTGTTGGCCACGGTCGGGTTCGCCGGTTCGAGCTCGTAGGCCTTGAGGAAATCCTGGCGCGCGCGCACGAGGTCGCCGCGCAGCAGGTAGGAGTATCCGCGGTTGTTCAGGTAGACCACCGTATTGCCGATATACCGGCCGGCCTCCCGGTAGGCGCGGTCGGCGAGATCGAACCGGCGCAGGCGATCGTAGGAGGCGGCGAGGCCGAGCCAGGCTTCGGCGTCGTTCGGCATCACCTCGACCGAGCGCTGGAAATAGTGCTGCGCGTTGCCGTAGTTGCCCTGCGCGAACTCCACCTTGGCGACCTGGAGCACCTGGTCGTCGGGGTAGAACTTGGGCGGTGGCGCCGGTTGCATCCCGCTTTCGGGATTGGCGAAGGAGGAAAAGTCGCCGATGCCCCCTCCGTCGCTCTGGCACCCGGCGAGCGTCATCAGGCCGATCAGAAGGCCGATCTGGGCTGCGCGGCTTTTCATTGTCGGAGTCCCCCTTGTTTTCGAAACCCTAGAAAAAGACGCCGCTCATGCGGATGAAGACGGGGGCGAGCACCATCACGAGAATGACCGGGAAGACGCAGAACCCCAAGGGAAACACCATCTTCACCGGGAGGGCATTCGCCTTCTCCTCCGCCGACATCATCCGCTTGTCGCGCATTTCGGCGCTGTAGACCCGCAGCGCCTCGTTCAGGCTGGTGCCGAGCTCTTCCGATTGCTGGAACAGGACAGCCAGCGCCCGCGCCTCCTCGATGTTTATGCGCCGGGAAAGATTGTGCAAGGCTTCGCGCATCGTGCGTCCGGCCCGCATTTCGAGCGTCATGACCTTTAGGTGTAGCCCCAGCGCACTGTTGGTCGAGGCCAGTTCCTCGGATACCTCTTCCGTCGCCGCCTCGAGGCCGAGACCCGCCTCGGTGCAGACCACCATCATGTCCATGAAATCGGGAAAGGCGCGCCGATAGGCGAGTTCCCGGCTGCGCCCCATATGGTCGAGCACGAAACTCGGCAGGAGCAGGAACAGCAGCGAGTAGATGAACGTCAGAATGAACAGCATGGAGACCGGAAAGCCGGGAAAGAAGATACGCCCGGCCGCGAAGCCGACGGCGAAGGCACCGGCCCAGAGGCCGACGCGGACCAGATGGAAAACCGTCGGGGCATTGGGGCCATAGAAGCCGGCCCGATGCAGGCGGGCGCGGATGGAATCCGGCTCGGCGTTTTCCTCGATCGCGGCGTAATAGTCGGTCAGCGGCAGCAATGCCCGCGCGCGCTCCTCCGCCTGACCGGCGAGGAGAGCGTGCGTTGGAATGTTCTTCTTGAGCAGCTGCTCTCGAATGCGCCGCCGCGTCTCGAGCCGCGGCAGAACGAGAAAGGAGGCGAACAGGAATGTCGCCACCGCCGCCGCGAATGCCAGCGCCAGAAGAACCCATTCCCCGCCGGCGCCGGTCAGGACGGCGGACATCCGTGTGCCGATCTGGTCGATCATCGGTGCGCCATCCTAGAAATCGAAATTGACCATGCGGTACATAATGAAGTCGCCGACAGCCATCAGCGTGAGCATGCCGAAGATCAGCGGCGACACGATCCAGTGATCCCAGATGTCGCCGAAATAGGTCGGGGCTAGAAGATTGATGGCGGCGAACAGGCCGAAGGGAAACAGCGAGAGACTGATCGCGGACCAGCGGCCTTCGGATGAAATCGCCTGGATCTTCCGGCGAAGCTTGAAGCGCTCGCGAATGACTTTGGCCAGATTGGAGAGTATCTCGGCCAGATTCCCACCGGTACGACCATGGATCGCAAGAGAAACCACGACGAGCCGAAGCTCGTCCAGCCCGACGCGTTCCAGCAGGTTGCGCATCGTGGTCTCGAGATCGAGGCCATACGTTAGTTCGTCGGCGACAATCCCGAACTCGCTGCCGATCGGATCAGGCAGTTCGCGCCCGGCAAGCGCCAGGGAAACGGGGGTCGGGTGCCCGGCCCGCAGGCTGCGAACGATGATGTCCAGTGCGTCGGGAAGCTGCTCGGCGAAACGCGCGCGCCGGCGGCTGCGCATCCGGACCAGCACCATGGCCGGAAGTGCGAACCCGACGGCGGCGCCGGTCATGAGCGACAGCAGCACCGAGCGGTCGATCATGTACACGATGATGGCGAGCGTTATGCCGGCGATCAGGAACATACCGATGAAGCTGGCGAAGCTGCCGCGCATCCCCGATTGCAGGAACAGGCGGTTCAGCGCCAGCCAGGGCAGGGTGTAGTCGCCGTCGGCGGTCAGCCCGCGCTCCTTGCGCAACTCCTCCAGGACGTTCTGGCTGTCGCCGGTATCCCGCATCAGCCCGAGTCGCCGATTCACGGCCCCGCGCCGCGCGCGGCGGCGGCTGTAGGCCAGATACAGCCCCTCGACCGCGAGGACCGCGCTGGCGAGCACCATGAAGTAGACGAGATAGGTGAGAGACTGCGCGCCGAACATTACAGGGCCCGCGACGGATCGAAGCTCTCACGCGAGACGTGGAAGCCGAGGGCGGCAATCTCGTCGAGGAAGCGCGGGCGGATACCGGTGGCACGGAACTCGCCGACGATCCGCCCGTCCTCGTCGACGGCCTTCTTCACGAACTTGAAGATCTCCTGCATCTGGACGACGTCGCCTTCCATGCCGGTGATCTCGCTGATGCTGATGATGCGGCGCCCGCCGTCAGACAGCCTTTGGACCTGGATGACGAGGCGGATGGCGGACGCGATCTGACCGCGTATCGAACGCTGGTCCATCGGCATTCCGGCCATGCCGACCATTTGCTCCAGGCGCGATAGGGCGTCGCGCGGCGCGTTGGCGTGAATGGTCGTCATCGAGCCTTCGTGGCCGGTATTCATGGCCTGCAGCATGTCGAAGGCCTCTTCGCCGCGCACCTCGCCGACGATGATCCGGTCCGGGCGCATCCGCAGCGCGTTCTTGACGAGTTCGCGCTGGCGGATCTCGCCGCGCCCCTCGACATTCGGCGGGCGCGTCTCCAGGCGGCCGACATGGGGCTGCTGAAGCTGAAGCTCGGCCGCATCCTCGATCGTGACGAGGCGTTCCTTGTGCGAGATATGGGCAGACAGGGCGTTGAGCATCGTCGTCTTGCCAGAGCCGGTGCCGCCGGAGACCAGAACCGAGATCCGCCCCTGGACCGCGGCGGTCACGAGCTCGATCATCGCGGGGCGAATGCTTCCGAATTCCAGAAGCTTCTCGAGGGAATACGGATGCCGCGAGAACTTGCGGATCGATACGAGCGGCCCGTCGACGGCGACCGGCTTGATCGCCGCGTTGAAGCGCGAGCCGTCGGGTAGGCGGGCATCCACCATCGGGGCGGATTCGTCCACGCGCCGCCCGACGGCGGAGACGATCTTGTTGATGATGCGAATGAGGTGCGCTTCGTCCTTGAACCGGATCGGCGTCAGTTCGAGCTGGCCGAACCGCTCGATATAGACCTGGCGGTGCGTGTTGATCAGCACGTCCGTGACATTGTCGTCCTTCAGCAGGGGCTCGATCGGGCCGAGGCCGAGCATCTCGTCGGCGACATCCGAGACGAGCTGCTCCAGTTCGCGCGCGTTGACGACCACCGACTGCTCGCGCACGTATTCGCGCACGAACGGGCGGATCTCGCCGGCCAGTTCCTCGCGCCCGATGCGGTCCAGCACGCCGAGGTTTATCTGGTCGATCAGGTGACGATGCAGCGCCACCTTGGTCGCCAGATAGCGATCGCTGGCCTGCGTTGCGCTGGCTTGGGCTGATTTGGTCTGGTTTGCCTCCCGCGCCGGCGTTGGTGCGAGAGTCGGTTCGCGTCTTGCCTCGCCGTCGATGGCGGGAAGGACCGCCAGAGAACCATCGGCGGAACCATCCGCCTCCGGGCCCTGTCTCGTGCGACTGAAACGTCCCAGCATGTCTGCAACCATAGGGTGAGAACTGTTTCGCCTAAATTACGAGGCGACGATAGCGGCCGATCGGGTTGGCAGCAATTGCCTGGCAAGTCGATTTGGGTGTGAGATTGCGAAGATGCTTAATTCAGACTGCATGTGGAAATGTATTGATTACGTCAAAAGGCGTATTTGGCATACTTCGAAAGAGTTATCCACGGTAAAACGGGAGGTGATCGCGCTATTTATTAAGATGCTGTCCTTGTTAACTATAGGAAATATCTTTTAAAAACCCGCTTTGACACGCCGATTAACATTCCATTAGGCTTTTACTTGGGGACAGGCCCGGCGCAGCCAACGGTTGATCGTGGTTGAGACGGGGGCGTGTCCGAGCTTTCGAATGGAGGAAGACATGCGTAAGGCTTTGGAAATCGTCAGGCGTTTCCGCGATGAGGAAGACGGCGCCGCGATGATCGAATACACGGTCCTGCTGGGTATCATCACAGTTGGCGTGATCGCCACGGTGGTGATTATCGGCGGTTACCTCGAGAACCAGTGGACGGCTCTCCAGAATGCCTTAACGGGAGCAGGTTGGTCTTGATGGTCTAGCCGACAATCTTTGTGGCCGCCGTGTTGCTTATGCGGCGGCCACAAATCGGCAAACTCTCGGTTTGCGGCACAATTCCTTCGAAATGGCATTGCTCGCCTCAGTACAGGTAGGGCGCGGACGGAGTATGGAGACAGGTAATGCGTGGCAACTCGCTCCTGATGCTGGGCCTCGCCGTTGTCTTCGGCATCGGCGCGGTCGTGGTGACCAAGGTCTGGCTGGACACCCAGCGCAGCCAGTTCACGACCTCGGCCGAGGCGACCCTCTCTCCGACCGATACCGTCGTCGTCGCGGCCACGGCGCTGCGCTTCGGCGACCGGCTGCAGCCCGATAACCTCAAGCAGATTCCCTGGCCGTCGGGCGCGCGGCCCAACGGCGCCTTCATGCGCAAGGAAGAGCTGCTGGAAAGCGGCGATCGCTACGTCATCACCGCGCTCGAGGCGAACGAACCCGTGCTCGAATGGAAGGTGACGGGCCCCGGCCAGCGCGCCACGCTCTCGGCGGTTCTGGCCGAGGGCAAGAAGGCGGTGACGATCCGCGTCAACGACGTTCTCGGCGTCGCCGGCTTCGTGCTTCCGGGCGACCGCGTCGACATCATGCTGACGCGCCAGGACCGCAGCCCGTCCGACGAATCGCGCAAGGCCTACATCGACGTGCTGCTGCAGAACATCAAGGTGCTGGCGATCGACCAGCTTGCCGACGACCGGACCGACGACCCGCAGGTGGCGAAGGCGGTGACGGTCGAAGTCGGTACGGAACAGGCGCAGAAGCTGACGCTGGCCGCGAATGTCGGGCAGCTGTCGCTGGCGCTGCGCAACGTGCTTTCGGACACGGGCGAGGCGACGCGCCGGGTGACCATCGGCGATCTGGGCACCGGCGGACCGTTCGTCGAGCCGGAGGAAGACGAGGCCGAAAAGTCGGTGCTGCGGCCGAGCTTCGCCACCGTCGGCGTCATTCGCGGAATGGAACGGTCGGAATACCAGGTGCAGAAGGAACGCTAGTCGATCGGAAGCGGGTGGGGCAGTTCGGCGTAGTCCAAAAGCGTTAGCCAGGCGCGCGCTTCGTGGAAAGACGTATACGCCTGACGAGGGTGTCGCTGGACTACACCACCTTTCCGAAATCGCTTGTGGATGGGGATCGCCGGGTTCTGTGCGCGGATGTTCTGCGCAACCCTATGGACAACTAAGGCAGCAAAGCAGGGTCTCATGGATATGGGGGGGCTAGCAGAAAAAGTGAGCAGGGCTACCGGCATCGCTCGGATGCCGGGGGCGGTCCTGTTCGTCGCCGCGCTGGTCGTCTTCTTGTCGGGCGGCGGCATGTGGGGCGGCGGGATCTGGGGCAGCCGGGCGCTGGCCGATCGCCTCGTCGACTTCTCCGAGGGCGGGGCGAGCGAGATCATGGTGCCCTACGGCCAGTCGAGCACCATCCGCACGACCGAGGAGGTCGGCGACATCCTCGTGGGCGACAAGGAAATCGCCGACGTGCTGCCGCTCACCGACCGCTCGCTCTACATCCTGGGCAAGAAGCCCGGCCGCACCAACGTGGCCGTCTACGACCGCCAGAGCGGCCTGATCGGCGTGATCGACATCGAGGTCGGCGTGGACACGCGCGACCTCAGCTCGGCGCTACGGCAGGCGGCGCCCAGTTCACAGGTTCTGGTGCAGTCGGTGAACGGCCGTTTGCGGCTGAGCGGCAGCGTTCCGGACGGGCTGACCCTGCAGAAGGTGCTGGATATCGCCCAGCAATACACCGCGGACCCGGTCATCAACTCGATCCGCGTGCTCAACGCCCAGCAGGTACTGCTTGAAGTAAGGTTTATCGAGGCCAGGCGCGACGCCGGCCGCGACCTCGGCGTGAGCTGGTCCGTGCGCGATCGCGACACTGGTCTTGGCCTGCGCACAGGTCGGTTCTTTCCCCCGACCAGTATCGACAACGACGGCGTGCCGCTGACTCAGATCATCAGTCCTTTCATCGGCAGTGCGGTTCCGTTCGGCACCTTTGTGGCGCGCGTGCTCGATGAGGGGGTCATTGCCGACGTTCTGATCCAGGCGCTCGAGGACAAAGGCCTCGCGCGGCGCCTCGCCGAACCGAACCTGACGGCGCTGTCCGGGGAGACGGCACAGTTCCTTGCCGGCGGCGAAGTTCCCATACCGGTCGCTCAGGACGACAACACCATCAGTATCGAGTTCAAGAAATATGGTGTGTTGCTGCAGTTTACCCCGGTCGTGCTCGATGACGGCACGATCAACCTGCGGCTGGCGCCCGAGGTCAGCCAGGTGGACTTCACCAACGCGATCCGGACCCAGGACATCGAGGTGCCTGCCTTTATCGTCCGGAATGCGCAAACGACGGTCGAGCTGAACGACGGGCAGAGCTTCGCCATCGCGGGCCTGCTGCAGAGCGACAGCGTAAAGACGCAGGAGCAGGTGCCGTGGCTGGGGCAATTGCCGGTGCTCGGCGCCTTGTTCCGATCCTCGTCTTTCCTGAAGCAAGAAACCGATCTCGTGATCATCGTCACGCCGCACCTCGTGAGGCCGGCCAAACCCGGCGAACCGCTCAAGACGCCGCTGGACTCGGCGCGCCCCTCGAACGATCCCGAGTTCTTCGCGCTCGGTATGTTGGAAGTGAACGACAAGATGCTGCGAAGCTTCGAAGAGGGCGCCGGCGTTGTCGGACCCTTCGGCCACATCATCGAGCTACCGCCGGGACAGTATAATGCCTACACAAAATACTAGACTTCGTTGGCCTTCCGTCGCGGCGCTGCTCGTGGTCGGTGCCACGCTCGGCGGCTGCGCCGACTATCTCAACCACAGCGACTATGTGACGTTCGCGGCGCCCGACGCCCAGAACACGAACATAGCGGTCCAGACGATCGATCCCTGGCCGCCGGCGTCCCGCCGCGCGCTGACAGGCGGTAGCGGAAAACGGATCGAGACGGTGACCAAGCGGTACACCAACCCGCCGGCTCCGCAACAGCAGCAGTCCGTCGTCAACGTGAATATCAACAACTAGAGGGCCACGCCGAGCGAGAGGTGCGATGTTCAGACGTTTCGCCCGTTCCCAGGACGGTTCCGCCCTTGTTTTCGTGACGGTGACCCTGCCGGCCCTGATCGGCTTCGCCCTGCTCGCCGTCGATGCGTCGCGGGTCTACAACCTTCACTATGATCTGCAGAAGGGCGCGGATGCGTTTGCGCTCGCCGCGGCGGCGGAGTTGGATGGCGGCGACGATGCAATCGACCGGGCCGATCGCGCGCTCGAGGAACTGGTCAAGAATTCGCACAGCTTGTCGGATCTGCAGTTTCACACGCTCACTTTTCCCGGCGATATCACCCGGCGATACCTGAGCGGCCTGCCCCCCGACGACGACGACCCGATCACGGCGGCCTACGAGACGACCGATCCTCTGGAGGCGCAGTTCGTAGAGGTGAGGATAAACCCGACGCAGATAACGGCGATCTTTCCGGCAACCTTCCTCGGTGCCGCCAGCAATGCGTTCGAGACGTCGGCCTCGGCTGTGGCTGGCTTCAACAGCGCGGTGTGCAACTATACTCCGGTTTTCATTTGCAACCCTTACGAAAATCCGGCGGCCGCCGGGGGGCTTACGCTGCAGAATGCCGTCGAGACCAGGGGTGGCCGCCGACGGCTTATCGAGTTGCGAAGCGTTGGTAAGGATACGTCATACTTCCCCGGCGATTTTGGCTTCCTCGCCTCCGATGGCCGCAACGGCGCCCGCGCACTCGCCGAGATGATCGCGAGCTCGACGCCGAGAAGTTGTTTCTCGCGGCGAGGCGTGGACACCAAGCCGGGCCAAAGTTCCGGGCCTGTGAAGGACGCATTCAACGTTCGTTTCGGCATGCAGGAGCCGGGCGCGAACTTCAACGGCGCTCAATATGGCCCCGCGGCGAATGTGCGGAAGGGCGGCATTTCAAATGGCAACAATTGCCCCCAAAGTAACAAGATGGATTGGCGGGACCCCACCAATCCGGATCTGGACGAGATCATGGGTCTCGAGCCAGACTTCTGTTTCGCGGATGGATCCTGTCCCTACATGGACGGCCGCATGGGCGATGGGGAATGGCAATTTTTCGACAAGACGGACGAGTTCGGAAATGTCACGCCGGGCTATTGGAGCATCAATCACGGCAGCGCACCGTATCCCTCCGACTGGACGGCGGGGAACAAGCCCACCCGTTACGAGGTCTACCGCTACGAAATCGACAACAACATGGTGACCAACCAGTCCGCCGATGGCGAAACTGGTGTCCCACCCGGCCAGTGCGGGGCGCCGGTGACGAATGTCGACCGGCGGCTTATTTACGGCGCCCTTCTCGATTGCCAGCGGCTTGAGAGCCTAGGCTACAATCTGGGCGGCAACGAGAAGGGGCTGCCGGTCAGGGCTTTTGCGAGCTTCTTTTTAACAGAGCCTGTAAGAAAGGTGCCGAAGGGGCAGGAAGATGAAAACACGTACCCCTACGCGGCGTCGGTGTTTGTCGAACTCGTCGACGTGACCGGCCATGCAGGCCGGGGTACGATGGACGATTTCGAGCGCGACGACGTGCAGCTCTACCGGTGAGCGCGATGGCGGCGCGCGGGTCACGGTTTGAATCACCATCGGTCGATCGCCATCTCCGGCGCTTTGCCCGCGATACGCGCGGAGCGGCGCTGTTGGAGGTCACCGTTCTGATGCCGTTCCTGCTCGTCCTTTGCGCCGGCGTCTTCGAGTTCGGTACCCTGTTCTATCAGAAGATGCTCATCGAGACGGGCGTGCGTGATGCGGCCCGCTACATGTCGCGATGCAATGCGGCGGAAGCGACCTGCAAAGGCACCGCCGTCAATATCGCCGTTTACGGCAATCCCCAAGGCACCGGCCAGAGCCGCGTCGATGGATGGACCATGAGTCCTGCCGACATTACGTATCCTATCGACGAGCCGACCCCGCTCGATGAAGCCAATAATCCCATGTATCGCGGCTCGTGGCTAAGGGTCGTCCGCGTCGAGACCACTTATTCCTATACCGGCGGAGGGTTGCTGGCGTTTCTGGAGAACCTCGGAGCTGTCACCAGTCCCATCGACATCAACGTCGCCCATGAGCAGCGGGTGATCGGATGGTGAACCGACGTGCGCGCGCCTTCCTTGCAGAAAACGAGGGCGCCACGATGGTCGAAATGACTTTGGTCATCGTGCTGCTCTTCCTGGTGACGCTCG
Source organism: Microbaculum marinisediminis (assembly GCF_025397915.1). Lineage (NCBI taxonomy): Bacteria > Pseudomonadati > Pseudomonadota > Alphaproteobacteria > Hyphomicrobiales > Tepidamorphaceae > Microbaculum > Microbaculum marinisediminis. The sequence continues at coordinate 239,316 of NZ_JALIDZ010000005.1, forward strand.
GATTCGTGGACTTCGGATACGCGCTCTATCAGTGGAACCAGGCGTCCAAGGCGGTGCAGGTCGGTGCGCGGCTTGCCGCAGTCTCGAACCCGGTTGCGACCGGTCTTGCGGCTAAGGTCGCGGAGTTGAATGCAGAGATCGCTCCCGGCGATCCGAGCAAAAGCTACTCCGTGGTCTGCAACGGTGCTTCGCCCACCTGCATCGGTCTTGGTGGACTGGACGTCGATGCGGCCGCTCTCAATCGCATCGTCTTCGGTGCGGATGGTACGTGTGGTCCGCCTTTCGGCACCGGCGCGCGGGGCATGTGCGACGTCTTCCAGAGGAACCCGCCGCTGGGGACCGCAAACGTCGTCGTCGAATATACCTACAGCGGCCTCGGCTACGCCGCCCGCCCGGGCGGCCCCGTTCCGACGATCCGCGTGCAACTGCAGGATCTTAACTTCAACTTCTTTTTCCTGGCTGGACTCCTCGGCCTCGGGCAGATGGAGATTCCGCCAATGACCGGTACCATTACCGGTGAAGACCTCTCGACGACATTCTGATGGTGATTTCGCACATGGGACCGGGACCCGCGCCGGATCGGCGCATCATAGTGGTGATTTCGCAAAGCGCCGATGTGCGACAAGCCCTGAGGTCGCGTCTGTCCGCCGTTCCCGCCTACGAGGTCGTCGACGTCGACATCGGCGATACGGCTCCGGGCAACGTGGGATCGACATTTGCCGATCTCGTCCTCATCGATGTCGGGGACGGCGAGGTTCTCGATAACCCGCAGCTGGCGGACGTGCTTCGCGGAATAGGGGATGCGCCACGTATCGTCCTTTCTGGCGATTTGTCTGCCGAAGGACTGCGCCGGGTCGTTCAGCTCAGTGCGTCCGATTGGCTCAAGCACCCGATCGACAACCGACAGCTTCTTGAGGCCGTCGCCGCGCAGGTCCAGACCGTGCGCCACGGCCAGAACCGCGTGTTGGCGTTCGTGCCGGCGGTCGGAGGCGCAGGCGCCACGTCCCTGTCGATCGCCGCGGCCGCATCGGCGGCGAAATCGCGCAAGCGCGCCGGAAGCATCGAGACGTGCCTCGTCGACCTCGACTTCACGCGGGCCGCAGCCGGAACCTATCTCGATCTCGCCGGTTCGGAGTTCGATGTCGGCGAACTCGTTCAGCATCCCGAACGGATCGACCTCGAGCTGCTGGATATCATCAAGCGCGAGCACGCGGCCGGTTTCGCCGTGCTCTCGCTGCGCTGCCCGCATCTGGAATGGTGGCCCGGGGCGGACGAGTTCATTTTCCGCCTGCTCGATATCGCGGCTTATCGCTATCCGACGACGGTGATCGATCTGCCCTCGCACGACGCGCCGTGGCGACAGGGCGTGCTCAACGCCTCGGACTTGGTCACGGTGGTGACGGAAGCGACGATCCCCGCGTTGCGTTTCGCCCGCGACCTCTACGCCGCCGCGGAGGGGGGCGGGGTGTCCGCCGAAAGGCTGAACGTCGTCGTCAATAAGGTGCGAAGCGGCCTGTTTTCCAAGGACCTTTCGAAGACGGAAATGAAGTCGGTGTTCACGACCTCGCAGCTGACTTTCCTGCCGGAGGACTGGGCGCTCGCGTCCGAAGCGCTGAATCGCGGGCTTCTCTGGCGCGACCTCGGCGCCCGGTCCGGGTTGGTCAAGGAGTTCGAAGCCTGGCTCGAACCACATGTCGCAGCAAAGAAGAGCAGATCATCATGGTTCAAACGATCGTGAGCGCCCTTGCGCCAGTCGTTCTGGCTCTCGGGATGGTGCTGAACTGGTCATACGACGTCGCCGCGCAGGGGCAGCAGTGGAGCGTGCCGCGCACGCTGGGCCCGACCAGCCGGCAGGACGTCGCCTACACGCAGGATATCGCCGCGGGATCTGTCGTCGTCGAAACCGGCGAGCGCGCCCTGTACCTGGTTCTGCCCGGCGGCCGCGCCTACCGGTATGCCATCGGGGTCGGGCGTGAGGGCTTCGGCTGGACGGGTGTCGCAAGGGTCGGCGCGAAACAGGAATGGCCGGCGTGGCGACCGCCAGCGGAAATGCGGGCGCGCAAGCCCGGTTTGCCGGAGTTCGTGCCGCCCGGTCCGCACAATCCGCTCGGTGCGCGTGCCCTCTATCTGTACCAGAACGGGCGCGACACGCTGTACCGGATTCACGGCACAAACGACAACGAGGCCGTCGGCGCGGCCGTTACCTCGGGGTGTTTTCGGTTGAGCAACACGGATGCGATCGATCTCTACAACCGCGTCCCGATCGGAGCATCCGTCGTCGTTCGGTGAGCATCCAGTGTGCGGTGTTCGTCTAGAACGTGTATTTGAACGTCGCGCGCACGATGTGCCCGCGGATCTTGTTGTCGAGGCGCCAGTTCTGCGGGACGACAACGAGATCAGGCCCCTGTATCTGATAGTAGAGATACTCGACGCCAAGCGTGTCGTGCTCGGTCAACCGATATTCCAGGCCCGCGCCGATGGTATAGCCCGCTTCCCAGGAATCGGACGTGACGGGAGCGAAGGCGAACGGGCCCGTGGTCGCGACGGATTGGGCGGAGGTGGTGATCTTGGCGAGCGCCAGACCGCCGGTGATATAGGGCAGGGCGCGATCGAACCGCACGCCGATGCGCGCGCGCACCGTCGTGAACCATTCCATCTCGCTGCGCACGGTCAATTGTGGTGAGAGCAATGACGGGCTGACGGCGGGAAGGTACATGCGCCCGCCGGCGCTCCACGACGCGAAGTCCGTATCGGCGGAGACGCCGAAGACGACGCGGCTGAATTCCCTGTCGTAGCCGAGCCCGATCCCGCCCGAAAAACGGGCGTCTTCGTATCCGGTGCCGGAGGCCGGCTCCGCAATAAGCTCCCCCCATTCGGCACCCAGATGGCCGCCCCACCAAAGTCCATTCCAGTTGTAGACGGGCTTTCTCGTGATGAACGGGTTGTCCGCGCGCGCAGGCGTGCATGTCAGACCGAGGCCCAACAACACAGCCACAGCGACGCTCACGCGCAACAAACCTATTTCCCCCGCTCCCTGACCATTGGCCGCCTACCGTCGGTTTTTGGGGTGCCTTCCGAAAGGAATTCTATCGCGCCTGGCGCCGGCAACGGCAGCAATCAGCAAGATAACGTTAATGCATTTTCGGCATACGTTCGGAGTGATCAGAAGTACGCACCCCATACTCCTATTGGCTCCCGTCGCTGCCTTCGCGTGGCTGACGGCGATGGCGGCCTCGATGGTGCTGCTCGGCTTCTTTCCGTCGAGCTATCTGTTATGGTTCGTGAATCTCGAACTGGTCCAGCCGAACCGCGAGCTTTTCTATCTGCTTGAGTTGGTTTTCGGGCCGAACGGCTACGGTATCTTCGTCTTCTGCCTGTGTGGATATCTCGCTGGCCTTTGGGCATTCCGGAGTCGGAACCGGATCGCCCTGTTCCTGATATCCCATCTCTCGGTTCTGTTGCTGGCGATCCCGCTCGTTCGGTCTGGAGAGGTGATTCGCATGACGATGGGTGGGATATTGCTGCCCGGGCCGAATGCCCTGTTTCTGGTGCCGGCCATCGCAGCCTGCGCCGTCGTCCATATTTCGTTCGTCACCGACATTCGGCGCTGCTTCCAGTCCGAGATGCTCTCGAGGCAGGGATAGGCCGGCATGCCGCTCCGGGCCCGGCCCGGGAGCCTGCAATTTTTCCCGGAATGGTCGCGCGCTAGTAGCCCGCGACAGATCAATCAGCTCCTCGCTGTTCCCTGAAAAACAGCGGCTGGTCCGCGACTTCGAAGAAGCCATTGTCGGCTTTTCCGGTCTCCTCGACGAAGAAGCCGCCCGCCGTCTCCGCCGCGGCGGGCCCGGATTGCGCGACGGTCGGGGCAGCGGGCATCAACGGCAAGGCCTTTTCCATGAAGTCATGGGAGATCTGGGCCGGTAGCGAGCCCCCGGTGATGCCGTGCATGGGGGTTTCGTCGTCATTGCCGACCCAGACCCCGACCACCAGATCGCCGGCAAATCCGACGAACCAGGCATCCCTGTACGACTGGCTCGTTCCCGTCTTTCCCGCAACGGGCTGATTCAAGGCCGCGCGACGGCCGGTTCCCTGATCGACGACCATTCGAAGCATTTCCAGAAGTTCGCCGCGATGGTCCAGCCGGGGACGCGATTCCGCCGTGGAGTGTGTCTCAATGCCGTAGGGCTCGACCGCCATCACGCCCGCAGCGACGGATGCGTAAGCACCGGTCAGATCCAGTAGCGTCACGCCGGAGGTTCCAAGCGCAAGACTTCCGACCGCGTTGAGGTCCGCATCGATGCCGAGGTCGCGGGCTGCGAGAATGATTGCGCTGGCGCCAACCGCGTTGCCCAAACGGGCCGCGATCGTGTTGACGGACCGCGCGAAGGCCTCCGACAGCGAGATATATCCGTAGTACCGTCCGTTGTAGTTCTTCGGCGACCAGCCATCGATATTGACCGGCATGTCCATCACCACGTCGTCGGGACGATAGCCGAGGCGCAGGCCGGCCAGATAGACGAAGAGCTTGAACGCCGACCCCGGCTGCCGCCGGGCCTGGTAGGCGCGATTGAACTGCGTCTTGCCCGGATCCAGTCCCCCCACCATCGACAGCACCGCACCGTCTCGACGCATCGCGACCAGCGCGACCTGAGAGACTCCGGCCCCTTTCGCGCGCGCGCCGGCGAAGGCGCCCCGCACGGCCGTGTCGGCAATGGATTGCAGTCGTGGATCGAATGTCGTTCGGACGGACATGTCCTCCTTTCCCTCATATCGAAGGGTGGAGACGGCCCACTGGGCAAACCAGACGCCGGGGTCCGGGTCCGAACCGGCCGAGCGGATTGATAGCGGCTCCCGACGGGCTGCATCGGCAGCCTGCGGCGAGAGCTTTCCGGCATCGACCATGGCGGCCAGCACCACATCGGCCCGTTCAGTCGCCCGCTCGACGGACGCCTGCGGGTTCAAGAGGGACGGGGCGCGGATCAGTCCCGCCAGAACGGCGGATTCGCGAACGCCGAGTGCGCGCGGTTTCTTGCCGAAATACCGGTCGGAGGCTGCGGCCAGGCCGATGGTCCCGCCGCCGAAATAGGCGTGATTGAGATAGCGCAGCAGGATCTCGTCCTTGCTGTAGGCCGCTTCCAGCCGGAGGGCCAGGATGACCTCCCGAATCTTCCTTTCGAAGCTCTGCTCGCCGCCGAGGAAATCGATCTTGGCCAGTTGCTGCGTGATCGTGCTGCCGCCCTCGACGATCTGTCCGGCGCGCGCATTGCGCAGCCCGGCGCGCAGCATCCCGAAGGGGTCGATCCCGAAATGCTGGTAGTAACGGCGGTCCTCGATGCTCAGAAGTGCATCGATGAAATGGTCCGGGAGATCGTCCCGCGTGACCGGCGGCTGGCGATGCGGGCCGAACTCGGCGAACGGTTTGCCGTCCGCGGCCAGCAATACGATCGTCGGGTCGCGGCGAACGGGCTCATCGATCCGCGTCGGCACCGCGTCCAGAATTGGCCAAAGCCACGCGACCAGTATCAGTCCGGCGGTCAGGCACAACGCCGAGGGAACCGTGGAGACAGCCCGCGTGAAGGCGGAGCGCCGCGTTTTCGCCCGTTTCCCGCGCGTGGCCATTGCGTGGCGTTGCTTCACTGCAAAGCCGTCCATAACCGGACCTGCATCCATCCTCTCACGGAGGGGATCGCTTTCGATCGCGAAGAGTAGCGGGAAAACGATCTGCGATGAAGTTCCTGAAAGGCGATCACCAATTCGGGGGGCATTGCCGGTTTTCGTCGCATCGTCCGCGGCGACAACAACGAAACGGTCCCAAGCGTCTCGTTCCAGATGAAGCGTGTGTGCGTGAGGCGATGAACCAGCCGCTATTCCTGCGACTTCTACGCGATACGGGACGCCTGCGGCGGGCTCATGCGATAGAGTGCGCGACCCGCCGCAACGTCTGGCGAATCCGCGTGGTTGAAGGCAGAATCCGGAAGCGCTTGTTTCTCAACGAAGGCAACGATCTCTCAATGCATGAATTGACCAAGACCGGTCTTCGGGCCATGTGCCGGAGTCGGGAACCTCTGACAGAAAAGATCCCCGCGAAGGGCGTTCCGGACGTAGATCCCGGCGTCTGGTCAGCACCCGCTGTGGTGCGCCACGACTTGTCCGAACGCGAATGATGGGCGCGCGTTTCGATTTTGCCGGCAAGCGCGTGCTGGTAACCGGCGCAAGTCGCGGCATCGGATTCGCTGTGGCCGAGGCCTTTGCGACGACCGGCGCCGATCTGGTCGTGCTCGCGGAGGACGATGCGGTTCGCTCCGCAGCCGAGCGCCTGTCGGCGGTCGCGGCGCGGCCCGTTTCCGCCATCGTCTGCGATATCTCCGACCGGGCGTCGGTTGACGCAGCGCTGGCCGACATGGGCGAACTGGATATTCTGATCAACAATGCCGGCCTCGAGCGGCCCACGCCGCTCGCCGAACCGGATTCCTCCGTCGATGATGCCTTTACCCGGGTGATGGCGATTAACGTGACCGGCACCAACAACGTGACCCGGACACTCGCTTCGCGGATCGCCGAGGGCGGCCGGATCATCGTTACAGCCTCGATCTGGGGCAAGACCGCGGTGCCGGACTTCTCGGCTTACGTGGGCTCGAAACACGCGCTGATCGGCATGACCCGGGTCTGGGCGCGCGAGCTTGGCGCGCGTCGGATCACGGTGAACGCCGTATGCCCGGGCTGGGTTCGTACAGAAGCATCGATGCGCTCGCTCGCGGCGATGGCGGCACAAACCGGAGCGGAGGAAGACGCGTTGCTCGGGGAGATCGTCGCCGGGCAGGCAATCGGCGGGTTGATGGAACCGGCCGACGTGGCTTCGTTGTACCTCTTTCTCGCCTCCGATAATGCGGCCAACATCACCGGCCAGGCGGTCAATGTGGACCGGGGCGAGGTGATGGCATGACGGGGGCTCTGGCCGGCCGGACGGCGCTCGTCACCGGTGGCAGTCGCGGCATCGGCCGCGCCATTGCGCTGGCCCTTGCCCGAGAGGGCGCCAGTGTCGCGATCTGCCATCACGGAGACGAACGGGCCGCCGAAACGCTCGCGGACCTTCAGGCTTTGAGCTCCAAGAGTTTCGCGTTCGAGGCCGATGTTTCGCGCGAAGACGACGTCGTTGCCATGCTCGCTGAGGTCGCCGCGCGGTTCCGAACCCTCGATATCGCCGTCAACAACGCCGGCATTCTGCGCGAAGCCCCGATCCTGGAGACAAGTGCCGCCGATTTCGATCGTGTTGTGGCGGTCAACCTGCGTGGCACGTTTCTCGTCGGTCGCGAGGCGGCGCGGCACATGCGCGAACGGCCGGCGGGCGTCTCACCGGCCCGCATCATCAACCTGGCATCCGATCTCGCCTTCCTCGGTCGCGAAGGAATGGCGGCCTATAGCGCGTCGAAGGGGGGCGTCGTTGCGCTGACCCGCAGCTTCGCAACGGAATTCGCCCCGCAGATCCTCGTCAATGCCATTGCACCGGGACCGGTCGACACCGACATGACGAGCCCGGCGACCATGAGCCCGGAGGCACTCGCGCGGGATCTCGACATTCCGCTTGCCCGTTTCGCCGCTCCCGAGGAAATTGCCGCGCTGGCCCTCTATCTCGCCGGGGACGGGGCACGCTTCGTGACCGGCCAGTGCTATGGCATCAATGGCGGCAGTGCTATGCCGTGACCACCTGTTGAGGACACTGTCTTGAGCGATCCATTCTTTCAGCCGGTCTCCGGCTTCGATCTGCCGCGCTTCGCCGGCGTGCCGACCTTCATGCGGTTGCCGCACGTTTCCCTGGACGATCCGCGTATCGCCGAGGTCGGGATCGGGCTCGTCGGCGCGCCGTGGGACAGCGGCACGACCAACAGGGCGGGGCCCCGCCACGGGCCGCGCCAGCTGCGTGACCTGTCGACCATGATCCGGGCCGGCAACGGGGCGACCGGTGTCCGGCCGTTCGAGCTCGTCAATTGCGCCGATCTCGGCGACGTGCCGCCGAACCCGGCCGATCTGCAGGACAGCCTCGACCGTTTCACCCGGTATTACAGCCGTATCCGGGAGGCCGGCATCGTACCGCTGACCGCCGGCGGCGATCATCTGTGCACCTTGCCGATCCTGCGCGGCCTCGCCGCCGACGGACCGCTCGGCATGATCCATTTCGACAGCCACACCGACCTGTTCCATAGCTATTTCGGTGGCTCGATGTACACGCACGGGACGCCGTTCCGCCGCGCGGTGGAGGAAGGGCTCCTCGACCCCAAGCGCGTGGTCCAGATCGGTATCCGCGGTACGGCCTACGACACCGAGGACCGGGATTTCGCCGAGTCCGTCGGCATCCGGGTGATCGCGATCGAGGAGTTCTTCAAGCGCGGCATCGAGGATGTGATGGCCGAGGCCCGATCGATCGCCGGCACCCGGCCGACCTATGTCTCCTATGACATCGATTTCGTCGATCCGGCCTTCGCGCCGGGCACGGGCACGCCGGAGGTCGGCGGGCCGAATTCCTTCCAGGCGATCCAGGTCGTGCGGGAGCTTCGGGGGGTGAACATCGTCGGCGCGGACCTCGTCGAGGTGTCGCCGCCTTTCGATCCCTCCGGCGCGACTGCCTGGCTCGGGGTATCTTTGATGTTCGAACTGCTCTGCGTGATGGCCGAGCAGATGGCCGCGGCGACGTGAAGCCGGGGAGGGCGTGATGCCCTCCCGCGGCCTATGCGGGATGTGCTAGCGCCAGTGCGTCTTTCTGGTCTGGCCGTTCCGCGCCACGTGCGCCTCGGCCAGCAGACATACCATTTCGAAACCCAGCGCCGCGGCGATGTTTGCCGAAATGCCGTTGGGGTCGTAGGGCGGGCAAAGTTCGACGATGTCGGCCCCGACGATGTCCATGCCGCGCATCCCGCGGATGATCTGGACGACCTCCCGGGTGGTGAAGCCGAACGGCTCGGGCAGTTGGGTCCCGGGCAGATAGGTCGCGTCGATGCCGTCGGTGTCCAGGGAGAAGTAGAACGGTCCGTCGCCGATGACGCTGCGGATCTCATCCAGCAGGCCGGAGACCCCCAGATCGTAGCATTCATGCATCGGAATGATGCGCGCGCCCGCTTCCTTGGAGAAGTCCCAGTACGGGCTGAGCGACCCGCGCATGCCGATCTGGATGGTCCGCTCCGGATCGATTGCCTCGTCGAGCATGGCGTTGAGGAAGACCCGGCAATCGTTCAGACGATCGCCCTGGAAACTGCCTCGCGCGGTGTCCGCATGGGCGTCGATCTGAACGAGGCCGACGCCCTCGCCGGACGCGAGACCGGTCAGGATCGGATGCGACATCGTGTGGACGCCGCCGACCGAGAACGGGGTGATGCCCTTACGGCGGAAACCGGAGAAGGTTTCCTGGATCGTCTGCACGCAGGAGGCAACGTCGTGGGGGCTCTCGAACGAAATGTCGCCGATATCGGCAACGCTGAGCAGTTCGAACGGGATCGTCTTCCAGACGTCGTGAACCGGCCCGCGGACTTTCGACCATTCGCGGAAGGAACGTGGCCCAAGCCGCGTTCCGGCCCGGACCGGCGCGCTCGCCTCGAATGGTATCCCGACCAGAGCCAGATCGACCTGGTCGAGATCGTTCTTGCGGGGCGCATTGAAGAACGTCATGTCTCCGGCATAGACGTCCGAGAAGACGGGCGCGTTCTCCGCCTCCATCCGCTGCAGAAACGCGTCGATCGCCGGATCGCTGCTCTGCAGGAACTCCCCTTCGGCGAGCGCGCGAAGGCGCGCCCGCTTCTCTTCCGAAAATGCCGCCATGGCGTTCTCCCTTCGTGGTCTTGCGCGTCAGCGGTTGGCTTCTGCGTTGCCGGCCAGCATCTCGAGGATGAGCCGGACCGCCAGACGGCTGGTGATGCCGTCGTGGTCCCAGGACGGCGACACCTCGACCAGGTCGCAGCCATGGATGCCGATCCGGCCGAGTTCGTTGGCCATGGCGATCGCCTCGCGCGAGGTCATTCCGCCCGGGGCGGGCACGCCCGTTCCCGGTGCGTAGGCCGCGTCGATCGCATCGATGTCGTAGGTGATGTAGACGCCGTCCGCGCCGTTGTTCGCCACGGCTGCCGCCTTGCGTGCCACGGAGCGGGCGCCTTCTTCCCAGATCTGCTCGGCGGGGAAGACCGTGATCCCCTTGTCCTTGATGTAGTTGAGTTCAGACTTCGGGTTCATCCAGCCGCCGGTTCCAACGATCGCGATGCGGCTGGGATCGAAGCCGGCGTCGACCGCGCGCGTGATCGGGCAGCAATGGCTGAGCGTTTCGCCGTTCAGCGCCTCGGCGGTGTCGAAGTGCATGTCGACCAGGACCAGGCCGGGCTTCTTGTACTTCTTGGCGAAGGCGCGGACGCAGGAAATGGTGATCGAGTGGTCGCCACCGATGGTGACGGGCATCGCGCCGCCTTCGAGGATCTCCGTGACCATCGCCTCGGCGCGGTCGATCGTCTGCACGGCCGCTCCCGGGTTCACGGGAACATCGCCGCAGTCGGCCATCTTGTAATGATCGTTCAGGTCGACGCCGGTATTGGCGTTGAAGAAAGAGAACTGGTCGCTGACGTCGCGGATCGTCCGCGGGCCGTAGTTCGCGCCCGTGCGGCTGATGCACATCGCATCCCACGGAACGCCCAGGACGGCTGCGGTTATCCCTGCTTCCTTGAGATCCGCCGCTTTCGCGGGCATCGACGGGAGCCGCATGAAGGTTCCGTGCGTGCCGGCATGGAGCAGGCCGGAAAAGGCGTTTTCGTCAAAGGTGGCCGTCATGGTTGTTATCTCCTCGCGGCATTGGGGTAGGGGGCGATTCCGGCCATGCGCCGGACTCGGATAAGGGGGACGGGCAACGCGACGACAGGTCGGCCGGTCTCAACCGGATCTCCTGACGGGCAGAAGACGAAGGACGCGGTCGCGAAGCGAGACGATGCCGTTCGGCAGCAGCAGAAGCGTGAGCACAACCACCAGGCCGAGCAGAAGCAGGCGCGTATTGCCCGCGCTGCGCAGGAGCTCGTTGGCGATCGTTACGATGAACGCGCCCGCGACCGCGCCGGGGAACTTGCCGATACCACCGACCGCGAGCATCACCATGGCGAGCAGGAAGAACTCGTTGCCGAGGATCTTCGGCGTGACGACCGAGGTGTAGTTGGCATAGAGCGCGCCGGCGAGGCCGGTAACGGCCGCCGAGACCATGAACGCGAGCAGCTTGTACCGGAAGTCGCTGACGCCGAGCGAGCGGGCGAAATCCTCGGAATCGCGCAGGGCCATGAACGCGCGTCCCATGCGCTGGCGCAGGACGATGAAATAGACGGCGTATATCGTGGCGCTCGCGACGATCAGCGTCAGGAAATACCAGGCCAGCGTATCGCGCGGCCCGAATGTGATGCCGGCGATCTCGATAGGCGGGATACCGTAGAGGCCGAGCGCGCCGCCGGTGCCCCATGCCTTGGCCTTGAGGATCAGCGGTGGCGTCGCGAGATGGATGGCGAAGGTGAAGAGGGCGACGTACTCCCCCTTCAGCCGCAGGCACGGCAACGCCACCAGCAGGCCGAAGCCGGCGACGACGACGGGGGCCATGATGAGCGCGGCCACGGGCGGAACGCCTGCTTGCGTGGTCAACATCCCGACCGCATAGGCGCCGGCTGCGAAAAAGACGAGCTGGGCGTAGTTGAAGATGCCGGCATAGCCCAGCACCATGTCCCAGCCGGCGACGACCAACGACCACAAGAAGCACAGGATCAGCACGTGGCGGATGTAGGGATCGTCGATCAGGTAGCCCGCAATCGCCAGCGCGGCCACACAACCCAGATAGGCGAGTGGGTGTGTCCCGGCCGGGCGGCGGCGCGTCTGATTGTCGGTCGGCTCTTTGGTTGACATCGTCATATCGCTCATCGCCAGAAACTCACTTGGCCCAGACGCCCATGAGGCCCTGCGGCCGGATCATCAGCACGATCAGCAGCGTCAGGAGCCAGACCGGCATCGTCCACGACGCCCCGATCTCATAGACGACGAAGGCCTCGATCAGGCCGAGGATGAAGGCGGCGACAACCGCCCCGCGGGTGCTGCCGAGGCCACCGAGGACGACGATGACGAAAGCCTTCAGGAACAGCTCCCAGCCGCCCTGCGGCGACACGAGAAAGATCGGGCCCAGCAGCATGCCGGCGATGCCGGTCAGCACGACCGAGAGGCCGAATGTGAAGCCAAAGACCTGATTGACGTTGATTCCGACCTGCTTGGCGCCCTGCATGTCCTGTGCGACCGCGCGTACCGCCTGGCCGAAGCGGTTAGTATGCATGAACACTTCCAGGGCGACGAGGATGGCAATCGCGATGCCGAATACCGCGACCCGGTAGGAGGAAATCACCGCGCCGAAGATCGTGACGGTTCCCTCGACGAAGGTCGGCAGGGGACGGGGAACCGGTCCGAAGATCAGCAGATTGGCATTGTCCAGCAGGAACGCGAGGCCAAGCGTCACCATCATCGTGTTGATCTTCCAGTCCGCGCCGCCCCTGAACGGGCGGATGAGCACGCGCTCCAGCCCGACGCCGGCGAAGAACAGGATGATGACGAGGATCGGCGCGGCGACCAGTATCGGCAGACCGACGACGCCGACCGTAAGCACCCAGGCGAGATACGCGCCGGTCGTGTAGAGCGAGCCATGCGCGAAATTGAGGATGCGCGCGGTCCCGTAGACCATCGCCAGACCGAACGCCATGATGCAGTAGACGGCCGACTGCGCGATCCCACCTATGAAAACTTCGACGTATTGATCCATGGCTCAGCTCCTCTCCGTTGCCGTCTTGCGGCTTTCCGAGAGGACGCCTTCTTCCAGCGTGTAGATCCGATCGACCACGTCTTCGATCAGCGCAAGGCTCTGCTCGACCAGCAGGACGGTCATTCCGTCTTCCTTGAGCCGGTGCACGGTTTGCAGCATGGAGTCGACCAGGTTGGGGGCGAGTCCGAGCGAGGGTTCGTCGATGGCGATGAGGTCGGGCGCGGACATGAGGCCGCGGCCAAGCGCCAGCATCTGCGCCTCACCGCCGCTCAGCGTGCGCGCAAGCTGCCGCTGGCGTTCGGCGAGCCGGGGGTAGAGCTCGAAGACGTGGGCCAACGTTTGGTCGCGCCGCTTCCGGCCCCGGTCGAGATAGGCTCCGAGCAGGAGGTTTTCCCTGACGGTCATGTCCGGGAACAGCCGTCGGTCCTCGGCGACATAAACCAGCCCGCGCGCGACGAGCTGCGGGGCATCCAGGTCGCGAATGCTCTCGCCCTGGTAGACGATGTCGCCGCTGGCGATCGGCTCGAGGCCGCACATTGCCTTCAGGAGCGTGCTTTTCCCGTGGCCGTTCGCACCGATGACCGCGACAAGCTCGCCTTTTTCGACCTCCAGCGAAACGCCGTGCAAGACGTGGAAATCGCCATAGAAAACATCGATGTCGCGGACGCTAAGCAAGGTTCTGCGTTCCCAGATAGATGTCGATTACAGCTTTGTCGGCGAGCACTTTTTCCGGCGTGTCGATCGTGAGAACCGATCCGAAGTTGAGGATCAGGATCCGCTGAGACAGTGCGGCCAGCGCGCGAATCTTGTGCTCGACGATGACCAGGGTCAGGTCGAGCGCGTTGTGAAGGTCGCGAAACAGCTCGACGAAGCTCTCGACCTCGTCGTGATTGAGCCCGGCCATCGGCTCGTCCAGGAAAATCACCCGCGGCCGGGTCGCAAGAGCGGCGGCCAGCATGATGCGCTTGCGGGTGATCAGATTGGCGGCTGTCACCGGGGCATTGGCCTGGTTCGACAGGCCGGTGATCTCGAGAACGTTGGAGATGTGGGTGTCGTGATCGCCGTGCGCGCGCGGGCCCTGCCCGAAATCCGCGCCGAGGGCGACGTTTTCACGGACACTCATCGACGAAAAGATATGAGGGATCTGGAACGTACGGGCGATTCCCATCTGGCAGCGGCGATAGGGGGGCATTCGGTCGACGCGATGGCCCTCGAACACGATCTGCCCGCTGGTGATGGGCAACGCACCCGTGCAAATGTTCATCAGCGTCGTCTTACCCGCGCCGTTCGGACCGGCGACGCCGAGAACTTCGCCGCGCCGGATGTCGAAACTGACGTCATCGAGCGCCCGGAGCGCGCCGAATGTGCGATGGACGCGATCCAGCGACATCAGATGATCGTCGTGTCGCGTAGCGGTGTTGGGGGCAGGCTTGTTCACTCTCGCTCTCCCGGAACGGAGGGGAGGTACACTTGGGCGGTCGCGTGGGACGGTGACGGCACGTGGAAGCCGATAGGCCGTGCCGTCACCGGTTTCGCGTCGGCTATTTGGCGAACTCGGGAACCACGAAGTCGCCGGTGTGTTTGGTGCCGAGCATAATGGTCTTCAGCTTGCCGTCCTGCGCCTGCAGCAGGAACGAGGGCTGCGTCTCGTCGCTCGTCGGGATCATGTGCCGTTCGTTCAGATCCAGTACGCCCGTCAGTCCGCTGTAGGGCGTTTCCAGGAGCACCGCGTTGATCTCGGCGTGCTTTGTCGGATCGCCCACTTTCTTGACGGCCTCGGCCCACATGTTGACGCCGTCGTAGAGTGCCGCGGCAATGCTGTAGGGCGGCTCTTCGCCATAGGCCTTCTGCCAATCCGCGACGAAGGCTTCCGCAGCCGGATCGCCCGGACGGTGCGCCGACAGGGTTATGCCGAGCACGCCGTCCGCGTCGCCGCTCGTCACGACTTGACCGAAAGCGGGGATCGAGGCCGCGTAGCCAACGCTCACGAGCGCGCCCGGGATCGGGTTCTCCCGATACTGCTGGATGAACGTGCTGGTCAGCGAAGGGTCGATCAACTCGATATGGATGAGCGAGGGTTCAAGGTTCCGGATCTTGCTCAGGATCGGCGGCCACTGCACGCTTTCGTAGGGCACTTCCTCGTTGAACACGACTTCCCAGCCGGCCGGTTCGGCGGCTTCGGCCATCGCCCCGGTCAATCCGTATTCCCATTCGTAGGGGCCATGAACGATGGCGAGCTTCTTGTTCGGGAAGTCGTAGCCGAGCGACATGATTTGATCGAACAGGACCCGGCCATACGCCGCTTCAACGTCGGAGATGTTGAAGATGTTCGAACAGTTCATGTTGTTCATCAGATCGACGACGCTCGAGAACGCATCGACGTGGATGAACGGGACGTCATACGGGCAGAAGGCCGGAATGTCCGGACCGAAGCCGCCGTACCCGGTGATGATCAGGTCGGTTTCGTTGCGATCGATCAGGTTGACCGCCGCGGCTTGCAGCTTGTCGGGAGTCAGTTCCCCGATGTCGAAATGGACGATTTCCAGCTGGCGGCCGAGCAAGCCACCATTCGCGTTGATATCGTCGACGGCGAGTTTGATCGCCTTTTCCATGACCGTGCCGTCGCTGGCGAAGGGGCCGGTCTGCGGAATCGGCGCGCCTATCTTGATCGTCTCGGCGGCAGTCGCCGTGGTCGCCCACATCGCAAATGCGGACGCGACAATGCCGATGGGTTTTGCGTGGGTGCCGAACCAGGAATTCAGGCTCATCGATTTCTTCTCCCTTTGGGAATCGTTTTGACCAGGCCGGGCCGCGGCCCTTGGTGGCCGCTTTGCCGCCTATAAGTTCAGCACCAAACGGGAAGCACCGGCAATGGTGCAAGATTCCACCATTGGGGAAGGCCTTCTTGGGCGGGATTGTTTCAGGCTCGTACCCGAACGAGAGGCCTACGGCTCCCCGAACAACGGGCCGACAAGCAGCGGGAACAGCTCACGTTCCGAGCTGACACCGAGCTTCCGATACAGGCGCTGCTTGTGGTTGCGTACCGTTCCGATGCTCACGGAGAGCCGGTCCGAAATGTCCACAACAGAGCGACCTTGGAGGACGAGACGAACCACCTCGCATTCGCGCGGCGTGAGGCGGTATTTCATCTGGACGCTGGCGATAAGACTTTCGAGATTCAAGCCGACGGCGCCGGGGGAATGGTGCTCGATGATGTAGATGCGCCCGTGGGGCGCAACCGCATGCGTCGCGTCCAGCGGCTCCCAGTACAGCACTTCGTCGGCTGGCAGGAAATGGACGCCGCTGTCACGGCCGCCCGCAATCTCGGCAAGATCGAGGGGGGCTGCATCTTCGAAAAACTTGGACCACGCCGGGTTGCTCAGCACAACTCGGCCGTCCTGATCGGCAACCAGCACGGCCAGGTCGGCATCGCTTCCGTAGCCGCTGCGGGGACCCAGCAGGGACCGGTCGATATGCAGCCTGTGCAATCGGTCGACGAGTGGGTGGATCATCTCGGCAAAGGAGATATCGCTTTCGTCGAACGCAGCGTTGACGCGATCGACGCACAATGCAGCCCAGATGCCGCCCGCGGCCGGCAGCAGGAACACGAGCTCGTCCTTCACGCGGATCATGTGTTCCAGGTTCTTGAAGAACACGCTCACCGGGTTCTCGTTGGCTATCTGGATGAAGGAGAATACCGGGCGCGTCTTGCCGCTTCTCACAAGGCCGAAGGCGGGGTCGAGGCGGTAAAGCTCTTCATTGTAGTGCCGGATCTCTTCCTCGGTCAGCCAGTTGTGGTGGAGGAAACGCGGACTCCCGAACTGGGTGTAACGCATCGCGACGTAGTGCGAACACCCGAACAGTCCGGCCAGGGCTTTCAGTGCGGTGGAATAGAAATCCGAATGGCCGACGGCCTCGGCGATGACGGAGAGCGCGTCGACGACGGACCTGATATCGGAAGCCGCGGATTGACGACGACCGTCCGCGGTCAGCGCGCCTAAGTCGATCGTCGTTTCCGCAAAACTCATCTGGCCAGGTGTCCGTTGGTCTTCACACTCCCAAGTCTCGCGAACTCCGGGACGTACGGGTCTCGGGCCGTACGATCCCCGGGCACACGATCCCCGGTCCGTGCGTGACTGCGTTCGCTGGGCGTGTCGCCGGGACAACACGTTTCGATCCACTGGTCGATCCACTGGATCGTCCACCGGATCATGCCCTTATTACGCCGGGCAACGCAAATCGTTCACGCCTGCGCTTGACATTATCCGGCTCCGACGGTCTGCCTGCCGGCGGGATACGCCGTTCACTGAAGGAGAAATGGATGAAAGCGTTCGTCTTGTCGTCGAGCCCCCGACGCGATGGCAATTCCGCCATTCTGGCCGGTGAAATTGCGGCAGGACTGCGTGAGACGGGACACGAGGCCGACCTTGTATTCGCGGACGACTTCCTGAAGGATTTTCTTCGTGATTGCCGGACGTGCCGGGACAGCGACGGCAACTGCTCGATCGACGACGGTTTTCGCTCCGTATTCCTCGATAAGTTCCTGCCTGCGGACGGCTTTATCGCCGCTACACCCGTCTACTGGTACGGCCCGTCAGCGCAGCTGAAGGCGTTTTTCGACCGCATGTTCTGCTACTACGCCGCATCCTATCCCGGCTCCGCCGGCGTGATCGAGCGGATGAAGAACAAGCGGTTGGGATTGGCGATCAGCTCCGAAGAAACGTTTCCGATGGTTGCCGCCGCCGTTCTGACCCAGTTCCAGGAGTACGCGCGGTATTCCCGCTCGACTTTCGTCGGCGTGGTTCACGGCTTTGGCAATTCCCGTGGTGACGTCCGTCGCGACCCGGGCGATCCAATTGGCGCCGCACGGCGGTTCGGACGTGATTTCTTCACCCGCGCCGCCACCGACTACCGTGTCGACACCGTTCGGCCTGCGCGGATGTGGGACTTTGCCGAGGTCCGTGGCGACTAGTCGACTACAAAAAGCGCTTCGGGACGGACATCGCGGAGCTGCGTGCTGGCGAGGGGATGGGGATTTGCCGATGGCAGCACGGATTCGCTCGTGCAGCTGAGCAGGGCCTCGGTTCCGAAGCCGGCGCGGCAGCGATCGTGGCCGTCGAATCCGACGATCGCGCTTCCCCCCGTATAGGTCAGCGAGCCGTCGGTGCCGATGAGATTGGCGTAGATGACGGCGACCCCGTTCTCCAAGGCGCGGGCGCGGACGGCCGTCGTCGGCACCTCGGTATAGGGCAGCATGTTCGCGGTCGGCACCGCGATCAGATCCGCACCGCCACGCGCGAGCGCGCGCGCAAGCTCCGGGAACTCGATATCGTAGCAGATCGCCAGGCCGACCTTGAACGGCCCGACCGTGATGACGGTCAGCCCTTCGCCGGGCGTGAATATGCTGGGTTCGTCGTCGCCAAAAAGGTGGATTTTCCGGTATCGCCCGGCCACCGCACCGGTGGCATCGACGACGAGAGCGGTGTTGAAGACGCGGTCCCCATCGCGCTCTGGCATCCCTAGCACGATCGCTATCGCATGGGTGCGGGCGATTTCCGAGATGGCACCCACGGACGGGCCATCGATCGGTTCCGCCAGGTCGCGAAGCCGCGTGCCGAGATTATAGCCGGTCAGGAACAGCTCGGGAAACGTGATGATCTGCGCGCCGGTAGCCGCCGCGGCTGCCGCCGCTCGCGCGATAGCCGCGATGTTGGCGGGCTTGTCGCCCGGTGTTGCGGATGATTGGAAAAGGGCCGGCATGAATCGTTCCTCCGATGAAATGGGCAGCCCTTATCAGGGACATGTACCCCGCAGGCCGCCGCAGTCCGTGCGTCGCGGACCGTGTCTATAACCGAAACCGCAGAAAGTTCGAGCCCATGTCCCTCCACGAGCCTGTGCGGGGCTCCGCCGCGCATAGGCGATCGGCAGGTCCGCATAGAGCATCCCGGCCCGCAATTCCCGGTTCAGAGCAGTCCGCCAGGCACCAACTCCGCCCCGATCGTCTGCCGGAATATCTTCCTGGTCTGCGGGCGGCAACGGTGGGGAGCGCCCGCCCAGCGCGCCTGCTACATCTGCATTTTTGGGGGGCGTGGAAAAGGTGGCGGGGCATACGATGTCGGGGCGGCTATCCCGTTGGTAAGCCGCGTTGAATCGCCGTTCGACCCGGACAATTGCCGGGCCGATCCGGATCGCAGGCACTCACACCGCGTCGAAGTCGAGAACCAGCTTTTTCGAGGTCGGCCGGGTCTGGCAGGCGAGCGTGAAGCCCTGCTCGATTTCCCAGGGCTTCAGCGAGTAGTTGACGATCATTTCTCCCGAGCCCTCGACGATCTTGCAGCGACAGGTGCAGCACATGCCGCCGGTGCAGGAATGGGGGACGTCGATGCCGGCGGCGAGCCCCGCTTCGAGCACGGTCTGGCCCGGCTGGGCGATGTCGAACTCGCGACGGCGGCCGTCGAGAATAGCCTCGACATGCACACCCTCGGCGGCGGCTGCCTTGGCGGCGGCGGACGGCGCCTTGCGCGGAGACTGGCCGTCGGCCGGGGTGAAGCGCTCGAACAGGATCCTGTCTTCGGCCACGCCGAGATCCTTTAGGGCCTGCGAAGTGTTCTCGATGAGGTCGCCGGGACCGCAGATCAGCACGGCGTCGGCGGACGCCGGCTCGATTATGCCGCGCTCGGCGAGGTCCTTCAGCTTGGCGGCGTCGATGCGGCCGTTGAGGATGTCGACATCCTGTTCCTCGCGGCTCATCAGATGAATGATGTTGAAGCGGTCGAGATAGGTGTCCTTCAGATCTTCCAGATCCTCGAGGAACATGATCGCGTTGGTCGTACGGTTGCCGTAGACGAGGGTGACGCGGCTTTGCGGCTCGCGCGACAACACCGACGCCGCGATCGACAGCATCGGCGTTATGCCGGAGCCGGCGGCGATCAGCAGGTAGTCGTGCGATCCGCCGACATCAACGCCGAAACGGCCTTCCGGCTCCATCACCTCGATGCGATCGCCGGCCTGCAGCGTACGGTTGGCCCAGCTCGAGAACTTGCCGCCTTCGAGGACCTTGACCCCGACCCGGAGACAGTCTTCGCCCGGCCGCGAGCAGATCGAGTAGGTGCGGCGCAGCTCCTCGCCGTCGACGGTGGCGCGCAGCGTCAGGTACTGGCCGGGCCGGAAATCGAAGGCCCCATTGACGGTATCGGGCAGGTCGAAGGTGATCGCCACGGCGTCGGGTGTCTGCCGGTCGACGGAGCGTACGTTCAGCGTGTGGAAGTCGAAGCGCATGGTCGCCTCATATGCATTTGAAATAATCGAAGGGTTCGGTGCAGCTCTTGCAGCGGTAAAGCGCCTTGCACGGCGTCGAGCCAAATTCCGAGATGCGCTCGGTGTCGCTCGCGCCGCAATGCGGGCAGGTGACGGTCGTCTCGCCGAACAGGGAGCGTACCGAGTTGGAGGATTTCTGCGGCGGGACGATGCCGTATTCGCGCAGCTTCTCCTTGCCTTCCTCGGTAATCCAGTCGGTGGTCCAGGCCGGCGACAGGACGCGTTCGATGCGTGGCTCGAAGCCCGCCTCGCGTAGTGCCGTCTCGATCGCGAACTCGATGAACTGTGTTGCCGGGCAGCCGGAATAGGTCGGCGAGACCTTGGCGACCGCGACGCCGTCGACGATGTCGACCGAGCGCAGGATGCCGAGATCGGCAACCGTGACGCAGGGCACTTCCGGATCCGGCACGGTGGCCGCGGCGTCCCACGCCCTCTGCTTCGCTTCCGCCTGATCGAGGGAGACGACGCTCATCGCTGCTACCAGGTCATGCCTGGATAGGTGCGCTGCATGTACTGCAATTCGGACAGAAGATGGCCGAATTCTTCGCCGTGGAAGCCGGTGCGGCCGCCGATCTGCGGATAATCGATCGTCGGGCGGGTCAGGTTGGCGTCGGCGAAAATCGTGTCGATCGTCCGCTCCCACTCGGATCGCAGCGAGGCGGGGTCGGGGCAGATGCCGGCCTCGGCGAGCGCGTCGGTGACCGCGTCGGTCTGGAACATCTCGTCGGTATACGGGGTCAGCTCCTCGACCGCGTCGGCCATGCGGCGGGCGCTTTCCTCAGTGCCGTCGCCCAGCCGGATCACCCATTCGCCGGAATGACGGATGTGATAGGCCAGTTCCTTGACCGCCTTGCCGGCGATGCCGGCCAGCGTCACGTCGGTAGACTTCGCCGTCTCGCGCCAATACGGCTCCATAAACGCCGCGTAGTAGAGCTGGCGCAGCATGGTGTGGGCGAAGTCGCCATTGGGGCGCTCGGCCAGCAGTAGGTTCCTGTACTCGCGGTCGCCGCGCAGGTAGGCGAGGTCGTCCTCGCCGCGGCCCTTGCCCTCGATCTCGCCGGCATAGGTGTAGAGCGAGCGGGCCTGGCCGATCAGGTCGAGCGCCATGTTCGGCATCGCCATGTCCTCTTCGAGGATCGGCGAATGGCCGCACCATTCGCTGACGCGGTGGCCGAGGACCAGGCAATCGTCGCCGAGCCTGAGCAACTGCTCGAGAAGCGCCTCACGGGTGTCCGTCGCAGGATGGGACATCACATGTTCCCCACTTCCTCGGGGATCTCGTAGAACGTCGGGTGGCGGTAGACCTTCGAGGCGGTCGGCTCGAAGAACTCGTCCTTCGCCTGCGGGTCGGAGGCGACGATCTGGTCGGATTTCACGACCCAGATCGACAGGCCTTCGCCACGGCGGGTGTAGACGTCGCGGGCGGCTTGCAGCGCCATGACCTCATCGGCGGCGTGGACCGACCCGCAGTGGCGGTGGGCCAGGCCGTTGCGGGGGCGGATGAACACCTCCCAAAGCGGCATTTCGTTGCTCATCGGCTTTCCTCCGAATGCCCGCCGTACAGCAGGGCCTCTCGTTTCTCTACGATCGTTCCCGTTTTCTCCGGAACGATCGGGATGCAGTGGGGCTTACTCCGCGGCGTGCCGTGCGGCGTCCTGCCGGTTGCGGCGCTTCTCGGCATGGGCGAGGGCTGCCTCGCGCACCCAGGCGCCGTCGTCCCAGGCCTTCTTGCGGGCGGCGATGCGGTCGCGGTTCATCTTCCCGTGCCCCTTCACCACGCGCCAGAATTCGTCCCAGTCGATCTCGCCGTGGTCGTAGCCGCCCTTTTCCTCGTTCCACTTGAGGTCAGGATCGGGAACCTTGAGGCCGAGATATTCGGCCTGCGGCACGGTCGCGTTGATGAACTTGTCGCGCAGCTCGTCATTGGAGAAGCGCTTGATCTTCCAGGCCATCGACTGCTCGGAATGGACGCTGTCGCGGTCGGAGGGGCCGAACATCATCAGCGACGGCCACCACCAGCGGTTCAGCGAATCCTGAGCCAGCTCCTTCTGCTCGGGCGAGCCCTTGGCGAGGGTCATGACGATCTCGTAGCCCTGGCGCTGGTGGAAGCTCTCTTCCTTGCAGATGCGGATCATCGCCCGGGCATAGGGGCCATAGGAGCAGCGGCACAACGCGATCTGGTTCATGATCGCTGCGCCGTCGACCAGCCAGCCGATGGTGCCGATATCGGCCCAGGTCGGAGTCGGGTAATTGAAGATCGAGGAATACTTGGCCTTGCCGCTCAGAAGCTCCTCGGTCATCTGCTCGCGGGTGACGCCCAGCGTCTCCGCGGCGGCATAGAGATAGAGACCATGCCCGCCTTCGTCCTGGACCTTGGCGAGGAGCGCAGCCTTGCGGCGCAGCGTCGGAGCGCGGGTGATCCAGTTGCCCTCGGGCAGCATGCCGACGATCTCGGAATGGGCGTGCTGGCCGATCTGGCGCACAAGTGTCTTGCGATACCCCTCGGGCATCGGATCGTTCGGCTCGATCTTTTCCTCGGCATCGATGCGTTTCTGGAAGGCGGCGAGGAATTCTCCGGATTCCTTGGTTTCGCCGTCTGCGCCGATCAGTCCCTGGGCGTACATGATGGTCTCCCATGCGAATTAGAATTATAATATGTTACGAAAAATACTGAATCAACATTGTTTTCGTAACAAGTGGGTGAGGGGAACCAGGGTCATGACCGAGACGGGACAGGGGTTCGGCGTCGCGGAAGGGCAGGCGTTGCTGGGGGATGTCTTCGCGCCATGGGTTCGGGCGCTGGCCATCGAGGTGGCGGCGCTCGATGCGCAGGGCGGGGCATTCCGGTTGCCGGCCGGAGATCAGATCGCCCGTGGCGGCGGAACGGGCGGCGGTGTTGTCTGCGGGCAGGCGGTGGCGGCGGCAGCCGATACTTGTTCAGTGGTGGCCCTGTCAGGGCTAAACGGGCGTTTCCGGGACTGCACGACGGTCGACATGACGGTTCATTTCATGCGGCCGATGATCGGCGACCACGTCGACATCCGCGTCGACGTCCTGTCCAACGGCCGGCGCATGGCGGTGACCCGCGTCGAATTCCGCGGGCCGAACGGAAAGATCGGCGCTAGCACCACCTGCGCGTTCGCCTATCTCGAGGACTGACTTAGCGAAACCCTAGGGGCGGACGAAGTCGTTGAATGACCGCTGCGGGGTCTAGGTGAACCGACGGCGCAGGTCCCGCTCGGGCGGCGGCAGCGGGCCGTCCG
The DNA here is from genome assembly GCF_025397915.1 of Microbaculum marinisediminis. Lineage (NCBI taxonomy): Bacteria > Pseudomonadati > Pseudomonadota > Alphaproteobacteria > Hyphomicrobiales > Tepidamorphaceae > Microbaculum > Microbaculum marinisediminis. The sequence goes on from NZ_JALIDZ010000005.1 coordinate 262,698, forward strand.
GTCGGCCGTCGCAGCCATCCAGCCACCGTTCGCTCGGTGCCAGGATGCGGCCATAGAGGCCGGCGACCAGCGTGCGGGTTTCCTCGCCGCTCCAGTCGGCGGGGCGAAGTGCTGCGGGCAGATCGGCGTCGCGCAACAGGACGCGGCGCCATTCGTGGATCAGCAGGGCGCGTGCGACCATCGCATCGAGCGGCGACAGGGTGCCGCCTTCGGCCAGCGTGTCCTCGAGGGGCGCGATGGTCGCGCCCAGCACGGAATAGGCGATATCGGTCTCGACGTCGGAGCAGGCGCTCAGGACCCAGTCGGGCACCGTCGCGGCGTCGGCATCGAGGACAAACAGGTCTCCGGGGTCCTCGGGTGTCGTCTCGCCGGTCCCGGTGCGGGGGTGGATGAACAGCCCGTTCGACAGCCGCACGAACCCGCGTTCGGTGAGGTCTGCCGTGCGTGCGTCGCGTACGGACGCCGTTTCCTCCGGCGCGATCGCGATCGTCCACCGGCCGTTCCAGGCCGGCGGGCCGGCGGCGTATATGCGCCTGGCGGCGCGCGCGAAGGTCGCCGCGCTTTCCGGCGTCAGGCGATAATAGCTCTTGCGGCCGTGGCGTTGGCGTTCGACCCAGCCGTCCTTGGCGAGCCGCGACAGCGCGGCGCGCAGGGCGCCGGGCGCAATGCGCATCCGGTCGGTCAGTTCCTGCAGCGCGGCCATGCCGACCATGCCGCCGCGCGGAACGATCGCATCGCCGAAGACCGTGATGACGAACGACCAGACGCGCAGGCGCTCGCCAGAATGGAACCGCTCTATCAGCGCGTCGAGCGACCGTGTCGCGGAATCGCTGCCCTGGATCATTGCGCCATTTGCCGCGAGGGCCGCCGGCTTGGCAAGCCGCTCAGGTGAGCGAGCGCACGCCGCTCACCAGGAGATCGGTCGCCAGCCGGGCATAGTCCTCCCGGCTCACCGGGCCCTTGTCGCGGAACCACATGAACGCCCAGTTGAGCATGCCGAACAGCGACATGGTGACGGGTTTCAGGAGCGGCTTGCCGTCGAACAGATGCGGATTGAGCGCGTGGATGGGGGCGGAGAAGATCGCTACCAGCCGCCGTTCCAGTTCGCGCAGCTTGGCCTGGTCCTCGGCGGGCAGGGCGGACATCGCGTTGATCTGGACCTTGTGTTCGGCGTCGGCGTCCCGGTAGGCGTCGAGCAGGGCGGAAACCAGCCGCCGCAGGCGCGCCTTCGGATCGGCGCTGGGGTCATCGACCGCCTCGACAGCGGCGATAAGGTCGCTCAGGTGGCTCTCGATGATATCGAAGAGCAACGCTTCCTTGCTGGAATAGTAGTGGTATATCAGAGCCTTGGAGACGCCGCATTCGCGCGCCAGCGCACTCATCGAGGCGCCATGATAGCCCGCCTCGGCGAAGGTGCGCGCGGCAATGTTCATGATCTCTGCGCGCTTGGCGTCATGATCCTTGGCACGGGTGCGGGCCACCGCTCGTTTACTCCTTCGGCCGGTTGTCGACGACGCGGACCGCCTTGCCCTGGCTGCGCGCCACACCACCGGGATCGGTGACGTCGACCCCGACCGACACTCCGATCACCGATTTGACGTGATGGGCGAATTCGCGGGCGCTGGCCGCCTTGGCCTCGCCGGACGCGGCGTTCGGGGCCGCTTCGACATGGACGGTCATCCGGTCCATGCGGCCGTCCTTGGTGAGCTCGATCTGGAAATGCGGGGTCAGGCCCTGAACCTTGAGGATCTGCTCCTCGATCTGGGTCGGGAACACGTTGACGCCGCGCAGGATGATCATGTCGTCGGAGCGACCGGTGATCTTCTCCATGCGCCGCATCGACCGCGCCGTGCCGGGCAGCAGCCGGGTCAGGTCGCGGGTGCGGTAGCGGATGATCGGCAGGGCTTCCTTGGTGAGCGTCGTGAACACCAGCTCGCCCTGTTCGCCGTCGGCGACCGGCACGCCGGTCACCGGATCGATGACCTCCGGATAGAAATGGTCTTCCCAGACGTGCAGGCCGTCCTTGGTCTCGACGCATTCGTTGGCGACGCCCGGGCCCATCACTTCCGACAGGCCGTAGATGTCGACGGCGTGCATGTCGAACGCCGCCTCGACCTCGGACCGCATGGCGTTGGTCCAGGGCTCGGCGCCGAAGATGCCGACCTCGAGCGGGCTTGCGGTCGGATCGAAGCCGGCCTTCCGGTATTCGTCCAGGATCGCCAGCATGTAGGACGGCGTGACCATGATGGTCGTCGGGCGGAAATCCTCGATCAGGGTGATCTGGCGTTCTGTCATGCCGCCGGAGACCGGCACCACCGTGCAGCCGAGCTTCTCGGCGCCGTAGTGGGCCCCCAGTCCGCCGGTGAACAGGCCATATCCATAGGCGACATGGACGATGTCGCCCGGCCGGGTGCCGGAGGCGCGCATCGACCGGGCGACGACGTCGGCCCAGGTATCGATGTCCCTGGCGGTATAGCCGACGACGGTCGGTTTGCCGGTCGTGCCGGAGGAGGCGTGGATGCGCACGACCCGGTCGCGCGGTACTGCGAACATGCCAAAGGGATAGTTGTTGCGCAGGTCGGACTTGGTGGTGAAGGGAAACCGGGCAAGGTCGGCCAGGGTCTTCAGGTCGTCCGGGTGCACGCCGGCCTTGTCGAAGGAGGCCTTGTAGAAGGGCACGTTGTCGTAGGCGTGCCTGAGCGACCATCGCATGCGGTCGAGCTGCAGCGCGGCGATTTCGTCGCGCGAGGCGATTTCGATCGGATCCAGGTCTTGCTGGCGCGGCGTCAGGTCCCTCATGTCTTTCCTCCCGCCGGCCTGCCTTGCCGGCACAGTTCTGTTTTGTTGCGACGCCGGCGGCTGACTCAGCCGCCGGCGTCGGGCTCGTCGAAATGGGTGCCCTTGACCGTCCGCGAAGTGCCGCGGAAGACCGCGATCAAGGTGCCGTCCTGGCTCTCGACGGTGGCATCGTAGACGCCGGTTCGTCCCGCCAGCGTCACCTCGCGGGCGACCGCCGTCAGCCTGTCGCCGAGCCTGCCCGGCGCCAGGAAGCTGATGGTGTTGTGCTGGGCGACCGCGCGCTGGTTGTAGCTGTTGCAGGCAAACGCGAAGGCGGAGTCCGCGAGCGTGAAGATGTAGCCGCCGTGGCAGATGTCGTGGCCGTTGGTGTGGTGCTTCTCGACCGTGAACGAAAGCCGCGCCCATCCCGGCCCGACCTCGTCGAGCGACATGCCCAGCCACTTCGAGGCGGCGTCGGCGGTCCACATCGCGTCGGCGGCGCGGCGCGCGCGCTCTTCGGGCGTCATGGTCATGCGCCGCGCCCCGTGAACTTCGCCGGGCGCTTCTCCAGGAAGGCGGCGACGCCTTCTGCATAGTCCGGCGTGCGGCCGGCCTCGCGCTGCAGGTCGCGCTCGAGATCGAGATGCTCGTCGAGGCTGTTCGACGCCGCGGCCTGGATCGCCTGCTTGGTCAGGGCGTAGCCGATGGTCGGGCCCTTGGCGAAGCTTTCCACGAGGCTCGTCGCCTCGGCCATCAGGGCGTCGTCGGCAACGGATTTCCAGATCAGACCCCACTCGGCGGCTTTGGCCGCGGGGAGGGGCTCGGCGGTCAGCGCCAGCGCCTTGGCGCGCGCTTCGCCGATCATGCGGGGCAATTGCCAGGTGCCGCCGGCGTCGGGCACGAGGCCGAGGCGGGCAAATGCCTGGATGAACTTGGCGCTTTCGGCGGCCAGCACGATGTCGCAGGCAAGCGCGATATTCGCGCCGGCGCCGGCGGCGACGCCGTTGACGGCGCAGACGACCGGCTTGTTCATGGCGCGGATGCGGCGCACGAGAGGATTGTAGAAGTTCTCCAGGGTCGTGCCGAGATCGGGCGGGCCGTCCATCTTGGAGGGGTCGCGATCGCCAAGATCCTGTCCGGCGCAGAAGCCGCGTCCGGCCCCGGTCAGCAGAATCGCCCGGCAGTCGTCATCGGCGCCCAGTTCGTCGAGCGCGGCGCGCAGCTCGCGGTGCATCTCGGCATTGAACGCGTTGAGTTTGTCCGGCCGGTTGAGGGTCACAACGGCATAGCCGGCACGTTTTTCGACGCCAATCGTCTCGCCCACCTGCATTTCCTTTCCTGCGGTCACGGTCTTCGATTCGAGCGGTTTGTCCGCCGAATTCGCCGTGTTGACAATTGTTGCATACGAAACCAAAGTTCGTTGCCGGTAAAATAAACTTGCATAGACCGACCGGTCGGTCAATAATAAGTGGCAGGGTACGGCGACGACGCGATCTCAGTACCGTTCACCAAGAATGACGGATTTGAGAGACGGTCGAAGCGTTTCGTACCGCGGTACCGGCGGAACAACGCCGGCGCACATCGCGTTAACTTGGGAGGAAACGCATGAAGGTCATTTCCAGGCTGGCAACCGCCGGCGTCTTTGCCGTATCCACAGCGCTCACCGGCGCCGTTGCCTTTGCGGCAGACTACACCCTGACGATTTCGAGCTGGGCGCCGCCGACGCACGGGATCAATGCGAAAATGTGGCCGACCTTCACCAAAATGGTGGAGGACGCCACCGACGGCCGGGTCACCGCCGATCTGAAGCTCGGCATCGCGCCGCCGCCGGCGCAGTTCGACCTCGTTCAGGACGGCGCCGCCGATCTCTCCATCATATTTCATGGCTATCAGCCGGGCCGCTTCGTCACCGCGAAGATGATCGAACTGCCCGGCTACGAAGGTAGCGCCGAGGCCGCGTCGGTTGCCTATTGGCGGGCCTACGAGAAGTACTTGAAGCAGGCCGACGAGCATCGCGGCGTCAAGCTGATCGCGCTGCACACGCACGGTCCCGCCCAGCTGCACACCCACGAGAAGGTTACCCAGCTCGACCAGATCAACGGCCTGAAGCTGCGCGTTCCCGGCGGCGTAGGCAGCGATGTCGGCGCCGCGCTCGGCGCGACCGGTATCCAGGTGCCGGCACCGAAGGTCTACGAGACTCTCGCCTCGAAAGCCGCCGACGGTGTGGTGATGCCGATGGAATCGCGCAAGGGCTTCAAGCTGACCGAGGTCGCGGAGAACGTCTACGAGATGCCCGGCGGCTTCTATCGCGGCTCGTTCGCCTTCATCATGAACGAAGACGCCTTCAAGAACCTGCCGGAAGATATCCAGCAGGCCCTCGAGGAGAAGGTGTTCGGCGAGCCGCTGAGCCGCGCCATCGGCCAGGTCTGGGACGAGATCGACCAGGAAGGCCGCCAGGCGACCATGGACGCCGGGAACAACTCGATCAACGAGGCTTCGGACGCCGATCGCGCCGCGTACCAGCCGGTTGCGGACGAGGTCACCGCGAGTGTGATCGAGGAAGTCTCCAAGACCGGCGTCGATGCACAGGCGGCGCGCGACTTCATTGCCGAGACGATGAAGAACTACGGCAAGTAAGAGCCAACATACGGCCCGGCGGGACAATTCGCCGGGCCGTCATGCTCAGGGCCCACCGATGAATCTGTTGGCGAAAACCGTCGTCGCGGCCGGGCGCCGTCTCGCCCCGTTACCTTCATGGCTTGCGGCGGTGGCGCTGTTCCTGCTGATGGTCATGACGTTCTGCGACGTCATCCTGCGCAGTGCCTTCAACAGCCCGATCGCAGCGGCCACGGAACTCACGCGCATCTTCATGGCGATCATCGTCTTTGCGGCGCTGCCCGTCATTTCGGCGCGTGGCGGCCATATCGCCGTCGATCTGCTCGATGGTCTGTTTCGCGGACAGGCAGAGCGTCTGCGCAATGTCGTCATCGACATCGTCAGCGGCGCGCTGCTGATCTGGCCGGCACAGCAATGCTTCAAGCTGGCCGGGCGCGCCCGCGACTATGGCGATCTGACCGAATATCTGGGCATTCCCCAGTTCTACATCGAGTACTTCATCGCCATCGCGACCTCCATAACCGTGGTCGTTCTCATCCTGCGCGGGCTGGTCGAACTGGTGACGCCGCTCGCGATGCGGCACTCGGAAACCGTCTACAAGAGTGCGGACTAGGCCATGGTTGAATCCCTGATCGGCTTTGCCGCGGTTCTCGTACTGGTGCTGCTGCGCCTGCCGATCGCCTTCGCCATGGGCGTGGTGGGCATGGTCGGATACGCCTACGAGACCAGTACCGCCGGTGCGATCTCGATGTCCGGCCGGCTGCTGATCGATACGGCGCAGGACTACGGCCTCTCCGTCGTTCCCCTGTTCATCCTGATGGGCCTGCTCGTCAACAAGGGTGGGCTGAGCCGAGAGCTCTATCAGGTCTCTTACGCGTTCCTCGGTCATCTGCGCGGCGGCCTGGCGATGGCGACGATCGTCGCCTGCGGCGGGTTCTCGGCGATCTGCGGGTCGTCGCTGGCCACAGCCGCGACGATGTCAAAGGTCGCCATGCCGCAGATGCGCCGGTTCGGATACGCCGACTCGCTGTCGACGGCCTCGATCGCCGCCGGCGGCACGCTCGGCATCCTGATCCCGCCGAGCGTCATCCTCGTCATCTACGGCCTGCTGACCGAGACCAGCATCGGCAAGCTGTTCATCGCCGGCATCGTGCCGGGCGCGGTCGGCATTCTCTTCTATCTCTTCGCAGTGAAGTTCACGGTCGCGCGCAATCCCGAGGCCGGCCCGGCGGGAGAGCGAACGGACTGGAAGGGGCGGCTGGCGGCGGTTCGCGACGTCTGGGCGGTGCTTCTCCTGTTCTTCCTGGTCATCGGCGGTCTCTACGGACTGTTCAATTTCTGGCCGATCCACCTGACCTTCTCGCCGACCGAAGCGGCCGGCATGGGGGCGATGGGCGCGTTTCTGATCGCGCTGGCGCGGGGCGGCCTGAGTTTCAAGGCCGTGAAGGAGGTGCTGTTCGAAACCTCCTACACGACGGCGAGCCTGTTCGCGGTGCTGATCGGCGCCTGGATCTTCTCGAACTTCGTCAACATCGCCGGCATGCCCGAGGCTCTGCTCGCGCTCGTCAACCAGGCGGGCTTTCCGCCGATGGTCGTGATCCTGCTGATTCTCGTCGTCTACCTGCTGCTCGGCTGCGTGTTCGAAAGCCTGTCGATGCTGCTTCTCACCGTGCCGATCTTCTTCCCGCTGGTGATCAGCCTCGGTTTCGATCCGGTCTGGTTCGGCATCATCGTGGTGGTGGTCACCGAGATCAGCCTGATCACTCCGCCGGTCGGTCTCAACGTCTTCGTCCTGCGCGGCGTCGTCGAGGACGTCTCGACCGGGACGATCTTCAAGGGCGTGACGCCATTCTGGGCCTTCGACATCCTTCGGCTGGCCCTGATGGTGCTCGTGCCCTGGCTGGTTCTTGTGCTGCCGAACAGCATGTAGGAGGCGGTGATGGACGACGCGGACGCACGGGCTCTGGCAGAGCGATTCGATCAGTGGAAGCTGCCGAAGTCGTTTGCCGAGGATCCGTATCCGACCTACCGGGCGCTGCTGAGATACGCGCCGATCAAGCGGTTCGACGATGGCACCTGCTTCATCAGCCGCTATGCCGATCTCGTCACGGTGTATCGCGATACCAAACGGTTCTCGTCAGACAAGAAAGTCGAGTTCAAGCCGAAATTCGGCGACAGCCCGCTGTATCTGCACCACACCACGAGCCTGGTTTTCAACGATCCGCCTCTGCACACCCGCGTGCGCTCGATCATCGTCGGGGCCCTGACCCCCAAGGCGATCGCGCGCCTGGAGCCGGATCTGATCCGGCTCGTCGACGGACTGCTCGATCGGATGGCCGAAAAGGGCACGGCCGACCTGATCGAGGATTTCGCCGCGGCGATCCCGATCGAGGTGATCGGCAACCTGCTGCGCGTGCCGCACGAGGATCGCGGGCCGCTTCGCGAGTGGTCGCTGTCGATCCTCGGTGCGCTCGAACCGGTGCTGACGCCGCAGCAGGAGGCGCGCGGCAACGCGGCCGTGGTCGAATTCCAGGATTATCTGGAGGAGCTCATCGCCGACCGGCGCAAGAATCCCGGCGATCCGAGCGTCGACGTGCTGACGCGGCTGATGCAGGGCGACGGCGACGAACGGCTGAGCCATGTCGAGCTCGTCCAGAACTGCATATTCCTGCTGAACGCCGGTCACGAGACGACGACGAACCTGATCGGCAACGGCCTGCATATCCTCACGGAATGGCCGGACGAGAAACGCCGGTTGATCAAGGACCCGTCGCTGATCGGCACCGCGGTCGAGGAATTCCTGCGCTACGAGAGTTCCAACCAGCTTGGCAACCGCATTACCACAGAGGACGTGGAGCTGGGCGGTGAAGCGCTGCCGAAGGGGACGCGGATCACGCTGTGTATTGGCGCTGCCAATCGCGATCCCGCGCAGTTTCCCGATCCCGACCGGATGGATATTTCGCGCACGCCGAACAAGCATCTCGCGTTCGCCTGGGGGCCGCATCTGTGCGCCGGTCATGCGTTTGCCCGGCTGGAAGGCAAGACCGCGATAGGGCGGTTCCTGGCGCGTTTTCCGAACTACGAACTGGATGGCGCACCGGTGCGCGGCGGACGCGTCCGCTTCCGCGGCTTTGCCAGTCTGCCCGCGCGCGTCGCCTGACCGACCCGCCGCGCTGCCTGAACGACAAGGAGTTTCGTCCCGTGAGCATCATGCGACTTGAGAGTTTCGCGGCGGGCCGTTGGGTCGCGCCGTCCGGCGCGACGCGGCCGATCGCGAGCGCCGTCACCGGTGAGACGATCGCCGAGGCCGGTTCGGACGGTCTCGATTTCGCGCGCATGGTCGACTACGCCCGCGACGTCGGCGGGCCGGCGCTGCGCGCCATGACGTTCCATCAGCGCGCCGAGAAGCTGAAGGCGCTCGCCCAGTATCTCAACGAGCGGCGCGACAGCCTGTATGCGTTGTCCTTCCTGACGGGGGCGACCAAGTCCGACTCGCTGATCGATATCGACGGCGGTATCGGCACGCTGTTCGTGTTCTCCTCGAAGGGCCGGCGCGAGATGCCGGACGCCCACGTCTATATCGACGGCGATATCGAGCCGCTGTCGCGCTCCGGCGCGTTTCTCGGCCAGCATGTCTGCGTGCCGCTGCAGGGCGTCGCGGTCCACATCAACGCCTTCAACTTCCCCGTCTGGGGGATGCTGGAGAAGCTCGCGCCGACGCTGCTCGCCGGCGTGCCGGCGATCGTCAAGCCGGCGACGGCGACCTCCTACCTGACGGAGGCCTGCTTCCGGATGATGATCGAAAGCGGCATTTTCCCGGAGGGCTCGTTTCAGCTCATCGTCGGCGGCACCGGCGATCTGTTGTCGCGACTCGGCTGTCAGGACGTCGTCAGCTTCACCGGCTCGGCCCAGACCGCGCTGATGCTGCGCTCCGACAGACACCTGATCGAGAATTCCGTCCGCTTCGTCGCCGAGCAGGATTCCCTCAACGCCTCGATCCTCGGTCCCGACGCGGAACCGGGGTCGCCCGAATTCGATGCCTTTGTTCGTGAAGTGGTGCGCGAGATGACGGTGAAGGCCGGGCAGAAATGCACGGCGATCCGCCGCATAATCGTGCCCGATGCCACCGTCGATGCGGTGATCGACGCGATCTCCGGCAAGCTGGCGAAGACCGTGATCGGCGATCCGGCATTGGAAGGCACGCGGATGGGCGCGCTGGCGAGCGCCGAGCAGAAGGCCGACGTCCTGGCGAAGGCGGCGATCATCGCTTCGGAATGCGATCGGGTGTTCGGCGATCCCGACGCCTTCACGGTGGAAGGGGCGGACGCGGCGAAGGGCGCTTTCGTGCCGCCGATGCTGTTCCGCTGCGCCGATCCGGACGCGGCGACCAAGACGCACGATACAGAAGCCTTCGGGCCGGTGTCGACCGTCATGGGCTACCGCGATCTCGCTCACGCGGTCGCCATCGCCAACCGCGGGCAGGGCAGCCTCGTTGCTTCGGTGTTCACGCGTGACCCCGCGGTTGCCCGCGCGGTGGTGCTGGGCGCCGGCGCCTGGCACGGGCGGCTCTATTTCGCCAACCGCGACACCGGCAAGGAGGCGACCGGGCACGGCTCGCCGCTGCCGCACATGGTGCATGGCGGTCCGGGCCGGGCCGGAGGTGGGGAGGAGATGGGCGGCGTGCGCGGTGTCCTGCACTACATGCAGCGCACGGCGATCCAGGGCTCGCCCGACCTGCTGACGGCGATCGGCGAGGCCTGGGTGCCCGGATCCCGGGAAATACAGGGCAATGTCCATCCGTTCCGCCGCACGTTCGGCGACCTGCAGATCGGCGAGACGCTGCACACCGCCTCGCGCGAGATCACGCTGGAGGACATCGAGCACTTCGCCCATTTCACCGGCGACACCTTCTACGCCCACATGGACGAGGCGGCGGCGGCCGCCAACCCGTTCTTCCCCGGACGGGTGGCGCACGGCTATCTGCTCCTGAGCTTCGCCGCCGGCCTGTTCGTCGATCCCGATCCGGGGCCGGTGCTCGCCAACTACGGCCTGGACAGCCTGCGCTTCCAGAAGCCGGTCAGCCCCGGCGACTCGATCCGGGTGCGGCTGACGGTGAAGCAGAAGACGCGCCGCAACGCCGACTATGGCGAGGTGCGATGGGACGTCGCGGTGTTCAACCAGAACGACGAGCAGGTCGCGAGCTACGACCTACTGACGATGAACGCGATGTGAGGTCCGAATTCGGCCTCCAATCGGCGCCCGCCTCTTGACCGGGCCGCGCGCCGCGCGCATCATGAAACATGAACCATATGTCATGTTTCAGCCGGTGATGCGATGGAAGCCCCTGCGACACCCAAGACCGCCCGCGGCGAGGCGACGCGACGCGCAATCCTGAGCGCGGCCGAACAGGTGATCGGCGAACGCGGCTTCAACGACGCCTCGATCACCGACATCACCCGCGAGGCCGGCGTCGCGCAGGGCACGTTCTACATCTATTTCAAGAGCAAGGACGAGGTCTTCGCCGAGCTGGTCGTCGACATGGGGAGGCTTCTGCGCGAGGCCCTGAACGATGCGACGGCCGAGGCGGCCGACCGGCTGTCGGCGGAAAAGGAGGGGCTGCGCGGGTTCCTCACCTTCGTTTCCGCGCATCCGAACCTGTACCGGATCATCCAGGAGGCGCTGTTCGTCAATCCGGATGCCTACCGGGCCTATTTCGAGAGCTTCGCCGATGGCTATCGCGACGCGCTCGCGGCAGCGGATGCGGCCGGCGAGATCCGGCCCGGCGATCCGGACGTGCGCGCCTGGATGCTGATGGGCATCGCCAAGACGCTCGGCGAGCGCGCCGTGGTGTGGGGCGACACGACGCCAATCGATGCCGTCGTCGACGCCGCCCACGACATGATCGTCAACGGCCTGAAGCGCTGACCCGATGCGCGCCGCGCTCGTCACCATCGACATCGCGGACGGGGTGGCGACCGTCACGCTCGATCGCCCCGAGCGGCACAATGCGCTGATCCCCGAACTGCTGGAGGATCTGCGCTGGGCGATCGCCGAAGCGCGAAAGCACGATGTCTTCGCGCTCGTCCTCGCCGGGGCGGGGCAAAGCTTCTCCACCGGCGGCGATATCGGCGGCTTTCTGGCATCGTGCGAGACGTCCGGCGGCATTGGCGCCTATGCGGAGCGGATCGTCGGGCTGCTCAACGCCGCGATCCTCGATCTGCTCGATTTCCCCTTTCCGGTCGTCGCCCGCCTCAACGGGCCGGTGACCGGAGGCTCGATCGGTCTCGTGCTCGCCGGAGATATCGTTCTGATGAGCGAGGCGGCGTTCCTGCAGTCCTATTACGTCGAGGTCGGCTTCGCGCCGGATGGCGGCTGGACGGCGATGCTGCCCGAACGGATCGGGCCGGCCCGGGCGGTGGCGATCCAGGCGCTCAACCGTCGGATCGAGGCACCGGAGGCGCTGGCGCTGGGCCTGGCGAGCGAGGTGGTCGCGGAGGATGCGCTGGACGCGGCCGTGTCGCGGACCATCGAGACGTTGCGGACAAAGGAGAGGCACAGCCTGTCGGCGACGCGGCGGCTCGTTTGGGACGAGGCCCGCAGGGCGGCGATCGCGGCGAGGCTCGAGGCCGAGAAGGACACGTTCTGCGCGCTCGTCGGCAGGCCCGATGTCGCGAACCGTATGCGCGCTTTCGTGGACCGGCGCTGAAGACGCCGGCGGAAACGATAGGCGCCGAGGGAGGAACCATTGCTTCACGTCACCGACATGACCGCCAAGCGCGCCGAACTGACGCCCGATCACGTCGCCTTCGTCGACGACGAGACCGGTCGGGAGCTGACTTTTGCCGCGGTCAACGAACGGGCGGAGCGTCTTGCCCGTGGCCTGCTGTCATTGGGTGCGCGGGAGGGCGACCGGATCGGAATCCTCTGCCACAACCGGCCGGATTTCTTCGTCTTCCTGTTCGCGTGCCAGAAGGCACGGCTGATCCTGGTGCCGCTCAACTGGCGCCAGCCGCCGGCCGAATTGCTGCCGCTGGTCGAACAGGCCGACATCACCATCCTGGCCGTCGACGGCGCGTTCCAGGCTGTCGCCGACGCGCTTGCCAAGGCCCGCAAGCTCCTGCGCCTCGGCATGGAGCCGGACGTCGCCGCCGAGGCAGACCTGGAAACGCTGATCGCCGAGTGCCCGGCTGGTCCCCTCGACACGCGGCCGGTCTCGACCACCGACCCGTGGTATCTGCTCTATACCTCCGGCACGACCGGATTGCCGAAGGCCGTCATCCAGACCCCGGCGATGGCCTGGGCGAACACGGTCAACTATGCGCAGGCCGTCGATCTCGTCTCCACCGACTGGTCGCTCAATTTCCTGCCGCTGTTCCATACCGGCGGCATCAACCTGCCGACGCTGCCCCTGTTCCTGATGGGCGGGCGCAGCCGGATCCTGAGGAAATTCGATGCCGGCGACGTGCTCGATCTCGTCGACCGCGGCGAGGTGACCTCGTTTTTCGGCGTGCCCGCGATCTATCAGGCGATGGCGCTGCACGAGCGCTTCGCCGACACCGATTTTTCGGCCGTGCGCTCCTTCGCCTGCGGCGGCGCGCCGCTGCCGGAACCGCTGATCCGCACCTTCGCGGCCCGTGGCGGGCTGGTTTGCAACGGCATGGGCATGACCGAAACCGGGCCGACCGTGTTCCTGAACGACCGGGCCCATGCGGAAAGCAAGATCGGCTCGGTCGGCAAGCCGCAGATGCTCGCCGAAACCCGTATCGTCGCGGCCGACGGCGCGGTGATCGACGGGGCGGGGGAGGGCGAGCTGCAGATCCGCGGCCCCGGCGTGACGCCCGGCTATCGCGGCAACCGCGAAGCGACCGAAGCCGCCTTCACCGAAGACGGCTGGCTGAAGACCGGTGACGTCGCCCGTCGCGACGCGGACGGGTACTATTTCATCGTCGACCGCATCAAGGACATGTACATTTCCGGCGGCGAGAACGTGTATCCGGCCGAGGTGGAACGTGTGCTCGTGGCCTTTGACGGGGTGCTGGAGGCCGCCGTCATCGGCGTCGCCGACGAGCGCTGGGGGGAGGTCGGCGAGGCCTTCCTGATCGCCCGTCCCGACATGGACATCGATGTCGAGGCGCTGCCGGCGTGGTGCCGCGAGCAGCTTGCCGCCTACAAGATCCCGAAACGCTACCACGTGGTCGCGGACATGCCCCGTACCGCCGCCGGGAAGATCCAGAAGCACATGCTCAGAAAGCTGGTTCCATGACGACCACCGCGTCCGCCGTCACCGAGGTCTGGACGCCGCGACAGGCGGATTTCGACCGCTTTGCGGACTTGTCGGGCGACGACAATCCGATCCATGTCGATCCGGAATTCTCGGCGCGCACCCGCTTCGGCCGCACCGTCTCGCACGGCATGCTGCTCTATTCGCGCGTCTGGGCCCTGATCCGGCGGCACTGGCCGGAGGCGGAGCACGCCGGGCAGGCGCTGATGTTTCCCGCCCCGTCCTATGCCGACGAGCCACTGGTCATCACGATCGCGCCGACACGGGACGATCCGGCTCGATTGACGATCACGATCGCCCGCCAGGCCGATGGCGAGGTGACGCTCCAGGGCGAATGCCGGCTGCGCAAGGAGGCTGTCTGATGCTCGAGCGCGGCCAGACCGCAAGCGTCACCCGCACCTACAGGTCCGGCGACCGGGCGGTGTTCGCCGCCCTTGCCGGTCACGACGGGGCGCTGCCCTCGCATGTGCCGGGACCGTTGATCGGGGCGCTGTTCTCCTATCTGCTCGGCGTCGAACTGCCGGGCTTCGGCACGAACTACCTCAAGCAGGAGATGCGGTTTCTGCGGCCCGCGCCCTACGACGAGCCGCTGACCGCGCGGGTGACCGTCACGAAGCTTCGGCCCGAGAAGCATCTGGTCGATCTGGAGACCGTCTGCGAGACGGCCGACGGAACCCGCCTGTGCGAGGGGCGGGCGCTCGTCTATGTCGAGGATGTCGGGGCCTGAACGGCTCGCGACCTTTGCGTGAGGCGCTAGGGCGACACAGACTTGAGGTAAGCGATGAGGTTCATGCGGTCGACCGGATCGGTCACCAGGACGTACATATTGGCGCCCGGCACGAGCTTCTGCGGATTCTTCAGCCAGGCGTTCAGGGTCCGCTCTTCCCAGACCTCGCCATACGCCACCAAGGCATCCGAATAGGAGAAGCCCGGGACCGTGCCCGCCTTGCGCCCGTAGACGCCGCCAAGGCGCGGGCCGTTCTTGTTCACGCCAATATCGTGGCAGCCCGAGCAGGAATTGGTGAAGTAGGACAGCCCGGCGGCGGCGTCGCCTTCCACGACCAGCGACACATTTCGTTTCACACGCTTGTTGCCCCGGCCCTTCGCTCGCCAGACGAGCCGCAAGTCATAGATACCCGGGGCCAGCGCGCCGATCCTGGCATCGTTCGGGGTGACGACGACCCTCTTGGCCCGCTTCCGCGCCTTGCCGGACGGTGGAGTGCCCGTGAACATGGTCTTGCGGGACCGCAGGACCCATGTCCGCTTTCCCGCCGTCGTCGACACCCGGTATTTCAGCTTCCTCGGCTCGTAGACGCCGTCCTGGGCGCGGTAGATGGTCTTCGGATTCCTGGGCTTTACCAGCAGGTCTCCCGCCTGCGCGGCAACCGGGGACAGGGTGCACGCGGCGAAGATCGCGGCGAGGACGCAAAACGTTGCGATCGGGTGTTTCACGCATCCCCCGATGCCGATTGTCCGGCGTTCGTCTGCCTGTTGCGCGCATTCGCCGATCCGATGCGGAACGGGGCTTGTGCGAGTATCGCAGGCAGTGAACCGCTTTCGTCCAAACAAAACGGAAACCGGATCCCCGGGATTTTAGCCAAGCCGGCCGTCTCGGCCGTGCGGTCCGCGCAGACCCGTCTACCCCATGAAATCGGACAGCATTGCCCTGAAGGCGGCGGGCTCTTCCAGATGCGGGGCGTGGCCCGAGCGCGGAAATTCGACAAGCCGGCCGTTCTGCAGGCGATCGCGCTGCCACCGGGCCACATCCGACCCGTACAGGGCGCTGCGGGCGCCGTGGGCCAGCAGCACTGGAATGTCGATGTGGCCGATCGTGTCGCGAAAGTCCTGCGCGGTGAGCGAGGCCCACATCGGGGCCAGCATGGCCGGATCGGCTGCGGCGATCTGTTGTTCCGCGAAGGCCAGCAGGTCTCGGTCCGCGGGCAGGCCGCGGGCGAAGATGCGCTTGGCGATGCGCGGGGCGATTTCCGGCCAGTGATGTTCGATAGATTTCCGGACACCGACGTTGCGCGCGGCGTCCAGGCCGTCGCTCAGGCCCAGATGCCAGGCGTCGTCGTTGAGGACCTTCGGTGTCATGTCGATGGCGACGAGACCGGCGAGGCGGCTTGTGCCGTGACGCTTGATCATCGCGTAGGCGACATGCGCGCCCATCGACCAGCCGACGATGATGACGTTCTCGAATCCGCGCTCGGCGATATAGCCGGCGACGGCGTCGGCGGCGGCCTCGATGGTCAGCGCGGGACCATCCCGGCCGGTTCGTCCGTGGCCCGGCAGATCGGGCGTGACGACGCGGGCGACCGAGCGGAACGCCTCGACCTGCGGCCCGAAGAAACCGCCGTGGCAGGACCAGCCGTGCAGGCACAGGAGGGGACGCCCCTCGCCGGCCTCGATGACGTGCATGTCTCCGCTCACCTGACGCCGCTCACTTGGCCGACTGGCTTTCGGCGCCGCGCAGGCGCCCGACGATGCCGGCGGGGAAGAAGTAGACGCTGAGCACGAACAGGAGGCCGAGCCAGAGGAGCCAGCGGTCCGGCGACAGCAGCGCGGAGAGCAGCGGGATCGGCGCCGTGGCGTCGGAGGCGACGGCCATCAGCTCGTGCAGGTAGGTCTGGGCGAGGATGAAGATGGTCGCGCCGATGACCGCGCCGTACATCGTGCCCATGCCGCCGATCACCACCATCAGCAGGATGTCCACCATGATTTCCAGCGACAGCGTCGTCGCCGGGCCGGTATAGCGCAGCCAGACGGCGAGCAGGACGCCGGCGAGCGCGGCGATCATCGCCGACAGGACGGTCGCGAGCGTGCGGTAGGTCACCACCCGATAGCCGATCGCCTCGGCGCGGAAGGCATTCTCGCGGACGGCCTGCAGCACGCGGCCGAACGGCGAATTGACGAAGCGCAGCATCAGCAGGAACAGGGCGAGCGAGACGAAGAAGACGAAGTAGTAGGCGAGCAGCTTGCCGTCGACGCGCACGCCGAACAGCCTGTCGTCCAAGAGCTTGAAGGCGGGCGTGAGTTCGCGCGGGATCTTGTAGTTGAGCCCGTCCTCGCCGCCGGTGAGGCCGGAGAGCTGCGAGACCAGCACCAGAAAGGCGCTGGCGACGGCGAGTGTCACCATGGCGAAGAAGATCGCCTTCACCCGCAGCGAGAACAGCCCGATCAGAAACGCCAGGCCGGCGGCGACCAGGGACCCGGCGATCGCGCCGACGAGGATTGACCCGAAGCTCGCGCCCAGGTGGTTCAGCGCGATCGCCGCGCCATAGGCGCCGATGCCGAAGAACATGGTGTGGGCGAAGGAAACAATGCCGGTATAGCCGAGCAGCAGGTCGTAGCTCGCCACCAGGACGACGAAGATGCAGATGCGCGCCGCCGTTTCCAGCGAGCGGGTGCCGGGAAACAGGAACGGGGCGAGCAGCAGCGATACGAAGATCACCAGGAGCACGATCGTCAGCACCCTGCTGCGGGGGGTATCGCCGGACAGGAGGTTTGCGAGCATGGCCGGCCTCACTTCGCCTTGACGACGGGGTAGAGCCCCTGCGGGCGCCACATCAGGACGACGACCATCAGTGCGATCGTCGAGACCAGGGCGACCTTGGGCGACAGGAAGGCGACATAGTTGGACAGCAGGCCGACCAGGAGCGCGCCGATGAAGCAGCCCTCGACAGATCCGAGGCCGCCGATGATGACCACGATGAAGACGAGCACCATGATCTCCGAGCCCATGTGCGCGGTGATGGTCTCCTGGTAGAGCCCCCACATGACGCCGCCGAGCCCGGCAAGCGCCGAACCGACGATGAAGACGGC
Organism: Microbaculum marinisediminis; assembly: GCF_025397915.1. Classification (NCBI taxonomy): domain Bacteria; kingdom Pseudomonadati; phylum Pseudomonadota; class Alphaproteobacteria; order Hyphomicrobiales; family Tepidamorphaceae; genus Microbaculum; species Microbaculum marinisediminis. Next base: position 280,195 of record NZ_JALIDZ010000005.1, read on the forward strand.
CAGAAACAGCCGCTGGATACGGTAGCCCAGCGCCTCGACCATCTCGCCGTTCTCGACCCCGGCGCGGACCAGAAGGCCGACCTTGGTGCGGTTCAGCGCCAGCCGCATGCAAACGAACACGGCGAGGCCGATGACGACGGCGACGAGGCGGTACTTCTCGATCGCGGCCTCTCCGATCACCACCGATCCGCGCAGGGTCTGCGGCCGCGACAGGTGGATCGCGTCCGGTCCCCAGAACACCAGGATGAGCTGCTGGACGATGATCAGGCCGCCCATGGTGACCAGGATCTGCTTCAGGTGCTGGCCGTAGACCGGCTTGACGACGAGGCGCTCGAAGACATAGCCCGCGCCGCCGGCGACGAGCATGGCGACGAGGATTGCCGGGAACAGGGCGGCGAGATTCAGCCAGACCGAAGCGGCGTCGGTCCAGCCGGACAGGTATCCGAGCACCGTGAACCCGACGAAGGCGCCGATAGCTATGAAGGCCCCGTGGCCGAAATTGATGACGTCCATCAGGCCGAAGACCAGCGTCAGGCCGGACGCCATGAGGAAGATCATCATGCCCATGGCCAGGCCGGCCGCGGTGAGGGTGATCCAGGTCGCCGGGTTGGCGATGGCGACAAGGCCGACGATCGCGAGCGCCGGCACCAGCAGGAGCGGCGCCCAATTGCCGAGCCTTTCGGCGAGGGACGCCTGCTCGATCTTCGGGGCGATGGAGGTGTCGCCGGCTGGCGGGGTGCTCATTGGTGGGCCTCCAGGCTCAGTCCCATGAGTTTCTCCTGCAGGCCGGCGTCGGCGGCGAGCGCGGCCATGTCGCCGGAATGGACGATACGGCCGTCGTCCATGACGGAGACCGTTTGGCCGAGGCTCCTGGCCATGGCGAAATTCTGCTCGACGAGCAGGATCGTGGTGTCGGTCTTGGCGAGTTCGGCGAGTGCTGCCGTCATCGACTTGATGATTGCCGGCGCCAGGCCCTTGGTCGGCTCGTCGATCAGGATCAGGCGGCGCGGCTCGATCACCGCGCGGGCGACCGACAACATCTGCTTCTGCCCGCCGGAGAGGTTGCCGGCCTGCTTGTCCCAGAAGGTCTTGAGCGGCGGAAACAGTGCGAAGATCCAGTCGAGGCGGGCGGACTCCATTGCCCCGCCGGTCGCCGCCAGGATCATGTTCTCGCGCACCGTCAGATCGGTGAAAATGCCCATGTTCTCGGGCACGTAGGCGATGCCGAGGCGGGCGATCGCCGGGGTGTCGAGCCTGGTGATATCGGTTCCGTCGAAGCGGATCGTGCCGGCGGAGGCGCCCCACAGGCCCATGATCGTGCGCAGCGTCGTCGTCTTGCCGGCGCCGTTGCGGCCGAGCATGACCGCGACCCCGCCTTCGGGGACGGTCAGGTCGACGCCCTGCAGGATGTGATACTGGGCGATGTGGGTGTGGACGCCTTCGAGCGTCAGCAGGTCACGCATCGGCCGGCTCCATGCCCAGATAGGCTTCCTGCACGATCGGCGAGGCGATCACCGCCTGCGGATCGCCGTCGGCGACGAGCGCGCCGTTGTGCAGGACGACGATGCGGTCGGCCAGCGACCGGATGACGTCCATCTTGTGCTCGACCAGCAATATGGTGCGGTCGTGATCGGCCTTGAGGCCCTGGATCAGGTCGAGGATCGCGGGAACCTCATCGACACTCATGCCGGCGGTCGGTTCGTCGAACATCAGAACCTGCGGCTTCAAGGCGATCAGCAGGGCGACCTCGAGCTTGCGCTGGTCGCCGTGGGGGAGGGCGGCGACGGTGCGGTCGGCGCTGTCCAGCAGCTTTACCTCGGCCAGGACATGTTCCGCGCGTTCGATCAGCTCGACATGGCTGCCGGCGCGGGAGAAGAGATCGTAGCGACGCCCCGAGACGGCCTGAACGACCAGCCGGACGTTCTCGCGGACGGTCAGGTTCGGAAACAGGTTGGTGAGCTGGAAGGCACGGCCGATGCCGCGCTCGGTGCGCTCGGGCACGGACAAGCGGGTGATGTCCTCGCCGTTCAGCGTCACCCGGCCGGCGCTCGCCCTCAACTGGCCCGAGATCAGGTTGAAATAGGTGGTCTTTCCCGCCCCGTTCGGCCCGACGATCGCGGTCAGGGTGCCGCGCTGGAAGGCGCAGGACACCGAGTCCACCGCGACATGGCCGCCGAAGCGGATCGTCAGGTCCGTCGTTTCGAGTACCGGATGTTCGGTCATGGCCGTTCGTCTGTCGGCATAGTGCCGATCGCTTCCCGATCCCCGCTTTCGCGGGGATGAGCGGGCTAAGGACAGGTTCGCTACTCGCCGCTCGTTCCCGCTAAAGCGGGGATCGGCCTGCCGGACAAATGCGCCGGGCGGTGGGTATTTGGCAGCCGCCCGGCCGGTTTCAGGTCACTGGTTGCGGACCGGTATGTCCATGTCCTCGATCGTCAGCTCCTTGACGAGCTCGGGGATACCCCACTCGACGTCCGGGTCGACCTTGATCTTGAAGTGATACATGGACTGGAGTGCCTGATGGTCCTCCGGGCGGAACATCATCTTGCCCTTCGGAGTCGCGAACTCCATGCCTTCCATGGTCGCGATCAGGTCTTCAGTGTCGGTCGAGCCGGCCTTCTTGATGGCCTCGACGACCGCGATGCCCGCCGCCATGCCACCGGCGGTGAAGAAGTCCGGGGGCTCGTTGAAACGGGCCTGATGCTCCTTGACCAGCCAGTCGTTGATCTGGTTCTTCGGGATCTCGTAGTAGTAGTAGGTCGCGCCTTCCATGCCGGGCAGCGCCTTGAACGCCTTCATGGCCGCCAGGATGTTGCCGCCCGTCGCGATCTCCACTCCGAAGCGGGAGGGATCCATCGCCTGGATCTTGCCGATGGGGTTGTTGCCGCCGGCCCAGATCACGAACAGGAACTTGCGCCCGTCCTGGTCCTTCATGGCATCGAAGATGCGCTGGGCGCTCGCCGTGAAGTCCTGGGTATCGGTCGGCACGTATTCCTCGAAGACGAGTTCGGCGCCCGTGCTCTTGAGCGCTTCCTTGAAGGCGGCGACGCCGTCGCGCCCGAAGGCGTAGTCCTGGGCGAGCGTCGCGATCTTCACGCCGGGCTTGCCGAGTGCCACCGCGTTGGAGATCGCGTCCTGCGAGGAGTTGCGGCCGGTGCGGAAGATGTAGCGGTTCCAGTTCTCGCCGGTGATGGAATCGGCGACCGCCGGCTCGACCAGCAGGATCTTTTCGTATTCCTCGGCGACCGGGGCCATGGCGAGCGCGACGCCGGAGGAAACCGGGCCGACCGCAAGCACCGCGTCGTCGTCGCCGAAGGCCTCGGCGAGTGCGGCCTTGCCGATGTCCGGCTTCAGCTGCGTGTCCTTCTCGATGACGACGATCTTTTTGCCGTCGATCTCCATGGTGCCGTTCGTCGCGTATTCGAGGCCCATCATCAGGCCGGTATGCGACTGCTTCGCATAGGCCTCGAGCGGACCGGTCTTGCCGTAGACGTGGGCGATGACGATGTCGTCGGCGGCTTGAGCGGTGAAGAGTCCGCCGCCGATCGTCAGCCCGCCGATTGTCAGGGTTAGTGCCGCAAGCGCGGCGGATCTGAAGGTCCCCATAGTGTCCTCCCGGTTGAAGCGGCCGTCCGGGGCACGGGCGGGCCGCCATGGTTCGCGTCCGGATCGCCTATCGAGTAAGGGCCGGATCGAAGGTTTTGCACGCTTTCTTGACAGTATTATGAGACATGAATCAGTCGTCATGTCAACGCGCCGCAGTTCCTTTTCCGTGCGGCCGATCGGTTGGGCGAAAATCCGATAAAAGGGCGTCCTTTTGACGCCCGGGCAGCGGCTGTTGGGCCTTGAAGGCCCGGCGTACGATCGTCGGAGGGCCTACAGGTCGGAGGGCCTACAGGACGATCGTGATGCCTTCGCTTGAGTTGCTCTTGCCCTTCTTCGTCGCATCGGCGGTTTTTGCCTGCGTGCCCGGTCCGGGCATGTTCTATGCCGCTGCTCAAACGGTCGCTGGAGGTCGTCGCGCGGGCTGGCTTTCGGCGCTTGGGTTCCATATCGGCGGCTACGTTCACATCCTGGCGGCGGCCTTCGGGCTGGCAATCGTGCTGAAGACTGTTCCGGCGCTTTATCTGGCGGTGAAGCTTGCGGGAGCGGCGTACCTGATCTGGATCGGCATCCGGTATTTCAGAGGTGCCGGACAGCATTCGGCCCGACCGGTCGCAGAGGCGCTCCCGGCGGCGCGAAAGGCGTTTCGGGACAGTATCCTGGTGGAAGTCCTGAATCCGAAGACCGCGCTGTTCTATCTGGCCTTTCTGCCGCAGTTCACGGATGGTTCGGCGTCGCTTCCCCTCTGGGCGCAGATCGTCGCCCTGGGGGCGGTGGTCAACGTCCTGTTTTCGCTGACCGACGCGGTTTGCATCGTGCTGTCGGATACCGTGACCAGGTGTCTGACCGAAGTCGGACACGCACGGCGTTGGGCGGAGCGCGTCGGCGGCGGCGTTCTTATCGCTTTCGGGATCAACCTGGCGATTTCGCGCCAGTGAGCGGGAAATGCATGGGACACGCCGTCCCGTCAGGCGCCGAGCCAGTCGCCGTCGACCTCGGGCAGCGGGATCGCGGCTTTCAGTTCCGCCGTGTAGGGATGCTCGGGGTGCTCGAACAGCGGGCCGGTCGGACGGTTTTCAAGCACCTCGCCATGGCGCAGCACCACCACGCGGTCGCAGAGACGGCGGACGACCGAAAGGTCGTGGCTGATGAAGACGATGGTCAGCTTCATCTCGGCCTTGAGCTGGGCCAGCAGGGTCAGGATCTGGGCCTGGCTGGACACGTCGAGGCCCGAGACGATCTCATCGGCCAGGACGAAGCGCGGCTTGGTCGCGATTGCGCGGGCGATGCCGACGCGCTGGCGCTGGCCGCCCGAAAGTTCATGCGGGTAGCGTGTGGCGAAGGCCGTCGGCAGGCCGACGTGATCGAGCGCTTCCTCGGCCAATCTCCGCGCCTCGCGACGGCCCTTGGCGAGGCCGTGCAGCATCAGCGGCCGGCCGATGATGGTGCCGATCGTCAGGCGCGGATTGAGCGCCGACAGAGGATCCTGGAAGATCACCTGCAGGTCGCGCCGGTAGGGGCGCAGCGCCGCGTCGTCGAGATGGGTGATGTCTGTCCCGGCGAAACGGATCGAACCGGCGACGGGTTCGAGCAGGCGCACCAGTGCGCGCCCGAGCGTCGACTTGCCGGAGCCGGATTCGCCGACGAGGCCGACCACCGTGCCTTCCTCTATCGTCAGATCGATGCCGTGCAGGATCTCGACCATCGGCATCTGGCCCAGCAGCGTCTTCCGGTTCGGGTCGGGGAGGGCGATCTTGACGCCTTCCACCTCGAACAGCGCCGTCATCGGCCCGCCCTCCAGGCCGTATCCGCGGCGGCGATCTCGGCGCGTGTCGCCTCGATCACGGCGACGGGCACCGGCACCAGCGACTCTTCGGGACAGTCGTAGCGTGGGGTCGCGGCGATGAGTGCCCTGGTGTAGGCGTGCCGTGGGTTGGCGAACAGGGCCTTTACGTCGGTATCTTCAACCACCATGCCGCCGTAGAGCACCGTGACGTTCTGGCAGATCTTGGCGACGACGCCGAGATCGTGGGTGACGAACAGGAGCGCGGTCTGGTGGCGGGCCTGCATCTCGGCGATCAGCCGCAGGATCTGCTTCTGCACCGTCACGTCGAGGGCGGTCGTCGGCTCGTCGGCGACGATCAGCTTGGGTTCGGCAGCGAATGCGGCGGCGATCAGCACGCGCTGGCGCATGCCGCCCGAGAGCTGGTGCGGATAAGCCTTCAGCACCCGTTCGGGGTCGCGGATATGCACCTCGTCGAGCAGTGTGCGGGCGCGCTCGCGGGCATCGGCTTTCGAGAACCCCAGGATCTTGGTCAGCCGGTCGGTGATCTGGCTTTCGATGCGGCGCACCGGATTGAGCGCGGTCAGCGGATCCTGCGGGATCAGCGCCGAGGTGCGGGCGATCACCCTGCGCCGCGCGGATTCCGGCAGCGCGAGCAGGTCCTCGCCGCCGAGCGTCACCTTGCCTTCGACGATTTCGACGGCGCGCGGAAGGATGTCGAAGATCGTCTTGCCGATCATCGACTTGCCGGCGCCGCTCTCGCCGACCAGGCCGCGCACCTCGCCCGGCTTGACGTGCAATCCGACGGATCGCAGCAGCCGCTGTGACGGCAGATGCTTCAGGACGATGCTCAGATCGTCGATGTCGAGATAGGCGTTCCCGTCCGTTGCTGGGTTCATCGCAGCACCGGATCGAAGCGGTCCTTGAGGCCTTCGCCGAACTGGGAGAAGGCAAGGACGGTGAGGAACAGGGCGATCAGCGGGAAGACCAGCACCCACCAGGCGAAATGGATGATGGTGCGGCCTTCCGCGATCATGCCGCCCCAGGTCGGGTCGTCGGTCGAGATCGACAGGTTCACGAAGGACAGGATCGCCTCGACGATGACGGCGATGCCCATCTCCAGCGACAGGAGCGCGACGATGGTCGGCAGCACGTTCGGGAACACCTCGCGCACCAGGATGGAAAGGCGCGAGAAGCCGGCCGCCCGGGCGCTGTCGATATAGTCCATGCGCGTCTGCACCAGGGTCTCGGCGCGCACGACGCGGCAGAAGCGGATCCAGTCGATGACGGCGATCGCGATGATCACCGAATGGAGGCCGGTGCCGAGCACCGCGACCAGCAGGATCGAGAACAGGACCGGCGGAAAGGACATCCAGATGTCGACGATACGCGAGACGACCTGGTCGACCCAGCCGCGGTAGTAGCCGGCGATCAGGCCCATGAACGAGCCGAACACGCAGGCCGCCGTGGCGGCGACGAAGGCGACGGTCAGCGCGATGCGTGCGCCGTAGATGATGCGCGAGAGCACGTCGCGGCCGAGGCCGTCCGTGCCGAGGATAAAGCCGGGCTCCGAACCCGAGACCCAGATCGGCGGCAGCCGTTCCAGCAACAGGTCCTGGGCGAGCGGATCGTGCGGGGCGATCAGCGGCGCGAAGACAGCGCAGATGATGACGATCGCGAGCCAGCCGCCCGACAGGATCAGCCGCCACGACAGGGGCCTGCGATGCCGGATCGCCGCCTCAGCCATGACGCAGCCTCGGATTGAGCAGGGTGTAGAGCAGGTCCACCGCGAGATTGATACCGACGAAGATGACGGCGAACAGCAGCACGATGCCCTGGATCAGCGGCAGGTCGCGGTTGATGACCGCGTCGATGGCGAGATTGCCGAGCCCTTCGTAGGAGAACAGGCGCTCGATGATGACGGTGCCGCCGATCAGGAAGGTGAGCTGGACGCCGGTCAGCGTCAGCGTCGGCAGCAGCGCGTTGCGGAACGCCTCGTGGGTGATGACGTGGCCCTCGGTGAAGCCCTTCGTGCGCGCCAGCATCACGTAGTCCTGGTTCATGGTCTCCTTGAGCGAGACCTTGAGAAGCTGGGCGATGACGGCCGCCAGCGGCAGCGCCAGCGCGAGGGCCGGCATGAACATGTGATCGATGAGGTCGAGCGTGATGTCGAGCCGCAGCCGGACGATGCTCTCGATCAGATAGAACTGGGTGGCGAAGGGCAGGTCGAGCGAGGGCGACACGCGGCCGGAGATCTCGAAGACCGGCCAGGCTACGCCAAGCAGCAGGATCAGCGCCAGGCCCCACAGGAAATCCGGCACCGACAGGGCTATGCCGTTGATGAGGTCGATCCCCGTCTCGAGCGGGCTTTCGCGATACCGGGTGGCGGTGAATGCCAGGAAGCCGCCGAACACGATGGCGAACGTCATCGCCAGGAAGCTCAGCTCCAGCGTCGCGGGAAGGCGGTTCAGAACGATCCTGGCGACGGGCTGGCGGATCGAGATCGACGTGCCGAAGTCGCCGTGCAGCACGTTGCCGAGCCAGATGAAGAACTGCTCGACGATGGATTTGTCGAGACCGTAGAGCGCTCTGAGCCGGGCAATGTCCTCATCGCTGGCGCCGGGCGGCAGCATCATGGCGATGGGATCGCCGGGGGCGACGCGGATGACGACGAAGACGATGACAGCGACCCCGAACAGGGTGATCGCCGTCATCAAAGCTCGCGTCAGTATGGCGCGGAGGGCGGTCATGCGGCGTCGCAGTGCTCCATGTCCGCCCTCGCAATCCTACCCGGTCAGCCGGCCGGCTTCATCAGATAGGGCAGCACGGCGCCGGACACGTTGGGCGTGACCGACAGCTTGTCGGAGAAGACGATCGGCTGGACGTACTGCAGAAGCGGAATGGCCAGACCTTCCTCGGCGATCTTCTTGTCGACCAGCCTGTAGCCGGCGATCCGCTTCTCCTCGTCGGGCTCGCCCCAGAGCGGGCCGATCATGTCGATCATCTCCTGGCCGTCCCAGACCGAGTGGGGCGAGGGGCCGAACATGGCGAAGCCGGTCGAGGTGGCCGGATCGCCGATCGCGTTGCCCCAGTTGTAGAAGGCGGCCGGGGCGAGGGTGTCGGCGGCGCGCAGCTCGTAGTGCTTGGCGATCTCGTAGACCTCGATCTCGGCCTCGATGCCGACCTTGCGCCACATGCCGACGATCGCCTGGATCATCTCGTAGTCCTTCGGCTTGAAGCCGCGCGTGGTCTGGATCTTGAACTTGACCGGGTTGTCGGTCGAGTAGCCGCTCGCCTTGAGCAGTTCCTTGGCCTTCTCGGGATCGTACGGCACCGTCGTCGTGGGATCGAAAGCGGCGTATTCCGGCGTCTGCAGGGTGTCTATCCTCACGCCGTAGCCGTTCAGCAGGCGGTCGATCAGTAGCTGCTTGTCGATGGCGTAGCTCGCCGCGAGGCGGACGTTCCTGTCGGTCATCGGCTCGACGTCGTTGATGAAGATCATCGCGATGTCGGAGGTCGGGGTGGTGACGCCCGTCAGCCCCGGTTTCGCCTTCAGGCGGTCGAACTCGTCATAGGTGATGTCGAAGACGACCTGGCTCTTGCCGGAATCGATTTCGGCGACACGGCTGGAGGCGTCGGGCACGAACTTGATGATCACCGACTTGAACGCCGCCGGCCCGCCCCAGTAGCCTTCGTGGGCCTTCAGGGCGAGGTAGGCGTTGCGCTCGAATCGCTCGATCATGTAGGGGCCCGAGCCGACCGGCTTCTCCTCGAAACCGTCCGCGCCGACCTTCTCGTAATAGGCCTTGGGCATGACGTAGCCGGTCAGGAACGCCATCCACTTGAACAGGGTCGGCTCGAACTCCTTGACGTCGGCGGTTACGACGTTGCCGTCGATCGAGAAGCCGCCGATCTTGCTCCAGACGAACTGGATCGGGTTGCCGGTCTCGGGATTGCCGGCCCGCTCCAGCGACCACACGACGTCCTCCGGCGTGACCGGCGAGCCGTCGTGCCAGGTGGCGTCCGAACGCACGGTCATGTTGATCTTGGTGCGGTCGTCGTTCCAGCCCCAGTCGGTCAGGATGCCCGGCTGGAAGGACAGGTCGGGCTTTTGGCCGATATACATGTCGAAGATCGACTGGTAGATGCCCTGGATCGTCGGGTTCACCGCCGACGGGCCGACGGTCGGGTCGAAGGACGGCAGGTTGACGTTGAAGGCGATCGTCAGGTCGCTCGTCTGTGCGAGCGCGCGCGACAGATATGGCGCGGTGGACAGCAAGGCGGCGCCGGCGGCGCCGCGTTTCATCAGATCACGTCTTGTAAGCGGCATTCCTCTCTCCCTTGTCGGCGCGGCGCTGGCCGCCCCTTGAATTCCGCATCTTTGTCCCGGAGTCCGGTGACGGTTACTGTTCCCCAATTGTTTCAAGATTAGAGATATGCAAGTGCATAGGTCAAGCGGCTACCTATCCCAATTCTCAGCCGCCGCCGAGCATTTTCGCAAGCATAAATCCGGATCCCGCACCGGCACCCCCGCCGGGCCATGTGGCGGCGCCGACCATGTAGAGATTGTCGACCGGCGTCCGGTACTTCGCCCAGCCGGGAACCGGTCTGAACACGAAGTTCTGGCTCAGATGGTGGCTGCCGCCGCCGCTGTCGCCGCCGACGAGGTTGGGGTTGCGGCGCTCGAGATCGGCCGGCGTTTCGACATGGCGGCCAAGGATCTTGCCCTTGGTGCAGGGCGCGTAACGTTCGATGATGTCGATGACGCGGTCGGCATAGGGCTCGGCGACGGCGCTCCAGTCCCGATCCGTGATGGTGCCCCCCGCGTCGCCGCGAATTTCCGCGGGCAGGGCGCGCACCTGCACCCAGAGGGTATGCTTTCCCTCCGGTGCGCGGCTGGGGTCGATGGCCGTCTGCTGTCCGACAACGAGCAGCGGTTCGGCCGGCAGATCGCCGGCAAGAGCAGCGGAATAGGCCCGTCCCATCATGTCCAGGTCGGGGGCCAGATGGATGTAGAGAAACCGCCGCAGTTCCTCGCTCGCCGACCAGTCCGGAAGATCGGACATGGCAAGATGCACCATCATGGTTCCGGGGCCGTGGCGGAATTTGCGTGCGGATGCATCGAATGCCGCATTGCCCGTGCCGCCGTCGAGGAGCGTCCCGACGAGCGCCCGAGGCATGACGCCGGCAACGATTGCCTTGCGGGCGCGGATGACCTCGCCGTCGGCGAGAACGATCGCGTCGGCGCGGCCGGAAGTTTTCTTTATTTCAGTGACTTCGGCGTCGGTCCGGACGGTGCCGCCGAGCGATTCCAGCAGCGAGACCATCGCCTTGATCATGGTGTCGGCGCCGCCCTGGCCGATGACCATGCCAAAGCTCTGGTCGGCCATGCTTTCCAGATAGGGGAAGAGTGCGCCGCCGGCCACGTCCGGGCCGAAGTCGAGATGCATGCCCCATGCGGCCATCGCGGCACGGATTTCCTCGGATTCGAAGTTCGCTTCCAGGAATTCGCGCGGCGAGGAGCTGAGCATCTTGGCGGTGTCCAGCATCCAGCCCAGGCCTTTGCCGCGCCACGCCTTCCAGCCCGTCTTGAGCAGGGAAGATGCCGTCATTGGTGAACCGAGCAGGGAAAACAGGTGTGGTGCGTCGCCACCGAACTCGGCGAACATGGCGCGCCAGCGCGCCGCATCCGTCTTCGACAGCCGTTCGGCGCGCGCGACCGTCTGTTCCAGATCCTTGGAGACGCCGAACCAGGTGCCCGACGGTGTCGGGCTCGCGAAACAATGCTCAGCCGGGGCGTAGGCGAGGCCGTGCTTTGCCAGTTGTTCCCCGTAGTGGCCGTGAAATGCTGACCCGGCGAACAGCCCGAGATTGGTGGCGTACAGGTCGTGCCGGAAGCCGGGAAGGGTAGCCTCGTCGGTGCGAATCGCGCCGCCCGCCCTGTCGCCTTTCTCGAATATGCCGACGGACCATCCGCGGGTCGCCAGGTGTATGGCGGCGGCGAGCGCGTTATGGCCCGCGCCGATGAATACGGCGTCGAATTCCATGCGCCTTTTCAACTCCCTCTGGCCGGCGATTTCGCTCTTGTTCGTGGCGTTCGTGTCGGTCGCCATCTGTTGTGGAGGAGTTTATTTCAACGTTAGACATTTGCAAATGCATAATTCCGGACTAATCTGGCCACGACATATCGAGCGGGGCGCGGCCCCGCGAGACTGTAAACCAGGCGCAAATGGGGCGCAGACCCCGGGAGGATTTGCAATCATGTCATCTACCGACACACTCGCCAAACTGGGTTCCATGCTCGTGTCCGGCGACGTCGACGTCGTCGACCTCGCCGTGCCGCTCGGTCCCGATACGCCGCTGATCCAGCTGCCGGACATTTTCCAGCAGACGCCGCAGGTGAAGGTGCACGAGATCTCGCACTACGACGACGCCGGCCCGTTCTGGGCGTGGAGCTGGTACGAGCTGGGCGAGCATTCGGGCACGCATTTCGACGCCCCGATCCACTGGGTCACCGGCAAGGACCACGCAGACGGCAAGACCGACACCATCCCGGTGAAGAATTTCGTCGCCCCGGTGAATGTCATCGACTGCTCCAAGCAGACGGCCGAGAACGTGGACTTTCTGCTGACCGCCGACATGGTCAAGGAATGGGAAGCCGAGCACGGCGAGATCGAGGCGGGCAGCTGGGTGCTGATGCGCACCGACTGGTGGCCGCGCAACCGCAGCCGGGCCGAGTTCCTCAACGCCGACGAGAACGGCCCGCATTCGCCCGGTCCGTCGGTCGACTGCGTCGAGTACATCATTTCGAAGGGCATCGTCGGCTGGGGCACCGAGACGGTCGGCACCGATGCCGGCGCGGCCGGCGGGTTCGAGCCGCCCTATCCGGCGCACAACCTGCTGCACAAGAACAACCGCTACGGGCTCGCCAGCCTTGCCCACCTCGACAAGCTGCCGCCGAAGGGGGCCGTCCTGATTGCGGCGCCGCTGAAGTTCGTCGGCGGCACGGGCAGCCCGATCCGGGCGCTGGCGCTCGTCCCGAAGGGCTGAGTTCGCGGAAGCGGGAGCGGCAAGATGGCCGTCGCACCGGACTATATCGTCGTCGGGTCGGGGATTAACGGCCTCGTCTGTGCCGCGCTGCTCGGTCAGCGCGGCAAGACAGTCCTTGTCCTGGAACGCGAGGATGTGGCCGGCGGCTGCATCAAGTCGGGCGAGATCACCGCGCCCGGCTATACCCACGACATGATGGCGGCGACCTTCGTGCTTTTCATCACGTCGCCGGCGTTCGGCAAGCTCGGAGCCGACCTTGCCCGACACGGGCTCGACTTCGCCCATACGCCTCACCCGACCGGGGTAGTCACCCCGGACGGGCGCAGTCTGGTACTGACCACGGATCGGGCGGCGAACGTCGCCCGGTTCAACGACCTCAGCCCCGGCGACGGCGACCGCTACCGCGCCGAGGTGGAAGCCGTCGAGCGCGACGCCGCGCTGGTGTTCGGTCTGCTCGGCGGGGCGCTGTGGTCGTGGGGTACGTTCAAGCTCCTGTTCCGCGAGATGCGGCGGCGCGGACTTCGCGGGCTGGCGGCGCGACTCGGCGAAGGACTTCGCCCCGGCCGCGGCTGGCTGGAGACGCGGTTCAAGTCCGATCTGCTCAGAGACATGCTGGCGCCGTGGGTGCTGCATGCGGGCCTGGGGCCGGAAAGCGCCTTTTCCGGCGAGATGGCCCGGGTCGTCGCCTTCGCGCTGGAAGCCGCCGGCGCGCCGATCGCCAAGGGCGGGGCGGCGAACGCGGTGAAGGCATTCGAGGGATTGATCAGGGAGCGGCAGGGAGAGGTGCGCACCGGCGCCGACGTCGCCGAAATCCTCGTCACCGGTGGGCGCGCGAGCGGCGTGAAGCTTGCCAGTGGCGAGACGATCGAGGCCAGGCAGGGCGTCATCTGCTCGGTGACACCGACACAGCTCTACGGCCGACTTATCCCGAGCGCGGCCATCGATCCCGCCGCCAAGAGCCATGCGGACGACTATCGCTACGGCAAGGGCGACATGCAGATGCACTACGCCCTCAAGAGCCCGCCGAAATGGAAGAGCCAGGGCCTGGACCAGGTCGCGCTCATCCATCTGACGCCGGGCCTGGACGGCGTGTCGAAGGCGGTCAACGAATGTGAGCGCGGTATGTTGCCGGAAGTGCCGACGATCTGCGTCGGGCAGCCGCATGCGCTCGATCCCTCGCGTTGCCCGGACGGGGCGGGGATCATCTGGATCCAGCTTCCCGAGGCCCCGCGCCACATCAAGGGAGATGCGGCGGGCCAGATCGAGGTTCCGGCCGACGGCGGTTGGAGTGAGGCCGTGCGCGAGGCCTATGCCGACCGGGTCGAGGCGATCCTGAAGACCCACATCGACGGGTTCGAGGAGAACGTCGTCGCGCGAACATGCTACTCGCCGGCCGACCTCGAAGCGATGAACATGAACCTCGTCGGCGGCGATCCGTATGGCGGCTCCTGCGCGATCGACCAGTTCTTCATCTGGCGGCCGTTCGCCGACACGGTGAACCACAAGACGCCAATCGCGGGGCTCTACCAGATCGGCGCGTCCACGCATCCGGGGCCGGGTCTCGGCGGCGGCTCGGGCTTTGCGCTGGCCGAACGTCTCGGCTGAGGGCGACGATGGAAACGAAGCCCATGGATTTCCCCGTGGAGACCCAGCCGACCGAACGGTTCGACCGGGTCCCTTCGATCGGCGAGATCGGCCTCGACCACTTCGCGCCCTATCTGATCAACCGGATATCGGCGCGCTGGAACATCGATCTGCAGGGGCAGATCAAGGAGCACGGTCTGACGACCCTGCAGATGCGCGTGCTGGCCATCCTCACCGTGATGGCGGGCAGCACGGTCAACGAGGTGGCGGTGTTCGCCGTCACCGAGCAGTCGACCATGAGCCGCACGCTCGACGGCATGGAGCGCGATGGCCTGGTTCGGCGCAAGAACAGGCGCGGCGACGCGCGCGTGCGTGAACTGCACCTGACCGAGAAGGGACGCGAGTCATTCCGCGAGGTCTGGCCCGTCATGTACGCGTCGCTGAAGCGCATGTTCGCCGGGTTTACGGATGCCGAGTACGAGACGCTGATCGGCCTTTTGACGCGGGTCCTGCGCAACGTACGGCGGCACGATTTCTGAGCGCAGCCGCGCGCAATCGGCAGCGACAATCAAGGAGGAGAGCTCATGGCCGAGCGGTCATTTGCAAAAGAAGTTCAGCAGTTGCGCATTGGCGAGGGCCAGGAGTTCCGCGGCGAGGGCATTCTCGCCGTCACCAAGGCGCTGCTGGAGTGCGGCGTCGGCTATGTGGGCGGGTATCAGGGCGCGCCGATTTCGCACCTGATGGACGTTCTGGCCGACGCGCAGGACATTCTCGCCGAGCTGGGCGTGCATTTCGAGGCGAGTGCGTCGGAGGCGACCGCCGCGGCGACGCTGGCGGCCTCGGTCCACTATCCCATCCGCGGCGCCGTCACCTTCAAATCGACGGTCGGCACCAATGTCGCCTCCGACGCGCTCGCCAATCTGGCGTCCGGCGGGGTCACCGGCGGCGCCCTGATCATCGTCGGCGAGGACTACGGCGAGGGCGCCTCCATCATGCAGGAGCGCAGCCATGCGTTCGCGATGAAGTCGCAGATATGGCTGCTCGACCCCCGGCCGAACCTCGAGATGATCGTGAAGTCGGTGCGCGAGGGCTTCGACCTGTCGGAGGCCTCCAACACGCCGGTGATGCTGGAGATGCGCATCCGCGCCTGCCATGTGCACGGCCGGTTCCAGGCACGCGATAACCGCAAGCCCGAGATGGCGCTCGCCGAGGCGCTGGAGAATCCGCAGCGCGACCTCAGCCGCATCGTGCTGCCGCCCGCTTCCTTCCAGCACGAGAAGGAAAAGATCGACAAACGCTGGCCGGCGGCGGTGAAGTTCATCCGCGAGCGCGGCCTGAACGAGTTCTTCGGGCCGAAGGAGGCCAAGAAGGGCGGCAATGTCGGCATCGTCCTGCAGGGCGGCATGTACAACGGCGTCATCCGCGCGCTGCAGCGGCTGGGCCTTGCCGACATCCGCGGCAATACCGACGTGCCGCTGTACGTGCTCAACGTCACCTATCCGCTGATCGACGAGGAATTCCTGGCGTTCGCCAAGGACAAGGACGCCGTGCTCGTCATCGAGGAGGGCCAGCCGAACCATATCGAGCAGGCGTTCGGGGCGATGCTGCACAAGGCCGGCATCGAGACGAAACTGCGCGGCAAGGACCCGTTCCCGATGGCCGGAGAATATACCGGCGCGGTGATGCTGAGCTCGATCCGCGAGTTCCTGCGCGACCATGCCGGCAGCCTGCTCGGGGACAAGGATCGCGCGCCCAACGAGCCCGAGGCCCCGCTCGTGCCCGATCTGTCCAAGGCGGTGCCACCGCGCCCGCCGGGATTCTGCACCGGGTGCCCGGAACGGCCGATCTTCGCGGCGATGAAGATGGTTCAGGAGGAGCTCGGCGAGCATCACGTCGCCGCCGATATCGGCTGCCACCTGTTCTCGATCATGCCGCCCTTCGACATCGGCTCGAGCACGATGGGATACGGCCTTGGACCCGCGTCCGCCTCGGCTTTCAACGTGGAGGCCAAGAAGCGGCCGATCGCGGTGATGGGCGACGGCGGCTTCTGGCACAACGGCCTCAGCAGCGGCGTCACCAACGCCGTCTTCAACAAGCATGACGGCGTCATCCTGATCGTCGACAACTACTATTCGGCGGCGACCGGCGGGCAGGACATCCCGTCTTCGCGGGCGTTCAACCGGTCCCGATCGACCAAGCATCCGATCACCGATGCGGTGAAGGGTGTCGGCGCCACCTGGGTGCGCCACATCGATCGGACCTATGACGTCACCAAGATGCGCGACACCTTCCGCGAGGCGCTGACGACGTCGGAGAAGGGCCCGAAGATCATCGTCGCATCGTCGGAATGTATGCTGAACCGGCAGCGCCGCGAGCGGCCGAAACTGGCCAAGGCGATCGCCGGGGGCGAGCGGTCGGTCAAGCCGCGCTTCGGCGTCGACGAGGATGTGTGCACGGGCGATCACGCCTGCATGCGCCTGTCAGGTTGCCCGTCCTTGTCGGTGAAGCGGCTGGACGATCCCCTGCGCGACGATCCGGTGGCCTCGATCGACCAGTCCTGTGTCGCCTGCGGCAACTGCGGCGAGGTGGCCGATGCGGCCATTCTCTGCCCGTCCTTCTACCGCGCCGACGTCATTCACAATCCGCGCCGGTGGGACCGCTTCATCGGCCGCCTGCGCGCCAATTTCAGGAAACGGCTGCAGCGTCGCCGCGATGCGGGCCGGCTCTCATTCGGATTCAAGGTGGCCTGACAAATGCCTGCAGCGGTTTCGGAAAAAGACGAGATCATCAAAATCGCCGTGCTCGCGGTCGGCGGGCAGGGTGGTGGCGTGGTCACGGACTGGATCGTCCATGTGGCCGAGGACAACGGCTGGTATGCGCAGGCGACCTCCGTTCCCGGCGTCGCCCAGCGCACCGGTGCGACGATCTATTATGTCGAGATGGTCCGGGAAGGCGAGGGCACGCCGGTGCTGGCGCTGATGCCTTCGCCGGGTGACGTCGACATCGTGCTTGCCGCGGAATTGATGGAGGCGGGCCGGGCGATGCAGCGCGGCTTCGTCTCGCCGGATCGCACGACGCTGATCGCATCGACCGATCGCACGCTGGCGGTGATGGAGAAGATCGTGCCGGGCTCGGGTATCGGCGATTCCGCGCCGGTCATCGAAGCGGCCCGCGCCGCCTCGAAGCGCTTCCTCGGCACCGATCTCGACAGGGTCGCGGTCGCGAACGGCAGCGTGATCTCGGCGAGCCTGTTCGGCGCGCTCGCCGGCTCCGAGGTTCTGCCGTTCCCGAAGGAGAGTTTCGAGAAGACCGTCTCGGCCGACGGCGGCAAGCGCGGCGAGGCGAGCCTGAAGGCGTTCCGCGCCGGCTACGATGCGGTTCGCGAGACGGGGGCCGACGGGGCGAAGGACTTCGGCAAGGAACCGGCGCCGGTGGCGAAAGCGGCGTCCGGGGACGCCATTGCCGGTCCGGCGCAGGATCTGAAGACCTGGTCCGGCTTCATGGAAAGCCTGGACCTCGATTTCCCGCGCGACGCCCGTGACATGATGCGGGCGGGGCTCGAAAAGGTCGTCGACTATCAGGATATCGACTACGGGCGGGAATATCTCGACCGGATGAAGGGGATCTACGGGTTCGACGCTGCCAATGGCGGGGCGCCGAAAAGCTTCCGGTTCACCGTCGAGGCCGCGAAATATCTCGCCAACGCCATGACCTATGACGACGTTATCCGCGTCGCCGACCTGAAGACGCGGGCCACGCGCTTCGAGCGTGTCGAGACCGAGATGGGCGTTCGCGACGCTCAGGTGATGCAGGTCACCGAGTTCATGCATCCGCGCATCGAGGAGATTGCCGGCACCTTGCCCGCCGGCGTTGGCCGTTTCATCCTGAATCGGTCTCGTCTCAGGTCCACGCTCGACTACTTCGTCAACAGGGGACGGCGCGTGCGCACGGACACGATGCGCGGCTTCCTGACGCTCTACTTCCTCGGCGGCTTGCGCCGGATGCGGCGGCGGTCGCTGCGTCATGGGACCGAAATGGCCCATATCGAGGAATGGCTCGATCTCGCCAAGGAGACGGTCGCCACGAACTACGATCTCGGCGTCGAGGTGCTGCGCTGCCGCCGTCTGATGAAAGGCTACAGCGACACCCACGAACGCGGGATCTCCAAGTTCGACCGCGTACTGTCGGCCTTGCCCGACCTGACCGGCCGCGACGACGGCGCCGACTGGCTGCGCCGGCTGATCGAGGCCGCGCTCAAGGATGAGAAGGGCGAGATGCTCGACGGGGCGCTGAAGACGATCAAGACGCTGTAGCGGTCGTTTCGCCGCGCTTCCCCCGACTGCCGCGATCGGTTATGCCGTCGTCGATAAAGACGAGGGAGGTAATCGTGAGCCAGTATTCCGACATCATTTCCCGCAATGGCCTGGGGCCGGCGGACATCTCCGGCGGGACGATCGCCGTTCATACCCCGATCGACGGGGCGCTGATCGCCGAGGTGCACGAAACCTCTCCCGACCAGATGGTGGAGGTGATCGCCGCGGCCAACGAGGCGTTCCGCGCCTGGCGCACCGTGCCGCCGCCGGTGCGTGGCGAACTCGTGCGCCTGCTCGGCGAGGAATTGCGCGCGGCCAAGGAGGCGCTTGGCGCGCTCGTCTCGCTGGAAGCGGGCAAGATCGTTTCGGAGGGCCTCGGCGAGGTCCAGGAGATGATCGATATCTGCGACTTCGCCGTCGGCCTGTCGCGCCAGCTCTACGGCCTCACCATCGCCTCGGAGCGTCCCGGTCACCGGATGATGGAAACCTGGCATCCGCTCGGGGTCGCCGGCGTCATCTCTGCCTTCAACTTCCCCGTCGCCGTATGGTCGTGGAACACGGCGTTGGCGCTCGTCTGCGGCGACGCGGTGATCTGGAAACCGTCGGAGAAGACCCCGCTCACGGCCCTGGCCTGCCAGAAGATCCTGCAGAAGGCGATGGCGCGTTTCGGCGATGCGCCGAAGGCCCTGCATCAGGTCGTGATCGGCGGCGCTGAGGTCGGCGAGGCGCTGGTGACGTCGCCGGATGTGGCGCTCATCTCGGCAACCGGCTCCACGCGCATGGGCAAGGCGGTGGCGCCGAAGGTCGCCGGCCGTTTCGGCAAGCTGATCCTGGAGCTCGGCGGCAACAACGCGATGATCGTCGGCCCGACCGCGGACCTCGATCTCGCCGTGCGTGCCATCACCTTCTCGGCGATCGGCACCTGCGGCCAGCGCTGCACGTCGCTGCGCCGCGTGATCGCGCACGAGAGCATCAAGGACGAGCTGGTCGGGCGGCTCGTGAAGGCCTATGCCACGGCGCCGATCGGCAATCCGCTCGATGCGGGAACGCTGGTGGGCCCGTTGATCGACCAGGCCGCGCGCGACCGCATGCAGAACGCGATTGCCCGCGCGGCCAAGAGCGGCGGCACGGTGCATGGCGGCGAGCCGGTGAACGACGCGGTGGCCGGCGGTGCCTATGTTCGCCCGGCCATCGTCGAGATGCCGGGCCAGACGGACGTGGTGCGCGAGGAGACCTTCGCGCCGATCCTCTACGTCATGACCTACGATGCTCTGGACGAGGCGATCGCCATGCAGAACGACGTGCCGCAGGGCCTGTCGTCGTGCATCTTCACCAATGACGTCCGCGAGGCCGAGACATTCGTGTCGGCGCTCGGATCGGATTGCGGCATAGCCAACGTCAATATCGGCCCGTCCGGCGCCGAGATCGGCGGTGCCTTCGGCGGCGAGAAGGAGACCGGCGGCGGCCGGGAAT